>JALEGK010000016.1 GCA_022763105.1 Rickettsiales bacterium | reverse complement strand
GCCAAAACAGATGCCCAGATACGGGATTTTCTTCTCCCGTGCATATTTCACGGCTTTGATTTTACCCATCACGCCATGTTCGCCAAATCCGCCTGGCACCAAAATCGCATCGACGCCCTTTAGTTTGCGGCCAATATCAGCCTTTTCGAAATCGCGTGAATTCACCCAGCGCACATTGACTTTCACGTTATTGGCAAAGCCTGCATGATCGAGCGATTCATTGATCGATTTATAGGTATCGCCGATAGAGGTGTATTTGCCGACCATGGCAACGGTCACTTCACCGGTTGGATTTTGCTGGCGGTCTACCACGCCATCCCATTTCTTCAGCTCTAGCGCTTGTTTAGAGCGCACACTAAAATGGCGCAGCACTTGGGTATCTAGCCCGCCCTCATGCAGATGACGAGGTACGGCGTAGATGGATTCCGCATCGAGTGCCGGAATCACATTTTTCTCATCGACGTTACAGAACAACGCAATCTTGCGGCGCTCTGATAGCGGAATTTCCTGTTCGGCACGACATAACAGCAGATCTGGCTGAATACCAATCGTGCGCAGCTCTTTTACGCTATGCTGGGTTGGCTTGGTCTTCAGCTCTTTAGCCGCTGCAATATATGGCACGAGTGTGACGTGAATAAACATCACGCGGTCTTTACCCAATTGGTTGCGTAGCTGGCGAATCGCTTCGAAGAATGGCAAGCCCTCAATATCGCCGACGGTTCCGCCGATTTCACACAAAATGAAATCTTCGTCGTCTGTGTCGTTGAGGATGAAATCTTTAATCAGGTCAGTGACGTGCGGAATCACCTGCACAGTGCCGCCTAAATAATCACCGCGACGTTCTTTGGCAAGCAGGGTTGAATAAATTTGGCCCGTGGTGACGTTGTCGCTCTTTTTAGCGTCTACACCGGTAAAGCGCTCGTAATGGCCCAGATCGAGGTCGGTTTCCGCGCCATCTTCCGATACAAACACCTCGCCGTGCTGATTCGGATTCATGGTGCCGGGATCGACATTGAGATACGGGTCCAGCTTGCGTAAGCGGACTTTAAAACCACGCGCTTGTAACAGCGCACCGAGTGATGCGGAGGATAGTCCTTTACCTAGTGAAGAAACCACGCCGCCAGTAATGAAAATAAATCGCGTCATGGGAGTGTTGTATTACATGGATGCTCCCTTGTATGCAAAGGAAAATGCATGTTCCACAGAATAAATTGATAGGAAGTGTGACTTACCTACTCAGCAACCGGTACTTGCGGGGTCGCGTTTTCGCCATCTGCTGGCGCTACGACAGGCTCTTCTTCTACCGGCATTTTCGCTGGGGTGACAGAGTCGGTCTCGCTCACGGCTTCAATGCGATCTGCCAAAGAAATCTGCGATTTATTGGCTGAAAGCACACCTAAAAACAGGCTATTCAGGATGAAAAGTGTCGCTAGGATAGCCGTTGCACGGGTGAGTAAGTTGGCGCTTTGGCGGCCAGATAAAATATTGGCGCCACTGCCGCTTCCTAGTCCGAAGCCATCGGTTTCACTGCGCTGAATCAGTACAACACCAATCAGTGCAACCGCGATGAATACATGAATGACTAAGAAAATGGCTTCCATACCGTTTTATCCTTTATTTTCCAGCTGCAACGATGATCTGGCCGAAGCTTTCACCGTCTAGACTTGCGCCGCCTACCAACACACCGTCGACCGAGACAATCTCAAAGATTTCCGAAGCGTTAGCGGGTTTGACAGAGCCTCCATACAGGACAGGCACGCTTGGCTCAAGCTGTTTTTTAATGGCGGCATGTGTTCGCGCTATATCATCCGCATTTGGCGTTTTGCCTGTGCCTATGGCCCAAATTGGCTCGTAAGCGACTAAATAATCGTCACTATTAAGTGCGTTTGCTCCTTCAAGCTGCTTAGAAATCACGTCTAACGTCTTACCGGCCTCGTGCTCGGCATTGCTTTCA
The DNA here is from genome assembly GCA_022763105.1 of Rickettsiales bacterium. Lineage (GTDB taxonomy): Bacteria > Pseudomonadota > Alphaproteobacteria > Rickettsiales > UBA3002 > JALEGK01. The sequence continues at coordinate 127,496 of JALEGK010000016.1, read as the reverse complement.
CCCACGCAGACAACCGGTGTGATGCCCTGCTCAACCGCGGCAACGGCCTTTTTCCAGACTAGCTCGTTGCTTTCGCTCCATTCTTGACGGCGCTCGGAGTGCCCAACAAGCACATAAGAGCATCCGGCACGTTTAATCATATCGGCAGAGATACTGCCCGTATAAGCACCAGTTGCTTCGTGGTGACAATCTTGCGCACCAATCGAGATATCCACGCCTTGCGAGACCATTTGAGCCGCTGCAAGCTGTGTATAAGGCGGGCATACGACCACCTCAACCGCTTCATCAAGCAAGGCAAAACTCACCGCCTGCATCCATGCAGGCAGGGCTGGCGCGTTCATTTTGAAATTAGCAATCACGTATCGAGTAGATGACATAGCCCAATTCATAGCATGACTTAAACTTTGGACAAGTGCTGAATGCCCTTTGACTTTTGTGCTGACTGCTGTACATCTGCCCGCATGCTTGCTGTTTTTAGAAATATAGCGGGTGGCTTCTTTGCCAAGCTGCTTTTAGGTTTGCTGGTGCTCAGCTTTGCTGTGTGGGGGATTGGTGACATCTTCCGTGGCGGTGGCGATCAGGTAATTGCCTCTATTGAAGGTGAAACGGTAACCACAGGCGAGCTGGATGCGCTGATTGATTTACTGCAACGTAATTATGAGCAGATTACGCCTGAGGCGATTGGTGATCCGTTCTTTAAGCTTGAAGTGCTCAACACCATTATTAATGACAAGCTGCTTCAGCTGGAAGCCCGCAAATATGGCCTGCGCTTTACCGAAGATATTTTAGCGCGCATTACCGCACGCAATCCGATGTTCCAAAAACCGGATGGCAGCTTTGATGCTGATCTATTTACCATGACACTTCGCCAGAATGGTCATACCGAGCATTCATACCTTGCGAAATTGCGTGAGGAGATGACGCGCTCGCTATTCCACGATCTGTTGCAGCTAGGCATTGCCCCGTCTGATGAAATGGTCGCTATGTACCAAAAGATTCGCGATGAAGAGCGTGAAGCACGCTTGGTGCTGATGACAGATAAAGATATCGAAGCACCGAAGACGCCAGATGATACCGCATTGCAGATTTTCTACGAGTCGCGCGCTCAGGAATATATGAACCCTGAATTCCGCACGCTGAATTATGTGAGCTTTGATGCTGATTCGATCTGGAAAGCGTTGAAGCTTTCGCCGACTGAAGACGTGCTGAAAACCATGTATGAAGAACGCAAAGAAGCGTATGTGCTGCCCGAGAAACGTACGGTTAGCCAATTGCTGTTCGCTGATGCAGAGCAAGCACAAGAAGCCTATGAAGCATTAAGCAATGGTAAGCGATTCTCTGTGATCGCCAAGCAAGATAATGTCTTGAATAAAGACACGATCAAGCTAGGCACCGTCACTCAAGACGAGTTGCTTGATGAAGCGGCAGAGCCAGTATTTTCGTTAGAAAAAGATGCATTCTCAGCGCCGATTGAGAGCAGCTTTGGCTGGCATATTTATACTGTGTCTCACATTAAACCCGCTTATCAGCAAAGCTTTGCCGAGGTGAAGAAGAGTTTGCAGGCTGATTATCGCGCAGAGACGATTGAAACCGAGATTACGCAGTTAGGCTACCGTATTGAAGATGCACTCGCATCGGGTATGGATTTAGCGCAAGCACTGGAAGCAAATGGCTTGAGCGCTATTAAACTAAATGGCCTTGGCCCTGTTTCGTTTGAAGGCATCAAACCAAATGGCAAACGCCAAGAAGTGTCGCCGCTTCAGCAAGATGTGTTGAACACTGGTTTTGGTCTGGATGCTAATGAAAGCTCTAACCTTCAGGTGAGTGAGAGCAATGATTATTATATCGTACAGGTCGTGGCCATTACCGAGTCTCAGTTAAAACCACTCAGCGAAGTGCGCAAAGATATTCTGGCGGCATACAAGGCGCAGGAAATCAATGTGAAGCTTCGTGATTTGGCAAGCGAAACCGCAGACTCATTGCGCGATGCTGAGAATAAATCTGCGGCAATTCGCGATGCCGGTTTGCGTACTATCAATTCTGGCCGCATCAAACGCCATCATGAGACGGTGAACAACTCATCGAAACTGCGTGATAAGATTCTGACCTCTGGCTTCACACTTGAGCTATTTACCTTGCAGCCCGGTGAATCGACCAATGCGTATCCACTTCCAAGTGGTGAATATGTGATTGGTATTCTCGATAAGATTCATCCAGCAAAACGTGCGAATGAGAAGCGTATCAACCGCATTCGTGAAGAGCTGACAAGCGCTCTGCCGGATGAAATGATGATCATGTTCTTGACCTACCTACGCGATAAATACGAGGTAGAGATTATGCAAGAAAAGCTATTTGAAACCATTGAGTAATGGCGGCAATGCAGTTTCATCCCACCCAAGACGCGTTTGATCAAGCCATCAGCGGTGGTAAGCCTCAGTTGGTTTATACCAAGCTTGTGAATGATCTTGAAACCCCTGTCAGTGCGATGCTCAAATTAAAGCAAGAAGGCAAACCCGCTTTCTTACTGGAGTCTGTTGAGGGTGGTGAGTCGCGAGGACGATACTCTATTATCGGGCTGGAACCTGATCAGATGTGGCGTTGCCGTGGCAATAATGCCGAGATCAGCAAAACCCCGCCATTCTCTGAAGATAGCTTTGAGCCGACTTATGATGATTCGATTTCGTCGCTGAAAAAACTTGCGCGCAGTATCGAGATGGAGATTCCCGATACGCTGCCACCTATGGCGGCGGGCCTTATTGGATTTATGGCGTATGACATGGTCAAGCTGATGGAGCGCCTGCCCGATTCAAACGCAGATGCGCTCGGCTTACCGGATAGCTGTTTCATTCGCCCAACGGTGGTGCTGATCTTTGATTCGGTTGATGGTGTGGTCTATTTGATTGCGCCCGTATGGCCCGATTCAAACACGGATTACAGCCAAGCGACCAAGCGTTTGAGTGAGATTGCCTCACGTCTTCGTGGTCCGCTTGATCAACGTTTTTATCATCAGGTGTATGAGAAGACGCCGCTCGCTTTTGAGTCGAACGTATCCGAAGCGGAATACCACAAGATGGTGGAGCGAGCGAAAGAGTATATCTTGGCGGGCGATATTTTTCAGGTCGTGCCATCGCAACGATTCTCGACGCCGTTCACGCTGCCGCCTTTCTCGCTGTATCGTTCCTTGCGTCGGATGAACCCGTCGCCGTTTCTGTTCTATCTTGATTTTGGCTCCTTCACGCTGGTTGGCTCTAGCCCAGAGATTCTGGTGCGTGTGCGTGATGGTCAGATTACCATTCGCCCCATTGCAGGCACGCGCAAACGCGGCAAGACCGCCGAAGAAGACCGTGCACTCGAAGAAGATTTACTTGGTGATCCGAAGGAAGTGGCCGAGCACCAAATGCTACTCGATTTAGGGCGTAATGATGTCGGTCGTGTCGCCAAAGTTGGCACGGTGGAAGTGACGGAAGAAATGGTGATTGAGCATTACAGCCACGTGATGCATATCGTCTCGAATGTGCAAGGCGAGCTGGATGAAAAATATGACGCGATTGACGCGCTGATTGCTGGCTTCCCTGCCGGTACAGTCAGTGGCGCACCCAAGATTCGCGCGATGGAAATTATTGATGAGCTAGAAAATACCCGTCGTGGTTTTTACGCTGGTGGCACGGGCTATATCTCGGCGAATGGCTCACTCGATGTCTGTATCAATCTGCGCACGGCACTCATTAAAGATGGCATGCTATACGCCCAAGCAGGTGGTGGCGTGGTCGCTGATTCCGACCCGGCAGCTGAATATGCTGAATCGGTGAATAAGGCGCAGGCCATCATGCGCGCGGCAGAAGAAGCAGAAGGATACTCCTCATGAGCAAGCTGCTTCTGATCGATAATTACGATAGCTTTACCTATAATCTGCTGCATTATTTAGGCGAGCTAGGTGCGGAAGTGAATGTGATCCGCAATGATGCGATTTCGGCTAATGATGCGGTCTCTCAGAAAGTGGACGGCATTGTGATTTCGCCTGGCCCGGCATCACCGAATGAGGCGGGTATATGCCTCGATTTGGTCAAGGCTGCCGCGGGTCATGTGCCTGTGCTTGGTGTGTGCCTTGGGCATCAGAGCATTGCGCAAGCCTTTGGCGGCAATGTGATTCGCGCGCCCTACCCGATGCATGGCAAGACCAGTGATATCACCCATAACGGCACGGGCGTGTTTGCCGATATTCCTTCGCCCTTCTGTGTTACGCGATATCACTCATTGATTGTAAAACGCGAAAGCCTGCCCGATTGTTTTGAGATTACTGCTGAAACGGATGATGGCATTATCATGGGGATTCAGCATAAAGAGCATGCGCTGCATGGCGTACAATTCCATCCTGAGTCAATTGCTTCAGAGCATGGACATGCGCTTTTGAAAAACTTCCTAAATCTGCTATAAGCACCGCATGAGTCTTATTGAATATATCTCTGTCATTAAAAGTGGCGCGGATTTGGGTGAAGCCCAAGCCGAAAGTGCCTTCAATTTGCTCGTCTCTGGCACATGCGAGCAGAGCGAGATTGTCGCCTTTTTAAGCGCACTGCGTGATAAGGGCGAATCGGTGAGCGAGATTGTCTCTGCGGCCCGTGTCCTCCGCCAACATATGAAGCCATTTGCTGCCCCTGCCAATGCAATTGATGTCTGCGGTACTGGCGGCGATGCCAAGGGCACCTATAATATCTCGACAGCCGTGGCAATTGTGGTCGCAGCCTGCGGCATTCCTGTTGCTAAGCATGGTAACCGTTCGGTTTCGTCTAAGAGTGGCTCATCTGATGTATTGAGCGAATTGGGCGTGAATGTAACGGCATCGGAAGATGCGCTCAAGCGCTGCCTAGAGAACGCCAATATTTGCTTCCTGATGGCCCCGCAATTTCACCCCGCCATGAAACATGTCGCCCCTGCTCGCCAAGAAATGGGCACGCGCACGATCTTTAATTTGCTTGGCCCTCTTTGCAACCCGGCATCGGTGAAGCGCCAGATGGTAGGCGTCTATGATGAAAACCTAACGGAAACTTTAGCGCTGGTTTTGAAAGCGTTAGGCAGTGAAGCTGCGCTGGTTGTCTCATCTGAAGATGGGATGGATGAGCTTTCGGTGTGTGGTAAGTCTTATATTTCTGAGTTAACCGACGGTGCGGTGAAGAATTATCCCGTCGTGCCTGAGATGTTTACGCTGCGAAGCTGGCAGCCAGATGATTTGCTAGGTGGCGATGCTGCTCATAATGCCCATGCCATGCATGAGCTGTTTGATGGCGCCAAAAATGCGTATCGTGATGCCGTGATTATGAATGCAAGCGCCGCGCTGATTATGGCAGAATGCGCTGATGACCCGGAATCGGCGGCAGCACTCACAACCGAGGCCATCGATTCGGGCCGTGCAAAAGAAACGTTGAATGCTCTAGTGGAGGCTAGCCAATCATGACGAACACCGTGCTCGCAGATATCTGCCGCGATAAACGTGAATATGTCGCCGAATGTAAGGCGAAAACCAGCGAAGGAGAGCTTCTGGCACGCTTCGAAAAAGTCTCGCCACCACGCGGCTTTTATGATGCCATCCGTGTCGCGATTGAAAATGGCAAAACCGCACTGATTGCCGAAGTAAAGAAAGCATCGCCTAGTAAAGGCGTGATTTTTAAGGGCAAAAATTTCGACCCACTCGTCATTGCTGAATATTATGAGACAGGCGGGGCGACGTGCGTGTCTATTTTGACCGATGAGCCTTACTTTCAAGGCCACCCATTCCACTTAACCCATGCACGCGCAGGCATAAAAATTCCGGTTTTGCGAAAGGATTTCATGCTTGATCCGTATCAAATAGTAGAGAGCCGCGCATTGGGCGCTGATTGTATTTTGCTGATTATGGCCGCGTTAAGCGACGAACAGGCAAAGGAATTGGCTGCGGCGGCAAAAGAATTACATATTGATGTGCTCATTGAAGTGCATGATTTGGAGGAAATGGAGCGCGTGCGCACGCATTTAGAGCCACAAATGATCGGTATCAATAACCGCAATTTGAAGAATATGCGTGTTGATTTGTCGGTCGCCGAATCGCTGATTTATGGCGTGCCGCAAGATTGCATTGCCGTGTGTGAAAGCGGCATTAAAACCAATCAAGACATTAAGCGCATGAAACAAGCTGGTTTTAATTGCTTTTTGGTCGGGGAATCATTAATGGTGCAGGACAATATCACCATGGCTACTAAAGAACTTTTAGGGATCGCATAACTCATGGAAGCACAGGCAATAGATGTTTATTTCTCTTCAACGCTTTTTGGCGTGCCGATTCGTCATTTAGACGCAATTGCCTTCCTGTTCTTCTATTTTGCGTGGGCTGGTTATGCGCGTTACGCCGACTATCATTATCATTCTCGCCCAAACCTGATGGTGGTCATGAACAATATGCGCAAGCGCTGGATGCGTGAATTACTCAAGCGTGAAAACCGTATTGCTGACGCGAGCCTTATGGGTAATTTGCTTCGCTCGATTTCTTTCTTTGCGAATACCAGCATCTTCATCTTAGCGGGTCTGATTACTCTAATCGGTTACCGGGATTCGGTCATCGATGCGGTGCGCGATCTGCCATATGTCGTTCCAACCACAACCTTTGTGTGGGAATTGAAGCTGTTTAATCTGATGGTGATCTTTGTCTATGCATTCTTCAAATTCACCTGGTCACTTCGTCAGTATAATTACAGCTGCGTACTGGTGGGTGCTGCCCCTTATGCGGATGAGAAAAACAGTTACGAAGATTATGCTGATAAGGCGGGCAATCTGCTAACCAATGCAGCCTCGCATTTTAACACCGGCTTGCGTTCTTATTATTTTGGTATGGCTGCCATTACGTGGTTTTTGAATCCGATTATCTTGATGGCTGCTACCGCATTGGTCGTATTTGTCGTCTATCGCCGCGAATTTCTCTCTAATTCGCTCAATTCGCTGGAAGGTCTGGATGAGGTTGCGTAGCGCATTTTTTATACTGTTAGCTGCGTTTTTATTCTGCGATCCATTGGCGATGGCGGCGTCGCCTTACCCTAAGGCATTGCTTTACCGTGCAGAGCATAAAGATTACCAAACCGCCTATGTGTTTGGCACGTTTCATTCTGATTCTCCCGCACTGAAACCTATGTTTGTTCAAGCCGCAGGAGCGCTGAATAAAGTTGATACGTTGTTACTAGAGATCAATGCAACGCCTGCCTCCCAACGCAAAGCCTTGCAGCTTTTGACTTTATCACCCGAAGTAGCGGGATTGCATGAGCTGCTCAGCAAAGAATTATTCCGCCGTGCTGAACGGCTGATTCGCCCGGTATTAGATATTAGCCTGAATGAGTTTGACCGTTACAAGCCGTGGGCATTGGCCGTACTTGCGCAATATCCCAAGCCTGAAGCAAATGGTGTCGTGCTAGATGAGAAAATCCGCATTGCCGCGCGCAAGCTTCAAAAGCAGATTAAAGGCTTAGAAAGCGTAGAGCAGCAAATGTCGATCTTTAATGAGATGAGCATGGAAGATCAGATTGCGTTTTTGACCATCACCCTCGATCAGATGAACACCATGTCGAGCATGAATGACGAGATTAAGACGCTATATCTCGATGAGGATATTGACGGCATGTTAGCGCTTAGTGAGCGCGTCTTTGCTGACATGGCGAAAACCAAGCCGAAGCTTGCGAAATATTTAAAAGCTCGCGTTATTGGCAAGCGTAATAAGCACATGCTTAACGAAGCGCTGAAGGAAATGAAAAACGCCAAGGCGTTGATTGCCGTTGGTGCGCTTCATTTGCCGGGCGATAATGGTGTTTTGGCATTGCTTGAGGATAAGGGCTTTAAGGTCACGCCTTTGCCTATTTTAAAAGAACCTGCGGCGGCATTAGAGAATGCTGACCCGTTTAGTTCGGATAAGCCCGCCACGGGCGCACCCCCTGTGCTTGAGCGCTAGAGCTACTTTTAAACGTCTCATCTATCCAGAACCATCGGCTGCCAGAATGGGTTAGCTGTTTGCGGCCTATCCATTGCACCTTTTTGCGGCAGGGAGGTTTACGAATATTAAAGGCCGCAATGATCATATCTGCTCGGCTGCAATCTTTGCTCAATGCTTCACGGTAGCTTGGGAAGGCGATGATTTTGCCTTTTAGTGTAAGTACACAGCCCAATGCATCGCAGCGATAGGAGGAGACATCGTCTTTGGGTAGGTATTCTATTTGCTGATAGCCTGAACCTTCGGTCCATTGATTCGCGGTGAAGGCGGTGCGCCTGCCCTTCACCATCACCAACTCGCCATTGATGCGCGTAGCGATTTGTTTGCCGTCCGCACTGATGAACAAATCAGGATGCGAAATCCATAGATAGCTTAGCTGTGCGAGTAGAATCACGCCCAAACCTATCCATCGCAACCGTCCTTGCCAGATGCACAGCCAGCACCCACCGGCTAGCACGAAGGCAAATCCGAGCGCCGGCATGGATGGCAGGTAGATTTCTGAATGAGGAAGCGCCGTGACCGTCTCGGCAATGAATAGCATCTGGTCTATACCCCATTCGCAAATGATAAGCGCCCATGCATCGAGCGCGAGTGGCATGCACAGATACGCAAAGATGATGGATGGCATGATGACAAAGCTAACAATCGGCATGACCAACAAGTTTGCTAGCATGCCGTAGATGGATAGCGTGTTGAAATGGTAGAGCACCAGCGGTGCGGTCGCGAATTCAGCAACTAACGTGGTGAGCAAGATACCCGCCAAGTAAATCAGCGGACGTTTCCACGGCGGTGCATCTGCCTGAGCCAACCACTGATTACGGGTTGCCTCATAAAAGGCAATCAACGCCATGGTTGCGGCAAAGGATAGCTGGAAGCCCGGTTCTAGCAAATTTGACGGGTCATAGAGCAGTAGCAGTAACGCGGCCCAAGCGAGTGAGCGCATGGGCGATGCCTCGCGGTCTAGCAGCACGGCCCCAAGCAATACAGCGACCATGACATAAGCCCGTGCGGCAGAAAGCGGAATACCTGCGATAAGCAGGTAGCATGCACCGATGGATAGCGCCGCCAATGCCGCGATTTTTTTTGTATGGGTGAGATAGCGGGTAAATGGCAGCAATACTAATAATCGCCTGATCGCCATATAGGTGAGGCCACAGATTATCGCCATATGCATGCCTGAAATGGCGAGTACATGCGATAAGTTCGCCGCACGCATCACTTCGGCGGCGTGTTTGGTGACGACTGCGCGATCTCCGGTCATGAGTGCGGCGGCTATCCCTCCGGCATCTTCAGACATATCGGCACGTATATGAGCGGATAAACGTTGGCGTGCTTTGGTGAGAGAAGCGTGCACCCCTGACACTCCCTTCGATTCCAGCACGGTGACTGGTGGCAAGGCATAGCCCACTGCGCCGATACCTTGAAAATAGAAATAACGCGCGAAATCGAAGCCGCCCGGCATGACCGGTCCGCTAGGAGGCAAAAGCCCCGCGCGCACCGAGATATAATCGCCGGTAATGGCATCTAGCGCCTTGCCTCTCAGTTTAATTCTGACTTGGCTAGGCGTTTTGTCCTTGGGTAATTTCTCGACACTGACCTGATCGAGTAGCAGCCGATAGCCGCCTTCAACATCATTGATTTCAACCAATCGGCCAGTCAGATCACGAATGCCTGTGTCTTTAGCCAAGATGGTCTGATGCACTCGCTCGGTACTGATTTTTGCCCAGACAAAGCCAATACTCATGATGGTTAGTGCCATAAAGAGCCAGTGATATTGCGGCCAACGACGCTGCGATAGATGCCAACCTGCAGGAATCATGAATAGCCCCAGGCAATAGCCCCATGCCGGTTCGGTCGGCAGAGAAAAATACGCTGCCATGCCCAGTCCCAACACAATAGGCAGCCACAAGAAATGGCGATGCGGGGTCATCTGCCAGTATTCTGCTAGCTCAAGCGCAATTTTCGATGGCAATTTACGTGTCACTTACTATGTTCTTTCCAGATTATTCACCCGATTAGCTCAGGCACACATATGACGACTATCACACGCTTTGCTCCTTCTCCAACTGGCTTTTTGCATATTGGTGGCGCACGCACCGCATTATTCAACTGGCTATATGCCAAACATTGCGGCGGCAAATTCTTGCTGCGCGTGGAAGATACCGACCAAGCGCGCTCTACCCAAGAGGCCAAGCAAGCGATTTTAGAGGGTATGGATTGGCTGGGGCTGAATTGTGATGATGAGATTGTATTTCAATCTGAGCGTATTGCGCGCCACCAAGAAATTGCTCAGCAGCTACTCGATAGCGGCCATGCCTATAAATGCTATTGCACCCCTGAAGAAGTCACTGAGATGCGTGAGCAAGCGCGCAAGGAAGGCCGTGTGATTCGCTCACCGTGGCGTGAGCGCGATACATCCGTTATTCCGGACACGCAAGAATATGCTGTGCGCATTAAAGCGCCGACCGAAGGTGATTTGGTGATTAAAGACGCGGTGCAAGGCGATGTGAGCTTTGCCTACGATCAGCTTGATGATCTGATTATTCTGCGTTCAGACGGTACACCGACCTATATGCTAGCCGTTGTAGTGGATGATCATGATATGGGCGTCACCCATATTATTCGTGGTGATGACCATTTAAGTAATGCCGCACGCCAAGCGGTTATCTTTCAGGCGCTGGGTTGGGAACTGCCAGTCTTTGCGCATATTCCGCTGATTCACGGTGCAGATGGCGCGAAACTATCGAAACGTCATGGCGCGCTGGGGGTTGAAGCTTACCGTGATATGGGCTATCTGCCCGAGGCGATTCGTAATTACCTGCTTAAGCTCGGCTGGAGTCATGGGGATGATGAGATTATCAGCACCGAGCAAGCCATTGAATGGTTTGATCTGGATGGTATCAACAAAGCCGCTGCACGCTTTGATTTTGATAAGCTGAATAACATGAATGGCCAATATATCCGCGAGGCAGAGGATGCATATCTGCTCGGCCTTTGCATGCCGATGCTAGATGCAAAATTGGGCGGTGAAGCCTCTGATGAGCAGCGTGCTATTTTTGCTAAGGCGCTTCCAAGCTTAAAAGAGCGCGCCAAATTACTGCCAGAAATTGTTGAGGCGTCTTTGTTCTTCTTCCAACGCCCAAATGCACCACAAGATGAAAAAGCCGCCAAGCAATTAGATGATGGCAAAAGCCTGATGCGTGATTTCTTAGAAGAGCTGAATGGTTTTGAAGAATGGAACCATGAAGCGCTGTTTCCGTTTGCCAAAGAATGGGCTGAGCAGCGCGAGACCAAAATTGGCAAGCTGATGGCGCCAATTCGCGTCGCCATTACCGGCAGCACCGCATCGCCTAGCATGTTCGAGGTGATGGAGATTCTGGGTAAAGATGAGAGCCTTGCGCGTCTGAAAGCGGCGTGCTAGTAAGGGCTTATGGCAGTTTTACCGTTAGTTATCGCGCCGGATGAGCGCCTGAATACCCCGTCTAAGCCCGTCGATGAGATTACCGACGAGGTCAAGAAGCTGTGCGACGATATGCTAGAGACCATGTATGCCAATCAGGGCATTGGGTTGGCGGCTGTTCAGGTTGGCGTGCATAAGCGCGTGATTGTTGTCGATGTGGAATGGGGCTCGTCTCGTTATGAAGGCGACGAAAAAGACGAGCAAAAAGGTAATCCGATTATTCTGATCAACCCTGAAATTGTTGAGGAGTCCGATGATCTGTCTTCTTACAATGAGGGGTGTTTGTCTTTCCCTGATCAATATTCAGAAGTGGAGCGCCCTGCTGATATCGAGGTAAAATACCTCAATCGTCATAGTGAAGAGAAACGCCTGAAGGCAAATGGTTTGCTTGCCACCTGTATTCAGCATGAGATTGACCATATTAACGGCGTGGTCTTTGTTGATCATATCTCTAAGCTGAAGCGCGAGATGATTATTCGCAAGCTCAAGAAAGCGAAGAAGCTGGGCACGATCTCTGTTGAATCTCAACCGGTGAGCACCAGCTAATGCGTTTTCTCATTACCTTTATCACCCTAATTGTGATGGCCGCCGCAGCCATGGCGCTGACCAGTGCCGATGCGCCGAACGCACCCAAGCCAGAAGCAGAGGCCGAGAAAGTCGAAGAAGCAGCCCCAGCGGAGACTGTTGAGGAAGAGAAGAAGCCGGGAGCCCCCTACCCGCGTGATGTACGCGTATCCTTCATGAAAGCCTGTGTTGGATTCCATAAAGAAATGCTGCCACCATGCACCTGCATGCTAAAGAACTTCCAGAAGAATATTCACTTTGATGAGTTTGTCGAAATTTCTGAACTGGAAGACCCGCGCACCGATGCGCGCTTTGTTAGTATTGCCAATCATTGCGGCAATTCTGCGAGTCAATAGGAGTGCGCCGTGAAGCTGGTATTTATGGGAGCGCCAGACTTTGCCATTCCCACCCTTAAAGCGCTGATAGCATCTGATGAGCATGAGGTAGTTGCCGTCTATAGCCAACCGCCGCGCCCTGCCGGTCGTGGTCATAAAGAGCAGCCAACGGCTGTGCATGCGCTTGCGCTAGAGCATGATATTCCAGTTCACACTCCCACCAGCCTGAAAACTGAAGAGTCGCAAGAGACATTCCGTTCGCATGATGCAGTCGCCGCTATTGTCGTTGCTTACGGCTTGTTACTGCCCAAGCCGATTCTAGAGGCCTATCCGTTTGGCTGTATCAATGTGCATCCCTCGGCGCTGCCTAGATGGCGCGGTGCCGCCCCTATTCAGCGCACCATTCTGGCAGGCGATACCAGCACGGCCATGTGCATTATGCAGATGGATGAAGGGCTGGATACGGGCGATGTATTATGGCGCCAAGAGGTTGATGTGCTAGCTGATATGACAGCAGGCGAGCTGCATGATCAGATGGCTGCATTAGGCGCGCATGGCGTGTTAGAGGTGCTTGGACAAATCCCCGATCTGTCGCCTACACCGCAAAGCGAAGATGGCGCTACCTACGCGCATAAAATTTCCAAAGATGAAGCGATGATCGATTGGTCGGCGTCTGCAGATGCTATTTACAATCACATCCGCGGGATGAACCCTTACCCGGCAGCGCTGAGCATGCTGGATGGTGAACGCATCAAAATCTTTACCGCTGAAAAAGAAAATGCATCAGGTGATGCAGGTGTTGCGCTAGATGACACGCTACTGGTTGCCTGTGGTGATGGCGCGTTACGCATTACTGAATTACAGCGTGCAGGTAAACGCCGCATGATGGCTGATGAATATCTACGCGGCTATCCGTGCGCCGCAGGGACGAAGCTTGGATGAGCACGCGTTACAAACTCACCATTGAATATGATGGCACGCCGTATTATGGCTGGGGCCGCCAAGATGATGTGCCCAGCGTACAAGAGCATATTGAGCGCGCCATTTTCAAGTTCTGCCAAGAGGAAGTGACGATAGCCTGCGCGGGGCGAACCGATAAGGGAGTGCATGCCGCTGCGCAAGTTGCGCATGTGGATTTAGCCAAAGACACGGATGCGTTTCGACTGAGTGAAGCACTAAACTTTCATTTGAAAGATGAGCCGATCGTGATCTTGCATGCAGAAGAGGTGAGCGATGAATTTCATGCGCGCTTTTCGGCAATTGGGCGCCGCTATCGCTACCGTATTATCAATCGCAGGCCGCCGCTTGCCATTGAGAATAACCGCGCATGGCATGTTGCCTATGATTTAGATGCGGATGCGATGCATGAGGCCGCGCAAATATTGGTCGGACATCATGATTTCTCAAGCTTCCGCGCGAGTGCGTGTCAGGCGAAATCACCAGAGAAAACGCTGGATCGTTTGGATGTGAGACGCGAGGGTGATGAGATTATCATTGAAGCCGCAGCACGATCTTTTTTGCATCATCAGGTGCGTAATATGGTCGGCACCATCGAGCGCGTGGGTGCAGAACGTTGGACGTTAGCGGATGTAGAGAAAGCATTGCACGCGAAAGATCGCAAGGCGGGTGGCCCAACCGCACCTGCGAGTGGATTAACCTTAATGCGTATTATCTATGATGAGGCGGAGCTAGATTAGCCCTTCCATTCGGGTGGCAATACTTCCAGCTTATCGCGGATAACGGCCGGATCACCCTTCATCCCATCAGCTTTTTGTTTTTGCTCGTCATGCAATTTATCCATCTCTTTCTTGACGAATTCAGCGGCTTCGTTTGCACCAACGAACGCAATTTTTGCGACCATTTTTTGTCGAGTATTACCGATTTTCATGTCGATCTCTTTAATGGTCTTATCATCACGCATGGTACGGCCATGCAGCTCGACGATACGCGCAAACAAGCATTTACGAAGGAATAGCAGCGACAAGGATGGATAGGCTGCCTTGATCATCGCACGGAAGGTTTCTTCGTTGCTCTCATCGATATGTAATTCTTTTTTCTTCTCACGTGCTGCGATTTCGGTGGCTTCATATTCCTTCTTTTTACCCTGATACATTTCTTGTGATGTTGTGCTGGCTTCTTTCTCTGACTTGCCTGCCAGCTCGGTATCTTCCATATCTGGGTTCTCACCTGATTTACCGGCCAGCTCGGTATCTTCCATATCGGGCTGCTCACCGGTTTTACCCGCGAGCTCGGTATCTTGCAGATTTTCTTCCTGGCCCTTACCGCCAAGTTCCGTTGCCTGAAGGTTCTCTTGAGATTTCTTGCCACCTAATTCGGTGTCCTGAAGGCTCTGCTCTCTTTTGCCACCTAGCTCAGTATCTTGCAGGTTTTCTTCCTCGCCCTTACCACCAAGCTCTGTCGCCTAAAGGTTTTCATCGGCAGCTTTACCACCTAGCTCAGTTGCCTGCATTTCTTGCTCGGCTTTGCCTTTTAGAACCGTATCGCTTTGCTCTTCTGCACCTTTGCCCGCCAATTCAGTCGGCGCAGCGGTGCTATCTGATTTGCCACCAAGCTCGGTTGCTTGCAGTTCTTCTGGCTTTTTAGCAGGCGTCTCGGTTGATGGTGCTGAAGGTGCAGGCTGTGCTGGCTCAGGTTGCGCAGGCTGCGCTTCTTCGGTTTTCACTTCGGCTTCCGCCACCTCAGTTGGTGTAGCGGTTTTCTCTACTGGCTGAGGTGCTTGTGCTGGCTCTGCAGGTGCAGCCGCTTTAGCAGCTTCAGCTGGCTTGCTATCTTCAGCGCTCACATCCATGCCGAGCATTAACGTTAAGAATTGCTCATAGACTTTCGAGAGCTGTTCTAATGCTTCGACTTCGACACATTCATTGACCATGTGCGGGGTAAAGCCCGTGGTGCCGAATTCAATCACAGGGGCGTAATCTTTGATAAAGCGCGCATCAGATGTGCCGCCTGTTGTCGATAGCTTTGGTGTATGCCCAGTCACTTGCTTGATCGCCTCAATCATGTTGCGAATCAAATCTTCGTGATTGGTCAGAAACGACTCGCCACTTACACGCGCATCTAAATGATAGGTGCCTTCAACCGTTTCGAGTTTTTGGCGCACCCATTTCTGCATGGTTTCGCCGGTAAATTCATTATTGAAACGGATATTGAATTTCGCGCGGGCGTGGCCGGGAATCATGTTATCGACATTATTGCCAACATCGATACTCGTAATCTCTAGATTCGATGGCGGGAAGGCTTTGTTGCCTTGGTCAATTGGCTCTGATTTAAGTGCGTGAAGCATATTAACCAAGCGCGTGTTTGGGTTGTCCGCCAAATCAGGATAGGCAACATGGCCCTGCTTGCCTTCAATATGCAAATCGCACAGCAAGCTACCACGACGGCCAATCTTGACCATCTCGCCAATATAGGTTGGGTTGGTTGGCTCTCCGACGATACAGGCATCAATTTTCTCGCCCATATCGGTTAGCCATACGAGCGCTTTACGTGTGCCGTTAATGGCTATGCCTTCTTCATCACCGGTAATCAGCAGGCTGATAGAGCCTTTGATTTCACCGCGCTCTTTCATGCGCGAGACGGCTCCGACAAAGCTGGCGATGGCGCCTTTCATATCTTCTGCACCGCGTCCATACAATTTACCGCCTTCAACAGTCGGCTCGAATGGCGGGTGCTTCCATTTACTTTCATCACCCACTGGCACCACATCCGTATGGCCTGCAAAACAGATATTCGGCGATTGCGTGCCTAGTCGTGCATAGAGATTTTCAACCGGCTCATAGCCTTCTGCGGATGAGACTTTGCGGGTCACGGTAAAGCCCAGCTCTTCGAGTGCTTTTTGCAGCACATCGAATACACCCGCATCCACTGGCGTGATAGATGGGCAGCGGATTAAATCCTTTGCAAACTCAACGACATCTAATGCCATGGTTTACTCAACAGACCTCAGTAGTTCGTTTACACCGGTTTTAGAGCGGGTTTGCTCATCGACTTTTTTCACGATCACAGCACAAGCAAGCGATGGCTTGGATGGATCAGAGGCAGGAAGCGTCCCCGGCACCACCACACTATAGGCGGGTACACGGCCACGATAGATTTCGCCCGTCTCACGATCTACGATTTTGGTAGAAGCGCCAATGAAGACGCCCATAGAAAGCACGGCGCCCTCTTCTACGATCACGCCTTCGGCCACTTCGCTTCGTGCGCCGATAAAGCAATTATCTTCAATAATGACAGGGCCAGCCTGCAATGGCTCTAGCACGCCGCCAATACCAGCACCGCCAGAGATATGCACGTTCTTACCGATCTGTGCACAGCTACCCACGGTTGCCCAGGTATCGACCATGGAACCTTCATCTACGTAGGCACCCAAATTCACGAAAGACGGCATGAGTACGACATTTGGTGCAATGTAAGCCGAACGGCGTACCGTACAGTTAGGTACCGCACGGAAACCGGCCTTGCGGAAATCTGCATCTGACCAGCCATCGAATTTTGATGGGACTTTATCGAACCAGCTTGCGCCATCTGGACCACCAGAGATTGGCGCCATGTCATTTAGGCGGAAAGAAAGCAATACGGCTTTTTTTGCCCATTGGTTGACTTGCCACTCGCCATCCCGCTTTTCTGCGACGCGTAAATTGCCCGAATCGAGAGCATCTAGCGCAGCATTGACCGCGTTGCGCACCTCGCCTTGGGTTTGCAAATTGATATCTGCGCGGTTTTCCCACGCATTTTCAATGATTTCTTCTAGTGATTGGGTGTTTTGCACTTCCGCTGCCTGCATGAGGTCCTCTATTAATTACGCATTAGAATGCCCATAACGTATGCATTTTTCTCACAAAGGCAACCATTCCAGACAAAAACTTACCAATTTGTTCCATTTTAACCTTTTCCTAAGTGATTGCTCCTAATATGGTGAACGAAAGGGGAGGTACGGCGTCTATCGCCATGCCAAAAGCAAAGATAAAAATGACTGCGACTGCTGCACAGGGCAATAATGATGTGATGGATATGGACTCCGAGGAGCTGCGTGCTCATCGTGAGCGTTTCGTTGCATTCGCCTTTGCGACCGCAGACATTCTGCTGGAACTTGATGAAAAAGGCGTGGTTGTCTTTGCCGATGGCGCGCTGAAAGGCATTTTGGGTCGCGACAAAAAAGATTTGATTGGTAACGCCTTCACCCAACTGATTCACCAGGACGACGTCGAAGAATTCACTTCTTGCATGAATGGTTTGCAGGAAAGACATCGCATGGAAGAGGTAGAGGTGAAAATCAAGACCGTGCATGGCGATAACATGCCAATGCTCGCGGCTGGTTTTAGGCTTTCTAACATTCGTAGCCATACGCATTTATCGCTACGCACTATTCGTGGTGGCGTGCAGGCATCGCAGCTCTTTAACCGCGATTATGATACCGGCCTGCTCAATACCGAAGGCTATGTTGAAGCGGCAAATGAAAAAATCCGCGAAGCACGTGATAATGGCGAAGATGTGCAGGTTACCCTGCTCGACTTCCCCAACCTGAAAGACATGCTCGATGATCTGGATGAAGAGGCCGCCGAGCAGCTACTCCATGAGATTTCTGACTATCTGCGCGATAACTCACTAGATGGTGATACGGCAGGTATGATCAAAGAAGGATCATACAGCTTTGTGCATGATGGCACCAAAGAGACCGCGAAAGTGGTTGATGACATCATGAACCTAACCTCTAAATACGCGCCTGAAGGCAAAACATTAGAAGTGCGCTCTGAGACGGTTGATGGTGAAGTTGGCGAGCTTAGCGCGCAAGATTCTGCCAATGTGCTGCTTTACACGCTAAATGACTTCGCCCAGAACCAAGGCGAAGAATTCTGTATTGAAAGCCTGAAAGGCTCTTACGAGAAAATGCTGGATGAAACCGTCAGCAAGATGACGCAGTTCAAACAGACCGTTTCTAACGAAGAATTCAACATTGCGTTCCAGCCGATTGTCGATTTGAAGAATGGCCTGATTCACCATTATGAAGCGCTGGTGCGCATGAAAGAAGGCAGCAAGTTCAGCAACCCGTTTGAGTTTATTACCTTTGGTGAACAGGCAGGTATTATTGGCGATTTCGATTTGCTCTTGTGTCAGCGCGTCTTTGATGTGTTAGACCGCACGTCGAAAAATGGTAACTACCCGTTGGTAGCGGTGAATTTATCTGGTCGGTCGCTTGAGTCGACATTGTTTAAAGATGCGCTACGCGATCTGATTGCTAAAAACAAGCGTCGCCGTAAGCAGATGATTTTTGAGGTGACAGAATCCTCTAAAATTCATGATTTGGTCGCGGCAAATGAATTTTTGCAAGAGATGCGCGAAGGCGGAAACCTTTGCTGTCTGGATGATTTTGGCGCGGGTGAATCGTCATTTGATTATCTGCGTAATCTGCAGGTAGATTTCATCAAGATCGATGGTTCTTATGTGAAGGAATCGCTGAAAACCCAGCGTGGCCGCCATATGCTGAAAGCCATGTCTGGCCTATGTCGCGATTTGAATGTCACCACCATTGGTGAAATGGTTGAAGATGAAAAAGCCGCCAAGCTTCTATGGGAAGCGGGCGTGAAATTTGGTCAGGGTTATCTATTCGGCAAGCCGGAAATGGATGAAGATGCGATTGTGAATTGTAAGAAGCCAACGCCGTTTTATGGCGGCATGATGCGCGTTCGCACTTTCAAAAAGCTTGACGAAATCACGATGGATATCGAAGAAGATTAATCCCCTATTTCCTTGCATTTTCGCCTCTACGCTCTATATACCCTAGTAAATCACTAGGATACAAGAGAGACACATGTTTATTCAAACCGAAGACACGCCGAATCCGAACACCCTGAAGTTTATTCCAGGTGAGTCGGTGTTGGGCGATGATACCGCGTTCTTTGTTAATGCCGATGAAGCAGAGGCATCACCGCTTGCGAAGTCGTTGTTTGAAACGCCGAATATTCGCGCCGTGTTTTTTGGCTCTGATTTCATTACCATCACCAAATCGGAAGATGCCGATTGGTCGACGCTGAAACCCGGTTTGCTGACCAAGATTATGGATCATTATGTCGCCGGCCTGCCCATGATGAGCGAAGGTACGACAAAAGAACAAGAGACGATTGAATACACCGAAGAGGAAGAAAAAATCGTTGCAGAAATCAAAGAGCTGATTGAGACGCGCGTACGCCCTGCTGTTGCGCAAGATGGCGGCGATATTATCTTTCATTCCTTCCAAAAAGGGATTGTACGCCTAGAGCTGCATGGCGCATGTTCTGGCTGTCCATCTTCTACCATTACACTCAAGCAAGGCATTGAGAATATGCTGAAGCATTATGTGCCCGAAGTGATGGCGGTCGAAGCTGTCGCGTAGATTTTTTCGTTAGCGCGGGCTATACGCCGAACGGTCGGCGCGGCACAGTCGTACCGTTGTAGATGCCAACGCGGTGACACAAAGCGCGTCCAGCGCGTAAAGCACATTGCGGCGCCTGAGCACAAACATTCTAGTAAAAAAAAGACCCGGAAAGCGAACTCGCCGGGCCACACATCAGAAAGAGAAAGCGGTTAACTCAGTTGGCAGTGTGTGACTGCCATATTTCGTACCTCACCTAATCACGCGGTAATATCGAGCAGATCTTCTGTCATTTCGTCTGCTGCTTTAATCACCTTGGCATTCGCTTTGAAATCATACGTAGCGATTTCTGTGTTAACGAGCTCCTCATCTAGATTCACGTTCGGATAGTCCACGACACCTTCCGCGTCGGCTGAGGGATGACCCGGCTGGTAATAAGATACCGTTGGGTTCGCTCTTACACGCTCTTCCGCTCGGACACCTCCCGAGCTTTGGCTGGACTGAATGACATCATTGGGCTTGTAAGGCTCGTTGACCTTTTCGCCCTTCACCAACGACGTGGTGCTATGAATATTAGCAATATTATTAGAACTATTAGACAGGCGCTTGGTTGAAGCGTACATGCCAGATAGAGCTATATTAGTCGTCGCTGAAATCATCTCTTTCTCCGTTACCAGTAAATAGTAGCATTCAATGCTTAATTGGGGGTTAATTATTGCTTCAATTTGCCCAGAATTCGTTAGGATTTTAACTAAAATCCAATCCAAAATGCCACAATCTGGTTTTTTTGTTAAACCACTATTCAGATTTACCAAAAAATTGTTTGATTTTATATTGGGGTGGTGGCTTTATGCACAGTTTTTCTTCTGGCATTTGACCAAATCGGCAGTCCGTTGCATAGTACAAACATGAGTTGACGGACAGTGCCTAGCGCACAGGAAGGCAACTCCGGGCCGGTGGGACGGCCCTGTGTCAGACCTCGGTCTGGCTAAGGTTTGAAGACCCGTGCTAAATGCCCCCGACTAGCCTACGTAATAGGCCGCGCGGAGTTCTACTTGCCGAAAGAGTCAGTGTCAGATTCGAAAGTCACTGGCGACGTCGATCACCGACGGATGGAAGTCTTGAGGTGTTAGGCGGTAGAGCGCTCATAGGCTAGAGCTGAGTGTGCCCTCGGGCCACTCCCCTCCTAGCCGGTTCTACTCCCTCTTTGTAGACTGACTGGTAGCTTGCTACCGTCATCGCTTGGCAAGGGACAGGACAAAAAAAGGCAGGGCTTAGCTCTGCCTTTTTGTTTTTCTGGTTCTGGATTTTTCTTAATTAAGCAGCCATCATCTGCGTGCCCGCATCGGCATCGCTTAGCACTTCGTAGTTTTTGCTATTGAATAGCTGGTAGTGCCACCATTCATTACGGAAGAAATCCCAGCCCGCCGTCGTCATAATGCCCATCAGCAAATGACGGTTTTTTTGTGCTTCGGAGGTGATTTCCTGATTACCATGATGTGATTTTAGCTCGAACGAGTCAAAAGGCGTGCCCATCTCTAGCTCGGTACCGTCACGCGTACACAATGTCAGATCGATGGCAACCCCTTTAGAATGCGGTGAACCACGGCGTGGATCGGCCAGAAAGTCCGGGTCTGGGGTGTGTTCCCACAATTTCCATTGTGCTTCACTTGGGCGGAACGCATCAAAGATTTTGATTTTATAGCCCACTGCCTCGGCTAATTTGATCGCGGTTGACAGCATGGCTTCTGCCTCGGGGTGTAAATAGCATTTGGCGGCTGAATAGACCGGTTGGCCGGTGAAGTTTTGCTCGGTCGCATAGGCGATCTCTAACAAAACATCATGACTTTCTTCTGTGATCTCGACTAATTGCATCTAGTTACCCTCTTTTAATATGCGGGCCTGATCGCGCTTCCAGTCGCGCTCTTTGATCGCCTCACGCTTTTCATATTTCTTTTTACCACTGGCTAAGCCAATTTCCACCTTTGCGATGCCTTTGTGATTAAAGTAGAGCTTCAGCGGAATGAGCGTGACGCCCTTGGTTTGCGTCGCGCCAATGAGTTTTTTGATCTCTTTGCGCTTGAGCAGCAGTTTTCGCGGGCGACGTGGTTCATGATTAAAGCGGTTGCCCTGCTTATATTCTTCGATATGGGCATTGATCAGCCAGACCTCTTCGGCCTTATCGACGCTTGCGTAAGAGTCTTTGATGTTGGCCTTACCATTGCGCAACGCCTTAACCTCCGTGCCTTGCAGCACAATGCCAGCTTCAAAACTATCTTCAATATGGTAGTCGTGGCGCGCCTTGCGGTTGGTCGCAATCACATCTTGTTTGAGCTCCGTCATGGCGTTAGCCAGTCAACCCGCATGCTTTGAGTACATCATCAATCGCTTCGGCCGAGCTATCTGCTTTGGTTAGTGGCATGCGAATTTCATCCGAGCAATGGCCAGTTTTTGCCATCGCGTATTTGATGCCGATTGGATTGGTTTCGGCAAATAATGCCGAATGAAGCGGCACAATCTGCTCATGCTTTTGTAGCGCGGCAGCATAATCGCCCTGCTCGCATAGCTTTTGCACTTCTGCACATGCGGCTGGTGCAACGTTTGACGTCACCGAAATACAACCATTTCCGCCCTGTGCGTTAAAGCCAATGATCGTCATATCCTCGCCGGATAGGATGATGAAATCATCATCGACCATTTGGCGAAGTGTGCTGACACGCGCTAAATCGCCTGTTGCGTCTTTGATACCCGCGATATTGACGTGCTTGGATAGGGTCGCCATGGTCTCATCGGTGATATTGATGACGGAACGACCTGGAATATTATAAATAAAGTTCGGGATATCTGCGCTGGCGGCAATCGCATCGAAATGCGCAATCAAGCCTTTTTGCGTTGGTTTATTATAGTATGGCGTGACCACCAAGGTGGCATCTGCCCCTACCCGCTTGGCGTGCTCGGTGAAAGCAATCGCCTCATCGGTAGAGTTTGAGCCGGTGCCAGCCATCACGCTTATACGGCCCGCTGCGGCTTCTACTGCCAGCTCTACGACGTGCTGATGCTCTTCGTGGCTGAGGGTTGGCGATTCGCCCGTGGTGCCACAAGGCACAATACCATCGACCCCTTGCTCGATCTGCCATTCAATAAGTGCCTGAAAAGCATTCGCATCGACCTTATTGTCTTTGAAGGGGGTGATAATAGCGGTAAATAGTCCGTGCAGACGTGGCATAATGGTGTCTCTAACCGGTTGAATTAAGGTAAGGCAGCACAAGATACGCGCCCGCATGACAGAGTCAACCGGATTTTGATTCTTCTTGCTTGCGTTTGGTCGAAGAAATCAGTATGAAAGGCGCTCGAACAAGCGTCGGAGTGTAGCGCAGCCCGGTAGCGCATCTGGTTTGGGACCAGAGGGTCGGGGGTTCGAATCCCTCCACTCCGACCATTTTCCCCTTTTTATTCAATATGTTTAAATAGCCCAAAGGGCATTATACTATTCTTGTGCCTGAGCTGGCATTGCTTTTGCTTAAATATTGAGTTGAATCAATGCAGAATGGAATGATCATGCAACAGACGACACAGACTCCGACTAAAAGCCCAATGTTTGAACAGCGCTATAATCAAGCCAAAAACCTTTATCTGGCTGGAGATACTTTGAATGCACTAAATATATTTCGAGAATTAAATAGCTACCAGCATACAACCGTTATCTCAATCTACACAGAAGCAAAGTGTTTGGTGAAACTAAACCGCTTTGAAGAAGCTCGTCCATTGATGGAGATGTGCGTTAAGCATGAACCTGGAAATTACAATATGATGGAAAGGCTAGCCCAAATTTATGACACGATGGGCATGTTTGATGAAGCATACGCATGCTATGAGCGGCTTATGAAAATCCGGCCAGATGGGTTGGATGAGACATTTAATGAGATATACGGCTATGCACTTAGAAAATCCGTGTCTACCATCGTAC
This sequence comes from Rickettsiales bacterium, assembly GCA_022763105.1. GTDB lineage: Bacteria > Pseudomonadota > Alphaproteobacteria > Rickettsiales > UBA3002 > JALEGK01. Next base: position 103,799 of record JALEGK010000016.1, on the reverse strand, counting down.
CTGTCATTCGAAGACCTCGCTTTTGGTTACTTGCTAACCTCTTCTTTACCACCATGTTAAGCGTTGATGAAGGTGACGTTGTCGAATGTGGCTGTTTTAGAGGCCTATCTAGCCTAATGTTATCCAAATACTGGTCTTTGATAGACCCTGCCCATACCGGTAAAGGCTTTCATATCATGGATTCGTTTGAAGGGCTTAGTGCACCAGTTGCAGAAGATAATGATATCCCGGCAAATCACCCATACGGTGAAGCGATTTACGCCATGACACAAGAAGGTGCCTTTGCCGCTCCTGAAGAACATGTTCGAAATACATTGGAGGAATACCCAGACATTACCTTCCATAAGGGCTGGCTTCCGTCAACGCTGAGTGAACTTCCTGAAGATGGCCGTTATCGTTTTGTGAATGTCGATGTCGATGTTTATGAGCCAACGCTTGGTTGCTTTGAATATTTCTGGCCGCGCTTGGTCAAAGGCGGTGTGATTATCTCTGATGATTATGGTTGGCCTGGTGCGTTTAAAGCGATCAATATGGTGAAAGATTCATTAGAAGAAGGCACGTACCACTTTACAACTACCGAGTATGATCAGGCTATTTTAAGAAAGTTGGTCTAGCCCGATAGGTGGGCCGGCTCGTTAACGCTGCACATTTTTGATTGCTTGTTCTTCCGCTCGACTATGCGCCTGATATCCGAGCACTCCTGAGGCAGTGGCATCTATCAGCATTTCTTTGAAGGCTTGAGGGCGCCCTGTATCCACATTGAAAATAAAGTTGGGTTGATCTGATACCATATTGGCAATTGATTCTGCATCATGGCTGTTTCGGCCAAAAATATCTATTTGCGTATAATCTGCTTTTACCTTGGAAAGAATCATCGTATGGCCGCCACCAAAGACCACGCCGGTTGCGCCGGTTTTTGCAATGTCATCAATACGCTCGGCGGCCCGTTCATTTGCTTTAGATATCATTCGCTCGCCGACCAGACTCAGCTCAAAACTCTCTAAATCTTTTTTGTATGGTGCGTATTGCCGCTCAACTTCTGCAATCGCCGCCTTATCGCCTTTCGCGTTATATAAGGCCGTATTGTATGCTTTCAGGCGCTCGGCCATGGCTGGGTCATTCTTGAGCGTTTCGGGATATTCATCGATTAAATGAGGCTTAATCCCCTGCTCCCGCAATTTCTCTAATAAACCACCAATTAGTTTACGCCCTGCCGCTTGCTTCTCTGGGTCAACGATGTATGGAGAAACAATACCCAATTGCTTTTCTTTTTCACTCACGGCGTTCCAAAAATCGTCCGCAGAGAGGCTTGGGTCTTGATAAAACCTATCCAGCTCATCTTGAAATTCTACATACAGCCCTTCAAACGCCAAGTTTTTCATGCCTGACGCTGCCATGCTTTCTACCACATGAGGGTTTTTCGCCAAATAACTCAAAAAGTCATCAGCATGGTTGGCTTCCATAAAAAAAGTGACCGGTTTGCTTTTGACCACTTCGCCAAAAAATACCTCTGGCTTTTCTTCAACAACGCCTGTACTCGAAATTTTCATTTCAATAGTATACTAAAAAAGTATTAGCAGCTTATTAAGAAGATATTATCCAGCTTGTTGGATTTGCGATATTTTTTCGATTAAGATTCCCAAACCATCGACCACTTCTGTGCCTACCTTGTTGTCATTTCCGGTAATGGATTGATGGAAAATCACATACAACGTGTCGATATGCTTACGGATCACGGTAAAGGTCAATTTATTGAGGGCTGGTGAGGTCGCTAGGTAATTATAGAGAAGCTTTGCGACTGCCGTTGCCAGATCATAGCTGAATGTACCCGCGCGCGACTTAATGGTTAGCGAGGTTTTGGTAAGCAGCTCCATTGCCTCCGTATCATCGGCATTAGCCTCTAAGCGATCATAGGCCTGTTCCATGATTTTCAGATCTTCCAGAATCCAGCCTTTATATTCATCGGCTTTTTCTAAAATCGATTCCTGCGCGGCGGCGATGACGTCATCATCCAGAATAAATTCTGCGGATACGTCACGGCCGACATATTCTTTTAGTGTCGTGTTAGGCTTAGCCACAATGACGCGCTTGCCATTCACTTCATAGACCATTTTATCGCCAACCGGACGTCCATGTTTACGCATCAGCTCAATCGGGGTGCGGTTATCTTCACCCTCCGCGCCTTCTGCATGGCGGCGGCGTTCCGGGCCAACAAATTCTTCGGTGATAATAAAGGGCCTTGGATTGTCAACCACCTGAATAATGCGGTGGCTAAGGGTTTTAGCCGTAAATGGTTTCACGACAAATTCGGTCACACCAAAATCGCGCGCTTCTAGCACATCTTCTTTTTCTGCCTTACCGGTCAACATGATGATGGGTAAATCTTGGCGAGGGGCACGGCCGGATACGCGAATGAAATTCACCAGCTCCTTGCCATCTACAAGTGTCATCGGCCATTCGGTGATCAGTAAATCAATCGCTTCATTTTGGATGATCTCAACAGCCTCTTTGCCATTCGTTGCCATGTGAATCTGTTGAAAGCCGAAATCCTCCAGCACTCCTTTAACCAGATTGCGGATATGCTTATCATAGTCTGTTACCAGCACTTTGATATTTTTGAATCGGCTGCGCTTCGCAGCGCCTTGTGAGGATAATGGTTTCATAGCAAAAAATCAGATTCTGCTATTTTCACCTGTTTTATGTTTCATTTCAAGATTTTCTTACCTTTATCGTGCTGTATCTGGGATAAAATAACCAAGTATATCTCTAGGTTTTTCCTTGTATTCTATCCACCTGCCTCTATCACTTAGCCAAGCAATGCGGAGGTTATTATGGAATATCGACAGCTAGGGCATACCGATCTGGATGTCAGCTTGATTTGTCTGGGCACCATGACCTGGGGCGAGCAAAACACCGAGGAACACGCACACCAACAGATGGATTACGCCATTGAGCATGGTGTGAATTTCTTTGATACGGCCGAGCTGTACCCTGTGCCCCCCAAGCCTGAAACGCAAGGCCGCACCGAGGCATATATTGGTAGCTGGTTTGCTAATCGTGGCCGACGTGATGATGTGATTTTGGCGACCAAAGTCGTGGGTCGTGGCAAGCATTTTGGTGATGCCGATTACTTTCGCGGCGAAGAGCCACGCCTGCACGCTAAACACATCAAGCATGCGGTAGAGGGCAGCTTAAAGCGCCTGCAAACGGACTATATCGATCTGTATCAGCTACACTGGCCGGAGCGGCGCACTAATTTCTTTGGGCGTCTGGGTTATGTCCATGAAACCGACGATGATCCGATTGATCTGTTGGAGACATTAGAAGCGTTAGATGAGCTGATAAAAGATGGCAAAATCCGCCATGTCGGACTCTCAAATGAAACACCGTGGGGGACGATGAAATGCTTTGAGTTATCACGCATTTACGACATGCCGCGCATGGTGAGTGTGCAAAACCCTTATAGCTTGTTGAATCGATCTTATGAGGTTGGCATGGCAGAAGTCTCGATCCGCGAGCAATGTGGCTTGCTGGCCTACTCTCCCCTTGGTTTTGGTGTGCTTTCGGGCAAGTATCTGAATGGTCAAAAACCGGAAGGCGCGCGCTTGACGCTCTTTGAGCGCTTCCAGCGTTATCAGGGTGAAATCGCTGAATCTGCCGTGGCGGCCTATGTCGCATTGGCCCAGAAGTTTGGGCTGGACCCGGCGCAAATGGCGCTTTCTTATGTGAATAGCCGTCCGTTTGTAACGTCTAACATTATTGGTGCGACAACGATGGAGCAACTGAAAGATAATATTGAGAGCGTGAATATAACGCTTTCTGACGAGGTGTTAGAGGGAATCGAGGCAATCCATCATTACCGCCCGAACCCATGCCCATAATAGGCTTATTGGCCTAGATCGGTTTCACCTTGTAGCGCCGCTTCAATCGCGACGGTGATACGTTTTGCCGTCGGTGTGGTCATGGATGAATACCAGCTGACAAACTGCCCTTCTTTACCGATCAGATATTTATGGAAGTTCCATTTAGGGCTACCGATAAAGCCCGCTTGGTCATTCGCCCATTGGTAAAAAGGGTGCGCCTCATCGCCGCTGACTTTTGAGATGGTGGTGATGGGAAAATTGAGTGTGAATTTTTCATCGGTGAATGCCTTCACCTCGTCGTCTGTGCCAAATTCTTGCCCACCAAAATCGCCAGACGGCACGGCAATCACCTCAAAGCCCTGATCACGATAGCGATCATAAAGGGTTTGAAGCTCTTCATATTGAGGAGTGAATCCGCAATGCGAAGCCGTATTGACGACTAACACCACCTTTCCTTCCAGATTAGACAGCGATAACACGCTGCCATCTGGCATATCAAAGCTGAATTGATGTGCTGAAAGTTCGGTCATGGGTGCGGCTTTCACTGGTTGAGTCGATAAGAATACACAACATAGAAGAAAGCTGCAGAGGCTCAAGCCTTTTGGCTTAAGCATCACTACGAACATCGGCCAAGAACTCTGCGACCTGACGATCAAGCTCTTCTGCCTGAACCGACACTTCGCGAACCGCCTCAAGCACCTGTGCAGCGGCTTCAGACACATCGCTTGATGCTTGACCTACTTCACTCAGGTTGCGTGTGATACCTTCGGTACCTTCTGCAGCCTGTTGCATGTTACGCGCGATCTCGTTGGTGGTCGCTGATTGCTCTTCTACTGCTGCGGCAATACCGCCAGAGGTATCAGAGATACTATCGACCGACTGAGAAATCTCATTCAGCGAATCGATAATGTTGCCAGACGCCAAATTCATCTCGCCAATCACCTTCTCGATGTCTTCAATCGATTGGTTGGTTTGACCCGCTAAGTTCTTCACCTCGTTCGCTACAACCGCGAAGCCACGACCCGCCTCGCCTGCACGGGCAGACTCGATGGTCGCGTTGAGCGCTAGTAGGTTAATCTGACTCGCGATCTCAGAGATGATCTGCATCACTTCGCGTACCTTATTAGTCGCGTTGCTCAGCTCTTGCGCTTGCTGTTCTGCATTGCTGGTTTTACTAACCGAATCAGATACCAGCTCGTTTGAACGCTGTGTCTGAGACGAAATCTCACGAACCGAAGAGGACATTTCCTCCGCCGCTGCGGCAACGGTACGTACATTGTCTGACGTTTCAGACGCACCACGCGATGCAGATTGAATGGTATTGTCTGATTGCTGAATCAGCGCCCCCATATGTTCTGCGGTGTGGCTAAGCTCGGTGGTGGCAGATGCCACGGTCGAGATAATGCCTTTTACACGCTGCTCGAAGGTGTCGGCCAACATCTTCATCGCTTCTTTTTTCTCTTGTTCTGCCAACTTCTCCGCTTCTAGCTGTTGTTCTTGCAGTTTGGCTTTTTCTAACCCTGCCTCGCGGAAGGCTTCTGCTGAGCGGGCCAGATCACCCACCTCGTCCTTACGTTCGGTGCACGGAATATCAACCCCCAAATGCCCTGCCGCTAATTCGGCCAAGACACTATTAATATTGATGATTGGCCCCGCAATGGTGCGAGCGGCAAAATATGCAATCACCGACATGACAAGAATCTGAACGATCGCAACAATGAAAGAGGTTATCACCATATCATCGACACTTGCCATTGCTTCATCGACATCGATCTCAGCAACCATCGCCCATGTAGCGCCGCCATATTCAAATGGCGTAAAGGCAGAATAGACATCGACGCCGCGATAATCTTCAACAACATCAATACCCGTGCTGCCAGATAGCGCACGCACTACGGTTGATGATTGTACCTTGGTTTTCAGGATGGTGTTTTCTTCGTCAAAGCGTGACTGGCTGCGCATGAGGTAGTCTTCACCGACAATGTAGATCTCACCAGACTCACCCAATCCGTCATATTGAGCCATTGTATTGTTGATACGCTCAATCGGCATTTGGAAGACGAGCACGCCAACCTTTTGACCATTATTAAAGAGTGGAATCGACTTAAAGCTCGCAGGAGCACCGTGACTTGGTGCATAAGGCTTAAAATCGAAGAAGAATTGATCGCCTGGTTGCGCAGAACGTGCAGCAGCAACGCGGAAAGCATTACCGAGATCGGTATCGCGATAAGGCTCTTGGTTTAGATTGGTCGCGTAATCGAGTTCTTTGAATACGGTGTAGATTAGGTTCGCATTCATATCGAACAGGAAGATATCGTAATAGCCGCGCTCACGCAGGAATTTGCGGAAGAATGGATGGTGCTTGCGGTGCACATCACTATATAGCGAGCCATCTTTGGCGTAATCGAGATTTTCTTTCTGGCCGATAGGGTTTGGGTTCTCATCGATATATAAGCGCTGCAGAATGCGCGTTGGGTAACCATCGAGCTGGTTCCATGCGATGGTGAATTCCTGTACCGCCTCTACCACCTGACGGTTCACCGCCATAGAAGACAGATCTTCTGAGATGGACCCCAAATAGGTATTCAGAGCTGCAGAACGCGAGGACAATAATGCCTCTAATTTTCCCTTTAGCGTTTTCTCAACAGCGCCTGCGGCCTGCTGTTCAAGAATAATGCTAAGTGAGATGACTGCTACGATTAGCAAGCCAACGATCATAATCGGAAGCTTCACGCCAATGCGGATATTCTGCATAATTCCCCCTGTGCGGTATCTGTATTTTATTTTTATTTGCTTTTTTGTAGTCATTGCTGCGGATGCTAGCAATCAATTCTTTGCCGATTGTGCCATAAAATGTCCTAAAATTCTATTAATCGCGTTTTTTGATGATTTTTTTTGCATTTTTACGGTTTTTTGCACTTTTTATGCCAGCCGCCCCTTGACATCGCGCACACACGATATATATCTGCATCGCAAATACGCGCTTTGCCCAGTAATTCTGGGGGTTTTGGAAGCAAGGCGCCGATAAATTACATGAACATATTAGATAAGGATTAAGCATTATGACCTCGATTCGTCCATTACAAGATCGTGTGTTGATTCGTCGTATCGAAGACGATGAAAAAACGGCTGGCGGCATTATCATCCCTGATACCGCTAAAGAGAAGCCAATCCAAGGCGAAGTAATCGCTGTAGGCCCAGGCGCTCGTAACGAGCAAGGCCAGGTACTACCGCTGGATGTACAACCAGGCGATGTCGTGCTATTTGGTAAATGGGCTGGTACCGAAGTGAAACTTGATGGTGAAGAATATGTCATCATGAAAGAGTCTGACCTGTTCGGTATCGTGGATCGTAACGCTGCTGCACGTGCTGCGTAGTTCACCTAACACATTAAAAACTCTAGATAAGCTATTAGGAGATAAGATATGGCTGCTAAAGAATTGAAATTCGGCACCTCTGCCCGCGAGCAAATCCTTGCTGGTGCAGACCTGCTGGCAAATGCTGTTAAAGTAACGCTTGGCCCTAAGGGTCGTAACGTTGTACTAGAAAAATCTTTCGGTGCGCCACGCATCACCAAAGACGGTGTGTCTGTTGCTAAAGAGATTTCTCTGCCAAACAAATTCCAGAATATGGGTGCTCAGATGCTACGTGAAGTAGCGAGCAAGACCAATGACCTTGCTGGTGACGGTACCACAACCGCTACCGTATTGGCTCAAGCGATCATCCGTGAAGGCTCTAAGGCAGTTGCTGCTGGTCTGAACCCAATGGATCTTAAGCGCGGTATCGATAAGGCCGTTGCGAAAGTGATCGAAGATGTTGCTAAGAAGTCTAAAGCGACCAAAGGTAAAGAAGAGATTGCTCAGGTAGCAACCATCTCTGCTAACGGCGACACTGAAATCGGTGAGAAAATCGCTGAAGCAATGGAAGTGGTTGGTAAAGAAGGTGTGATCACCGTGGAAGAAGGTAAAGGCCTAGATTTCGGTCTGGATACTGTAGAAGGTATGCAGTTCGATCGTGGTTACCTATCTCCTTACTTCGTGACCAACTCTGAGAAAATGACCGTTGAGCTAGAAAATCCATTCATCCTGTTCGTTGAGAACAAGATTTCTGGTCTTCAGCCAATGCTTCCACTGCTTGAAGCTGTGGTTCAGTCTCAGCGTCCACTACTGATCGTAGCAGAAGACGTAGAAGGCGAAGCGCTAGCTACCCTAGTAGTGAACAAGCTACGCGGTGGTTTGAAAGTTGCTGCTGTTAAAGCACCTGGCTTCGGCGATCGTCGTAAGCAAATGCTAGAAGATATCGCGATTCTAACGGCTGGTCAGGTAATCAGCGAAGATATCGGTATCAAGCTAGAAGGTGTTACCCTAGATCAGCTAGGTAAAGCGAAGAAAGTCGTTATCACCAAAGAAGAAACCACCATCGTTGATGGTGCGGGTGATAAAGCAATCATCGAGAACCGTTGCAGCCAAATCCGCAACCAGATCGAAGAGACTTCTTCTGACTATGACAAAGAGAAGCTTCAAGAGCGTCTAGCAAAACTTTCTGGCGGTGTTGCTGTTCTTAAAGTTGGCGGTGCTACGGAAGTAGAAGTGAAAGAGCGTAAAGATCGTGTTGATGATGCGCTACACGCTACCCGCGCTGCTGTTGAAGAAGGTATTGTGCCAGGTGGTGGTACCACCCTGCTTTACGCTTCTCGTATCCTAGATGATATCAAAGTAGAGAATGAAGACGAGCAAGCGGGTATCAACATTATCCGTCGTGCACTTCAGGCTCCAATCCGTCAGATCGTTGAAAATGCTGGTCTGGACGGTGCGGTTGTAGCTGGTAAATTGCTTGAGAGCAAAGATACCAACCAAGGCTTCAACGCTCAGTCTCTAGAGTATGTTGATATGATCAAGGCTGGTATTATTGACCCTACCAAAGTCGTGCGTTGTGCTCTGCAAGATGCGGCTTCTGTAGCGGGTCTGATGATCACCACCGAAGCGTTGGTGGCGGATCAGCCAGAAGATGATAAGCCAGATGCTGGTGGCATGGCCGATATGGCCGGTGCTATGGGCGGCATGGGCGGTATGGGTGGCATGGGCTTCTAAGCCTCTCCAACCCACATCTGAATGCAAAAGGGCGGCCATTTGGCTGCCCTTTTCTTTTGCAACCCACTCTTTTTGCTTAATAAACGTCACTTAACCTTCATAAAAGCTTCACAACCTTGCCACTTAGCACATGCTATTATGATAGTGGAGAAAGGTGTATTGCGCCCTAGCTGTGCAATGCACGTAGAGGAATATGAAGGAAGAAAAGAAACAGAATATAGAGAAAGGCGTCTTGGACAGAGACTTCTGGGAAGAAGTCGAGGATGTTCGTGATACAGACCGGTATGTCACCGGCGGCGAGCGCGTGTTCAATGAAGTCACCTATCGTGGTGTCGATTGGTTGCTGAATTCTGCTGCCGGCGTTGCCTTTACCTATTGGGCGGCTCGAACAAAAGCGGGGGAAAAATATTTTGGTAAGCCGGTTTATAATTTCTTCCATAGCGGCCTGAAACCTTTCGTTAAAAACGAACAAAAACTTGATGTAGCAGCCGGTTGGGGGCGCGCCTTTGCCGGTATTATGTTTGGTGGGTTTGTGACTATTCCACCGATTATGGCGTTAGAGAAAAACAAGCTCGGCTTTGTGCAGAAGGTCGATAAGATGATTTACGGCGAAGATCAGGTGAAAAATGATCCGCGCTTTGCCTTTGCTTACGAAGATATCAAAAATGAGCCTGAAAAAGATTTCACCGGCGGTATTGTGACTCGCTTTGCAGCCATTACACCATTGATTGCGGCCAGCATGGCGTTCTCACCACAACTCGATAAATACATGTATGCGCCGATTGGTAAAATGTCTAAGGCTGCCGCTAAAAATATGGGTATTGAAGGCAAAGCCATGAAAGCCCGCATGCAGCTGGATGAAGATGGGAAGATGGTGTCGGATTGGGACTATCTACATCAGAAAATAGGTTTTGATTTTGGCCTGACCATTTTTTATGCGTATTTGCATGAGTTCTCTTACAAACTCTATTCGGAATATTTCAACGATAAAGAGAAACAAGGTGAAGCAAAAGACCTGCCTCACCCTAAGCAGCTATCGCCGCACTTGGCCGCTGCTGAAGAGACGCAAGTGTCTCACAGTAGTTTTGAAGATAAGAAACGCACACTTGTTTGCGAAGATGAACAAGAACCGAATAAGCAAATAGCGGCAAAAGACATTGCACACCGCTCTGCCCTTCAGCAACAGGAGGTGCAAGCTCATGTATAATGTTTTTGCTAATGCTAATGACAACAAGCCCGCCCATAAGCGATCATTCGGTGAGAATATGTTTGACCTGGGTGTGTATGGCGGTGTTGGTTTTGCGGCTAATGCAGCACTATCTATTGCGCTCACCTATGAAGGGGTAATGAAGCCAAACTCTCGTATGGCGACCGTCATGACCCATACACGTAAGGCATGGGAAACTGTTATTAAAAGCATCCAGAAAAACCCTCAGAAAGTTCAAGCGTGGACGGATAAGATGAATGAATTCTTATTCTTGAGTTCTGGCGGCTATATCTTGCTGGTTCCAATGAAATGGTTGGAAGATAATAAAGAGCATCTGGTTGAGAAACTCGATGATATGTTCGGCACTGGCCCTGAGAATACGACGGAAGAATTACAAGAAGATCTCTATTTCGACAGCCAGCCAAAGCAGTCTTACGCGACGCTATTTGGCGGGCGTATTATTGCGCACCCTGTGATTGTCGCAGGCGCCATTCCGGTCATGGAAAACTTACGTGGGACGGAGCATGTCAGCAATTTCCTCAACAAGCATTTTGGTGAAAGCTTCAAACAATTCCGTCATCCGAAAAAGATGGTTAAGCTGACTTCGGAAGAATTGATCTTGTCTGGTACGGCAGCGGTTCTGCTTTATGCATTTAGTAAAAGCCTGGCGATGATTAAGCACAAACTACCAAGCAAGGATGAGGAAGATAAGGCCATCCGCAACTTTGAATCGAAGCATGGCGATGTGCCCGGTTACGGCGATGATGAACCTCAAGAAACGAGCACCAAACCCTCTGCAAAGGTTGAGAACGCAACGCATATGAATGCCTTGCAGGAAGCGCCTACCCACGACACCTATCTATCCAGTTGAACTAATGACCGCACAGCGCTAATTTGAGCGCATGTAATTGTGGGGCAGCATGTTCGCCATTAAGACCAAACCATCACTATACCGAGACTTCGCGCTGCTTTCAGTGCTGATTGTCTTCATTCTGTTTTTGGTCTCAATCTGGGTGAGCTACGAAACCTATCAGGAGCATTCTGAATCGGTCGTGCAAAAGCTTGAAAGCGAAGCCGTGCGCATTGACCGCGCGCTGATTATCGAAATTGAACGCAGTTCGTATGTATTAGAATCAATTGCACGTCAGGTAAGCAATGATGGTGCGACGATTGAACAGTTAGAGCGTTTATTCAGCTCGTTTAAGCAAAGCAGCTACTCAACCAATAGCGAGTATTTCTGGGTCGATGTCGACCAGAATGTCATTCTGAGTTCTGAGCGCGGTATACTGGAGGAGCCTAACCCGGTCTCTGATCGGGATTATATGAAAAAGGTGATTCTGACGCCTTGGAAGGTGCAGATTGGTCAGCCGATCATGGGGCGAAGCTCGCGCAAATGGGTGATGCCTTTGGCAATTGGTCTGACCAATGATCGCAATAAATTTATTGGCGCGGTGGTGCTGAGTTTAGATATTGGCTCATTTAAACGTGAGTTGCGTAACGTCATCAAAGAAGAAGGCATTAACTTTGCCATCACTAACCTTGCGCTGACAAAACTGACCGAGCAATCGCGGCAGAGTGGTTTCTTTAACACCTATTTCGATATTGAGAAGCTGGCGAAGATCAACTTCCTTTCGCATCCCAGCGGCATGTATTCACGCGGCAGCCTGTTCGATGACAGTCAGATTTTTGGCTATTACGAATTATCCTCTGAATATCCCTACATTATCTTTGTTGGCTACGACCCGCAGGTGCACACCGAGAATGTAAACAGCATTCTGCTTCCTCGCCTGCTGCAAATTCTGATTATTACGCTCTTCCTGATCTCTATTTTGTGGACGGTGCGACGCCGTATCATTCAGCCAGTGATTGCTCTGACCGGCAGCACCTCTCGCCTTATACGCGGTAAAGGGTTTGAAACCGGCACACTGGATGGCCCGGCAGAAATTGAAATGCTGGCAGAAGAGATTCAGCGTTTGGCGGATTATATTTCGGAGCGCAAGCGCATTGAGCGCGAACTGTTGGGTAAGAATGAAGAGCTGATGCATATTAAAGAATCAGCAGAAGCAACCAACCTGATTAAAGCAGAATTCTTCAAAGAGATTGGCGAATCGTTACTGCAACCCGTCATGCGACTGAAGGATTTAACCCAGCAGGTCTATGATGAGAAATATGGACCGATTGGCGATGAGAAATATCTCGTCATTGCGGATTACATTCATAAGAATTCGCAATACACCATCGATCTACTGCATGATATTTTATCGATCTCGCGCACAGAGAGCGGCTTGCTAACGCTGAAAGAAGCAGAAGTCGATGTCGCCTTCGTGCTGCGTAAATGCGTGCGTATCCTGCAAGAGCGTACTCGATTCGAGAATATTGAAGTGCTTCAACATATCGAGCCAGATTTGCCAACGCTTTATGCCGATGAGGAACGTCTGAAGCAATTGATTCTGAACCTATTGATGGGTAGTGCGGGCCAGATTAAATCGGGTGATACAATTCGCGTGTATTTGGAAGCGCCGGAAGATATCTTCACCATTCAGATTGAATATATGATTCCGGAACCTGATGATAACACATCAGACCTGCCAGATTTAGAGAGCTTTGCAGCTGAGCATGATTTGCTTGATGGCGATTTGGACGAGACCGCAACCACGAAGGGGCTGGGGCTTGCTCTGAGTAAGCTGATTGTTTCTATGCATGGTGCTAAGCTTGATATTAAGGCGAAAGGAAACCGTCACGTTTCCATTACCATTACCTTCCCGAAAGAACGGTTGATGAAGGCGGAATACCCCCTTCCTCAATGACGCGAGTATTTTTACGCTAACCTCTCAACCATTTGATGAGGTTACCATGCAGCACTTACAAAATATGCGTATTTTAAGCGGTTTGGCGAAACGTCATAACGCGCTTACACAACAATTCTCTCGCATTACCAAACAATCACCGGCCGATGAATTCCGCCAGACGCGTTCACTCATCGACACACTCATGCGCAAGATGAGCCGCATGAGTAATGAGCAACAACAAGCCGAAGGCTACACGCATTATATCTGGCATACGGTTGGTGATAATCGCACCCGATCCAGCCACGCAGCCAATGATGGTAAAGTTTTCGCATGGAACAATCCGCCAGAGACTGGCCATCCGGGTGATGATTATAATTGCCGCTGCTGGGCAGAGCCCTACCGCGTACCGTCAGAGGAAAATTTACCCTTCTGGCGACAGGTCATTATCGATGCAATCGAAAACCACCTTCGTACACGCAGTAAATGGGATAGCATTGATATGGCTTTATATTTTTATATCGCGTCCCGAGGCATTACCTTAAATGAAATAGGGCATTTAGAGGATGTGAGGCGCTACTATGAGGAGCATTATCGTGATCGTTTTTATACGCAAATTATTGATAACAGTGAAGATAAGTTAGATGGTTCATTCTCGGACACATTTGAAACCAGTTACAGCTTCAAAGATCTTTTTTTCGCTTACGGCGATGCAACGATGACAGGCATGTTTGAGGGGCAAATTATCACCGACACTTCTGGCAAACGAAACGTAAGCGGTTACATTCAATATCGTTTCTATGATCTGTTTACAGATCCTGCTAGCTTGAGGAGTAATGCTGTAGAAATTATCAATAAAATTTTAATTAAGCATTTTAATCAGAGTCTTTCTGAATATGGTTTTGATAGAATTGGAGAAATTGATGAGTTTGATCTCCCTGAGATAATACAATCTTTTTCTGAAGTAGCTGGAAACGCTTATGGCATTTCTGGTGAGTGGACTGAGCAGATTGCCTTGTAATACCTTACTGGTATTTACCGCCGGATAATTTATTATTACTTTCCTAAAGCAATCAAACTAATGGGCTCAAAATTGTTCACTTTGCAGTCTCTTTCAAAAAACATACTCGCAACCTTACGAAACCTATCTCTGTTTTCTGCGGCTCTAACATTGGGCATTTTAATTATTCTTGTATTCTACTCGCTGATATATGACGGCCCGTTTGAAGACAATATATCCGTGGGTAAGGGCTATATGCTAAAGCGTGTTGATAGTAAAGATCGCAGCTATGTGTCTTTGTTTGATTCTGATGGCAACAGGCTTATTAATGATGAGGTCGGCTATTATCTGGTGTTTAAAAACACGTTTCATGGAGAAATTGGGCATGATCCTGGGCATCCGCGCGCTTATTTTTATGTCGATGATTCAATGGATGAAATTCGTATATTCGATGATAAAGAAGCCTTTCATAGGTTTCGTAGATTGAAGAAAATTCCGTTGGCAGGTGCGCGTTATGGGAGTTATCTCGGAAAAGATTATTGATGTTAAATTTGTATCCCTTTGATGATTCTGGCGATGTCATTCTCAAGCGCATTCTCTGCTGCGTCATTTTATTCGGGCTTTTAAAATTGTGTTTTAATTTTGCTTTTTTTGATCGCTACATAGCCATTGGCGATGGGTATATTTTAAGCCCTAACTTTTTTGATGGAACACGTATTTCATTGCAAAATAGTTCAGGAGATACATTGATTGATGGCATGGTAGGATATTACACCCATGCTTCCGATACACTTCATGGAGAAATTGGTGATTATCTCGGGCATCCATATCAATATTTCTATGTTGATGCGTCGATGAGCTAACCCAAACTATTTGATAGGACTGAATCTGATGAGCTAGTAGGTTTGCTAGACAGTAAAGGTATTAAAATTGTTACTTATAGGGACGGAGAGCATTTTCAGATGGGGTTATTTGATGAGTGATAATCTGGATAAACCAATGGGTAAGTATCTACGCGCTGCTTGGAATTTATATGTCACCTTTGCTGTGATGATTTTTACACTCCAGTTAATTCAAACCATTTGGATTCGGCTCAACTAGCCTAAACCAGCTCTTTGCCTTACCGCAGATCGTTCTGCCTCGGTGATCGTAGTCTTAGGTGTTCCATCTTGCATGGCTTAGCCGAATTTGTTGGTCCGAGGGAAACCGACTGGCGGCAATTTACCAACGCTCGCACGCGTTCCCAACCAAGGCTTCATGTCATCTTCTTGGCGGGTGCGCTCTCCTACTTTCCAGCTTAAGCCTTCCTTCAGGTTGAACGTCTTAGCATCGGACAGGCTCGCGCCTTTGTATTTTTGCAAGGTGACACCTTGGCCGCGCTTCATTGGTGGGATTTGGTCGACCGGGAAGACCAGCAATTTACGGCTGCTACCAATCACGGCGACGTGATCCCCTTCGATAAAGGTGCAGACCACCGCCTTGCCTTTGCCGACATTGAGAATCTGTTTTCCGCCTTTGGTTTGCGCCAACACATCTGACTCATCGATGGCGAAGCCCTTACCCGTGGTGGATGCCACAAGTAGCTGGCGATTCGGCTCACCCGGCGTATGAATAAACATATGCACCGGCTGTTGGTTTTGCTCTAAATCGATCATTAGGCGGATTGGCTCGCCATGCCCTTTACCCGGAGGCAGCTTGTCGCAACCAATGGTATAGAAGCGGCCATCCGTTCCGAATACGACCAACTTATCTGTCGTCTTGGCTTTGAGTTGGAACCCTGCGCCATCGCCTTCTTTAAACTTAAGGTCTGGCAGCTCGTCGAAGTGGCCTTTAAAGGCACGCACCCACCCCATTTTTGACACGACAATGGTGATTGGCTCTTTCTCGACAAATGCTTCAATCGAGATGACTTTATCTGGGTCTGGCGCATCGCCAAATTCGGTACGGCGCGCACCCAGCTCGGTGTTTTTACCAAAGCGTTTCTTGATCGCCTTGATCTCTTCGCCGATATGATCCCAACGTGCCTCTTCGCTTTTGAGAAGCGCTTTGAGTGCTTTTTGTTCTTTCTTAAGTTCTTTATGCTCGCGCTTGATTTCCATCTCCTCAAGCTTGCGCAATTGGCGCAGACGCATATTCAGAATCGCTTCGACCTGCACTTCGGTTAAGCCAAACGCTTTCATCAGCTCTTGCTTTGGCTCATCCTCTTCACGGATGATGCGGATGACCTCATCAAGATTCAGGTAGCAAATCAGCAAGCCATCGAGAATCTCTAAGCGGCGTGCGATTTTCTCTAGGCGATAATTCGTACGGCGAACCAGCACATCGTGACGGTGATCGAGATATTCCTGCAGAATCTCGCGCAGATTGAGTACCTTTGGAATATTGCCACTGGTGAGCACGTTCAGATTCATGTTAAAGCGCGTCTCAAGATCCGTGACCTTAAAGAGTGACTCCATCAGGATTTCCGGATCGACGGTGCGCGATTTCGGCTCTAGCACAATGCGGATATCTTCTGCGGATTCATCAAGGATATTACCCAGCAGAGGCAATTTCTTCGCGCGATACAAATCAGCGATTTTCTCAATCAGGCGCGACTTTTGAATCTGGTACGGAATCTCGGTAATGACGATCTGATAACCGCCCCGGCTAAGCTCTTCTTTCTCCCATTGCGCGCGGATACGGATTGCGCCGCGTCCAGTCTCATAGGCACGCACGATATTCTCTTCCGGCTCAACAATCACTCCGCCGGTTGGGAAGTCCGGGCCCGGCATACGTTTGAGCAGCGTGTCGATATTCGCGTTCGGGCTTTTGATTAGATAGAGCAACGCGTCACAAATCTCCGCGGCATTGTGCGGTGGAATGGAGGTCGCCATCCCCACGGCAATCCCTTCCGAACCATTCGCCAGCAAATTCGGGAAGCCAGCAGGCATCACGATTGGCTCGCTATCTTCGCCATCGTAAGTGGGGCGGAAATCGACCGTGTCCGCATCCATATCTTCCATGAGTGCGATAGCGACATCGGTTAAGCGTGCTTCGGTATAACGCATGGCCGCTGCGTTATCGCCATCAATCGAGCCGAAGTTCCCCTGCCCGTCTACCAACGGATAACGAACGGCAAAGCCTTGCGCCAAACGCACCATCGTATCGTAAACGGCAGAATCACCATGCGGGTGGTACTTACCGATCACGTCACCGACCACACGCGCACATTTTTTAAAGCCTGATTTCGGATCGAGTCGCAGCTGCATCATCGCATAGAGCAAGCGACGGTGCACCGGCTTTAACCCATCGCGTACGTCCGGTAGTGAGCGCGAGGTAATGGTCGACATCGCATAGGCGAGGTAACGCTCGCCTAGTGCGTCTTTGAATGAAATATCTTGTATGTCTTCTTTTTTCGGTGCTTTAGCCATGGCATGGTTGTAGCACAAAGGCTAGGCTTAGCAAGGGTTATGGCGAGTTTTTACAGGGAAAATTGCGGTTTATGGGTGAATTTTACTTAATTTCGCGCGCTTGTTTTTCCAGCGCCTGAATTTCGCCGTACATTGTCGGTGGTTTGCGGCCAACATCCATTACGGAAACATTGACGACGTGGCCGTCTGATTTCGCTTTGCTCACCCCTTTACTGAACATGCTATCTAAGTGAGCTAATTCTTCATCGGTGATAATCTTATCTTTTAGATCGTCTTTTGCTTCGGTGATGATGGCGCCGACCAGTGTTTTAGCGCCAGCAGTTTGCATATACATTTCTTTGCCTAGCATACCGGTTTCATCTAACTTTTCACCATTTACCAGAATCCCCGCCTTCTCTAAGATTGCGGCGTATTTCTTAGCATTCTCAACAGAACCTGTCGCTGTGGATGCAATCACACCTGCGGCTGATGGGTCTTTATCATCGGCTGGTTTTGTACCATGTGCCCATTTACCCAACCAGTGAGCACCGGCATAGGCGCCCGTAACCGCTAATAAAACCGCAATGCCGTCAACCAGATAGGACATCCAAGAACCTTCTTCGACGCCAAACATGCTACGCATGGTGTAGCGGGCAGCCACAAACACACCCGCAAAACCTGCGACTGCACCGACCGGCCATGCCCAATTATTCTTAATCGCCTTCCAGATGCCGTAACCATCATCGGCTACGCTTTTCGCGGCGCCATTGATTTCGCCCCATAGCGCTTTGCCATCGAAGCCAGTGTCTGGAAATACTTTGTCTCGGAAACTCTCGAAGCTGGATTTAACACCACCTTTTACGCCGGATGCATCTTCCATGATGTAGGCGTTGAATTGCTCTTTCCACCATGCCGCGCCTTTCTCAGTCGCCTTAGCGGCTGAACCTGCTTGCTTTTCAGCGAATGCACTAAACCCTTTAAGGAATTCAGATACTGACTTTCCTGTGCCTTCGAGTGCTGCTTTTAATTCTGTGGTATCCATCTCTAACCGTTTTGTTTCTATCTATTATTCTAGCAAAACCGTGGTTTATTGGGTGTGACAGTTAGATGAACAGTCTGTGATGGTTCTGTGATGGTCTGCGTCGCTTTATTAACCAAAATTGGGAGGAAATTTCCTACTTTTGGCAGTTATCCACAGGTAGATTTTGCAATGCGGCAACCTTTAACGGCTAGCCATTGCCTAGCCCCACCCATTAAACACCCGTAAAAACAACGCGTTAACCAATTTAATAAATTGGCACGCCAATTGCTTAATAGTTGGTATAGACGAACAGGTAGTAGGAGAAACCATCATGACTCAGGACGAAAAAGACGTAATCAATCAGTTGGAAATTCTAGCAACCGAACAGGTCATGTTCATGAAGAACCGTTATCACATGCAGCCCGAAGAGATTATTAAGCTGTATGGTGGTCAATGCACAGGTAGCGAGACGTACGGTGATGCCATTGAACGTATCGCAGCATTCAACATGTTCAATGCTGCTAAAAACGGATTTCTGGCTTCTTAATAGCGGTGGTTAAACCGTTAGAGAATGGTAGGGTTTGGCGCGTCGCCATAGACCTCTTTAGGGTCAAAACTCTTCTCATCTTCACGGTAGACAAGCTCTAGTTCTGGCGAGGGAGCGCTACCCGTCGGGACCGAGCGATAAAAACAACTACGATAGCCCACGTGGCAACTTGCCTCACCCGGAATCTCTACTGCAATCCATACCGCGTCCTGATCGTCATCGATACGCATATCCACGACTTTTTGCACCAGACCACTCGTGGCACCCTTATGCCATAACACCTTGCGCGAACGGCTATAATAATGCGCCTCGCCCGTCTCAATCGTTTTGATGAAGGCTTCTTCGTTCATGTAACCAAGCATCAGCACTTCGCCACTGCCAGCAGCCGTCGTGACGCATGGCATCAGACCATGCTCGTCAAACTTCGGCGCTAAATCTTTACCTTCTTCGACTTGCTCAACGCTGATTCGTTTGGCAAAATGGGTCATGGGACTCTCCTCTTTCTGAGCGGAGTTACATAGCCAGAACCATTGATAAATGCAAGGAAAACCGCATGCAGACACATTTTGCTTTTAAGAACCCTTTGAGTGAAAAAATCTGGAACGCTATCAATTGCATTCCCGAAGATGTGTTAGAGGAATATCTGGCAGACAATATCATCGATGAGCAGGAAATTGATGATATCACCAAACGATTGGGCGAAGTCTGCGAGAAGCACAATATGGGCTTTACCGTCGATCAGGCGAGTCATGATCTGATACGCCAGCTCGTGCATCAGGCGGTGCATGCGATTCGCAAAAAACGCGAGCAGCCACAATCACAAACTCCAAAGCAGGCAGAGGCCACTATTGAGAATCAGCTTTGCAATGTCACGCTAAATGATGTGCGCAATATGATGGGTGAGTTACTTCAGAAAGGTCAGATTGCATCTGAAGCCCAGCATCTTAGTCGTGCCGATAAAATCAGCCACGGCGATTCGATTCCCGGCGATGATGACGATGATAATCTATATACTGACTAGGCTAGAAAATTTCGCCGGTTGAGACTTTATCCCAGAAACTTGGGTCGGCTGCTGGTGGCTTTTCATGCACCATCGATTCGTTATAGATGCAGACAATGTAGGGGCCGCGACGCAGCGTATAGACCGGTGACACACGCTCTACGACAATAAAGTTTCCGCGTGTCCGGTAGTTGATTAGCTCTTCATTCCCCACCGCATCGACAAAGAAGAAGGCCGGTACGTCGGCATTCTTATCGCGGAATTCGAAGTAGGTGAATTTGCCGTCATCGAAAATACGAATCGGCGCGATCAAGTCTGAGCCTTGCATGGAGTAGCGGAAATTATAGCGCTCCGGCTCGCCCATATAATCGGGCACCGGCTCCATACCGCTTGCCTGAATCGCGGCAATGTCTTCTTCGGGGTAGACAAAACGCATCACAAAGATCATGCCACCGTCGTTTATCTGCTCGGTCTCACGCGCATGTAGCTCAAAGTGGTAGGTGCGCTTATCGGTCAGCACGGTCATGTTGGTCATGGCGTCTTGTTCAATCGGCTTAATGAAGATTCGGTCTTTTGCAGGGTCTACCATCCATGCGATGGAATCACCGATAGAGACGGTCTCAACAATTTCATCCGGATGAAATTCAATGCTGGATTGATACCCGTAATGGCCGATGAATTTGAACACTTCGTTGGGACTATAGCGAACCGTACGCAGACGAAAATCGGTTGCGATCGATCGTGGCTCTTGTAATGCAAGCACGTCTGCTGCCGGCATAAATACCGTCACAAACAACACCAGCAATAGCTTGTTAATCCAGCTCTTATTCATCTTTTATCGGCGCTGCTAACCTTTCCCTAACATCATATGAAACCACCTGAAAAGTAGGCTCATCAAAGTCTAGAGAAATTTCTCCAGTTTCAGGGTCAATAACATCACGCTCAATAAGGTCTGTATAGTAAAATCCTATAGACGCCGTCCAATTCGATTTTTTCCTAGATTCCGCGCTAATTACCTCTGTGGAAAAATTCACGGTTGCTTTCGGCGTGCCTAGTTGCGGTCTTTCATAAGTGACCGAATCGACGGTCACCTCAACATCGACAAATTTTCCGTATCGACGAATCGGGCTACGCGGGTTGGTCGGGTGCGTTAAGCGGTCATATTCAGCATAGCTTCGCTCATCGCTGTAATATTTCATGAAAGAACGATTCACGAGGAATTTGCTTTCGCTGTATGATTCGCGCATCTGCACATAAGTGCGCAGATAATATTTGATCAACGCCGGGTTGGATGGCTCGTCCGGCTGCTTGAAGCGGATCATTTTTGGGATATCCTCAACAATATCCTTATTGTAGTACACAAATGGAATGCGAGGAGCGAGCGGTAGCAGGTAAGCGAGTGCTAAAAACGCCATAATAAAGACGCATAGCGAGATCGATGTAATAATAATGAAGAAAATACGCTCAGATATGGGGCCGATATACAGGACGTTATACCATTTACGAGCTTCCTCGAAATACTCCCCACTTTCAAAGTCTTCTACGATCGATTCGTCTTCTGAAGTCATACCCTGCGGCTTTGTTTTTAATTCGACGAGTTGCTATTTTTTCCACAATTGTCATAAAATTGAAACATAAATATGATATAGTCCTTGGATAAATAATCGACGGCTATTAAAGTCGCGGGAATAAGACGTGATCAGGGATTTTTGACAATGGCTAGACTCTTAGCGTTAGTTGTCTTTTTGGGTGTTTTTACCCTTCTTTTCAATGTAATGCATATTGCAGAAGATGCGCTCGCGATTGCGCCTATTAGTGCCATTAATCCCGGTAATCTTGGTGGTAATCAATTCCAAAACAACCCTACTGGCACGAATCAGCAGCAAGGTCCTCATACGGAGGGTACAAAAGATAAAGTCGGTAAGCGCGTCTATGCTGATCCGGCAAAATTCCAACATGAATGTAATCAACTTCACAAAGATTCTAGAGCCTGCTCTCAGACCTATGGCGGTGCGCCCGGTCCTGGTGGGTTGAAGGTATTAGCAACCGAATGTAAGTCGCTGCTGAAGTCACTCGCCGATCACGCATGGGTACCAGCGCTTAGCCCTAAGCACACAAACAAGGTATGGGGCTGTTTTGCCGAGGGCGATAAAGAGATCGACTTTGTGGATGGTGCCGCCTCACCTCGTGGTAGTTACAAATGCTGGACATGGCTGACTGGTAATGACGAGACGGGTGATAAAACAGGTAAGCTTGGTGATCGTCGTAAAGCGATTGAAGTAACCAACCCCCAGAAAAAAGATAAATGCGACTGGTGGATGGAATTTGCCATTGGTTCTTCTAACTCCGTTGCAGCTGCGGCGGCTAATCCATCGTCAACCGGACAAACGCACCTACCTTTCGCGATTGCCGATAATATTTGCTACAAAGTTGATATGGCGGGCACTCAACCCAACCCATATCGCGATGCAGCTCAGAACATTAACGCGAATGGTGGTGGTGCTAAGGGAACTCCTAAACAACAAGGCGGCTTCTACAAGCGAGTGGTCGAGAATAACAGCGAAGCAAAAAAATACCAACAACGCGGTAGCCCAGCGGGTGGTGTACTCGCATGGCAACGTAAAACCAATGAAGGCCGACAAGGTGATGCTGGCTCAAATATGGGAGATGAAAACATCCGACTTGGCAACTTACGCTCTACCGATGCTGAGATGATACAAGTTGCAAAGAAGCTGAAGATTATTGATGGCAGTCAGAAGCAGATCGCACAGCTAACCTCTACCAGACAGGATCAGGTAGGTGAAACGATTACTGCACAAGGTGGTGTGGCCGCCGTTACGCCTGCGTTCTCTACCTATGACCCTTATGATTACCCACCGGGTGAAGAGCTGAAAATGGCGAAGGCTCTTGAATATATGACGGAAGACGAAGTGCGCGCCGCACGTGATATGGGCAGTAAAATGGTGCCAAAAGCCTTTGCATCTATTGGTGGCGGTTCTGGCGGCGTGAAGTCGCTTATGGATGCATTCCAAAAAGTAAACCCCGAGCTGGCTAGCACGCTATTCAAAAAACAAGGGAACCAGTTCTTCCAAGGTGTTGCCAATGGCATGGGCATTAACAGTAAAGAATTCGGTTTTGACTTCCAGAATTTTGGTATGGGACTGGATGGTATTTTAGATAAGCTGTTTGGTCAGCTTTCTGAATTTGCCAAAAACATCGTCCAGCAATTTATGGGTGGTGGCAAAATGAAAGAACAGCCACCAAAAGCACAGCAAGCCATGTGGGATTCGATGCAGAATCTTAAGGTGTCTGATCTGTCTAATAACATCAAAGCCGCAGTTCCTCCGAATATGCAACACCTGACGATCGCGCAACTTCCAGAAAATATTCGCCAGTCCATAAAATCTATTATCGATAATGAACCGGTAAGCTCTCGTAGCCCAGCGGCGCAGAATGCCATGAGTAGCGCACTTAATGGGCTGGATATTAAGAGCCTGCTACCTAACAGTATGGGTGGGTCTGGCGGTAGTGGTGCCGGCGCTGATATGCTGGGTCAGATTATGGAAAAGCTCACGGGCCCGTTATCAGGAATGATCAACGATAAATTCAAAATGAACAAATTCCGCGATGTGAAAAATAATCCATACGCGCAAATGTTCTCCTCTAATCTTGATCCGCGCAAACTCTTTGCCACCGTCATGCATGACAGAGACTATACACACCTAACCGTGGGTGCTGCCGGACCTGCCGCCATGAATGCGAAAAACTTCATGACCTATCCCGGTTACGGTAGAGGTAACGGGGACACCGCCTTCTCTGGTCGTGGCTCTAAGGGATACAAGTCTGCTTACGCTGCTGCCGTAACCGAGCCAGAAGTGAAAAAGCAATTGGCAGCCGCCGCCGCTGGCGCAAGCGGTGATACGATTATGACGCGCATCATGGATAACCGCTATGACCAGCTAAATGCACTGATGTTGGCGCGTATTCACTATAACCGTTGGTGCCGTGGTGATGGTAACCCGATTGGCTGTTGTATCAAATGTACCTGCCCACCTAAGCCATGTGATTATGGTGTCGCTTGCTTTACCAATGCCTGCTGGATTGCAACCTTGCCAGAAACCTGGCGTGGTAAGTATATTACCACCAAGCTACACCAAGAGCAGTTAAAGCAAATGCTCGGTAAGACAGGCACGGTTCAAGCGAATTATCGCCGTAAGAAAAACAACCGCTACGTTCAAGAGGCATCTTACAACCCGAATGGAACGGGTTCGAAAAAGAATGCGAAGCTTGTCTTAGTTGATGGTAAGATCTCCAATGCGTGGGATGATGCACCAGCGTATACTGGTAAACTGACCGACATACCCGACTTTGCACCAGTTCCACTACTTGATATGGACGGCGTCACCCATGTGGCTGCTAACACCCCAGAATGGGTGCGCACATCGCTTGGGTCTGCGCGCAAAGTAACCCCATTCATGCAAGACTGGGTCAAGCAAAAGCTACAGGAACAATATGAAAGTGGTCAACGGGCATCTCCCGATGCCTATATCAATATGAATGACTTTAAAGCAGAGGGTATTGTTGGCATTACCGGCTGGACGCCCCCTTGTGCGACGCGTTGGGATCATGGCGCGGATTTGGGCTTTTATTGGAAAGACAAAGACGATAAAGATGATTATTACGCATGGTCTGGCCCTGTGCCATGGAAATTCCCACGCACTCCCTATTGCTATCACCCTGAGCTTATGAATCCGTTTGGCCCACGTAAACCAATGTGTGGTAATGCAATGCGCGCCGGTGCAGACGTGAATTGTAACTTAGATAATGGTGACAATAACCCGAACAATAATTTGCATTTCGCCTTCCTCGATTTGGCGCATGTCGCGAATGCTCCTGTGCCGATGCTCAATAAATTATTCCAAGCAGATATCATGAAGCTTGCACAATATGGCTTAGGTGCTGGTAATGGCGCGACGGCTTACGGTAACTTCAATAACAATTTCCCACCGATTGCAGCGGTAAAAGACAACACAAAGTCCGTATTACAATCCGGTGCATTTGCAAAATATGATAAAGATGATCATGCGCGCGTCGTTATCACCGCAACCCCTCCATGGCCTGAGGTTGGCTTTGGCACAGAAGGTGGTGGCACTTTGATCTCCAGCTCCGAAGATTATATCCCGAGAATGGCCTCCATCCCAACAGACCCATCTTTGGCAACACCAGCAATTCGGCTAGCAGATGACGTTTTAGCTAGTACAGGTGGCGGTAAAGGTACACCGGGAACCGGCATCTGCTTTGGTGGCATGGGTGGTGAGACTGAATGTAATAAAAACGGTACTGGTGAAATGCAGAATGTGTCTGCTGAAATGATGGCCTATCAGATGCGCGGTCAGCGCCTATTCGGCCAAAATTGTATCACCCGCTACGAGCGTACCGGAATGGCAAACCGTGAAGGTATCATTGCCGCAATATTGGGCGTTACCTTCCCAACAGATCCGCTAGAAAAACCGCTTGGTGGTGAAGCGGCATCGTTAGAGCAATGGCGTAAGAATAATAATTTGCCACAATCTAAATTGCTGCATTACACGTCAGCGAATGGAGGAGCTTCTTCACGAAATGAAACCTGGCGTTATCCACTTGTTGGGTTAATGCATGAAGCAGATGCGGCAGAAGCCTTTGGTAAAGGCGCTGGTAGCCCGTGGAAGAAAGAAATTAAGGGCATGGATGACGTGGTTAAGCTTGGTGAGAATGCCGCTCGCGTCGTGTGCCTACTTCCAAAAGGTGGAGCAGGAAAAACCGGTAAAGGTCGTTTGCCAAATGCGTGCGTAGTACATGATGTGTCGGGCAAAGGAGATTCAGCCGTACTGCGTTGTGGCGCAACCTGCCGTGGTCCAAACCCAGATGCATCGGGCACCAATGATGGATGCGGTATTTATGAAACGTTCTATATGGTGAAGAAAGAAAAGAGTATCCCTAAACCAATTCTGAAGGGTTATAAATCGATCAAAAACCGTAAAGTAGATCCTAAGGATTGCTCCGATTCCTATATCGGCTGGTGTGAATATACCGGTTGGGACGATGTCGTGTGCTATGACCCTAAAGATAAAGAAAACCATCCACGTGGTGAGGGCAGCTAATGGTTAGGCTGAAACATATGAGACTTTCACAGCAATTACTGGGCACATGCTTCACTGCCGCTTGCATGGTGATGCTTTCATTTTCGTATGCGTTAGCCAATGACTGTAAAGAAGCTAAAAGCATTGAAGATGCGGATAAGCAATATCCAAAATGTAAAATCTATAACAAAGACAAAACCATCCGTGACTGGATTGAAAAGGATGGCACACACCACGTCCCGCCTCTTGGCTGGATGAAAGGGCAACCGCCTAACCAATCCGATGCAGGTGGTAGTGCTAACTTCTTTGGCCTACAAAAACCTGGAACTATTCCGCTTGGTGGCGATGACGGCACCGGAAATCCGGGTGGCATGATGTCGTTACCGCAAAACCCATTTGGTGGTGGCGGAGGTGGTGGCAGCTCTGGTAATCCGACCACCCCTAGCTTCCCTCCGGGTGCAGGTGGTTGTGATAAAAATGGTGACGGTATTGATGATCGTGATGATCTCAATAATGACGGTGTGCCCGATTATGCCGATCAATGTACCATGCTTGGTAATATAACCGCTTCTGGAACAGGTACCGGCGCGCCTAATCAATGTGGTGCGAATGTCGAGCTAGAATCGAATATGATGTCGGTGGTTAAAAATCAGACTGCCGCTATTTACGCTAATTTCGGCACCAGTCAGATTGAGGCGTATCGTGTAAGCGGTAATAATCAGAACTACGTTTCCTCATCGGCATTGCCGGAATTTTACTGCCGTATTGAGCTTCAGCAGCAAACCGATCCGGTAACTGGCGATATCACTACCGTACAGGTCGCTGTTAAAGAGTTCATCTCGCCGGATACGCAAACGCACGGTATTTCTAATGCAACCACTAAGCTGGTAGTCGCCATGTCGGATGCTGATGCAGAAGGCGTGTCTGCTGGCGGTGGTTTTGTGATTATGACGCGTCAAGGCTCATCACTAAACTTTAGAGCTCCTGCACCTAACCCGCAGGACTTTACATCCAGAGGCGTGATTAACGTCGATCCGAATTGTTACACTGAGGAGCATTTGTTCCAGACTGTGCCTAAAGATTTTGGTGAGCTATTTATTCAAAATGCATCGCGCGGTTATTGTACCATCTATCACCATTCCCCTCAGGAACAGGGGTGTGAGACCCAGCTGCAATATATGAATCTGGATCAGATGAGCATGTATTATGAGCCGGGCAGCAGTATTACCTCTGGTTCTGTGAGCGGCGGCTCGATGGATGGCACGGCCGTGATTGTGCCTTCTACGGGTAACTTTGTGGCCGATGCAGATGGCAATCTGAGATACACAGGTTCTCAAGTATATATGCGTGATGAATCGACCTTTGCGCTGGGTATTGTCAATGGCGTGAACGAGCAAACATTCCTTGATGGTGGACGTTTACTGCACCCAAGTGGGTATCGCATTCTGTTAGATGCACCTGGTCGAATTCGCGTGTATTCTGATGGTCGCGTGCAATTGCTAGATGGAGGTCAGAGTGAAGCACCAGATGGTACGATCTTGAACATCATCGCGCCAAATGCGGCGGTACAATTCCCTAATGATCAGGTGATTTATGGTCAGTCCCTAGGGCGCGTAGTGGTTGCTGGTGGCGCAGCACTTCCAGCTGTTGAGCCAGATGGTGCAACGCAGCCAAGCATTAAAGTGCAGGCTCCATTCGATTCTAGCTTTGATCCTTGCGCCACCCCTTAAGCGGCACGTTTAGCATAGTATTCTTCTGCTTGTTTTAGGCCGTCAGGGTCTCCGACATGCAGCCAGTCCCCCTCATGCACCACATAACCAATGCGCGAGAAATAGCCTTGTGCGTCTAGTAAGCGATCATACAGCACATTCATGGAGAATGGCTCGCTTGGAACATCTTTAAAAATGCGCGGATGGATGATCTGCACGCCGGTAAAGATATAAGGTGCGGATGCATCTTCGCCGCGACGGCGCAGCTTATTATCTTCAATCACCATATCCCCTGCCCCCGGATAGCCGATAGCGCGGTCGGTTGGAAAGAGTAGCATAAGGATGTCCATTGCATCTGGGTTCCATGACTCAGCCATACGCGTGAGCGCTGTGTGCTCTGAGGTATCAACGCAAATCGTATCGCTATTCATTGAGATGAATGGCTCATTGCCGCCAAGTAAATGCATCGCCTGATAGATGCCACCGCCCGTTTCCAGCGGAGTCTCTTCACGCGATATATGAATGGTGGGTGATGGGCGATGGCTGATATGCTCTTCCAGCATCTCTGCCTTATATGACGTGTTCACAACGACTTCGTTCAATCCATACGTTTCCAATTGGTCGAGTGCGCGGTTGATTAAACTGCGGCCTGCCACTTCAATCATTGGCTTGGGCATGGAGTCAGTAATGGGGCGCATGCGTTTGCCTAACCCTGCAGCAAGCACGATGGCGTGGCTTATGCTCATGCCAAACCTCCGATGCTGACATCCACTTCCAGTTCGCCACGTTTATCGGCTGGCACATGCTCGTCGAACCATGCTTTGACCTCTGAAAGCGCCGGATGTTCCAGATCATGTTGTAGCCATTTCCACACGGCTGGTAGCCATTTAACGTAATGCTTTTTGCCATCACGCACCGGCAAGCGCGTAAAGATACCAACAATCTTAGCATTGCGTAGCGCGGCTTGTACGGCGTAGCGCTGATCGAACGCCTCGTCGTCTTGGTCGGTTTGGCTTTTATAGTAGCGCAGCAGCTCTTCAATGGTTTCAGGCGCGACATCGCGTCGGATATCTTCCAGGAAGGATGCTAAATCATACGCCGGATCGCCGAGCAGTGCGTCTTGGTAATCGAGCAGGCCGACACGGCGCAACCCTGATCGCTCTGACAACCACATCAGATTATCAGCATGGTAATCACGCAGCACGGGGATTGGTTTCTCGCATGGTGTTGCTTTGAACACTTTTTTCCAGAGAGCCAGATAGTCTTTTTTGAGTTTCTTTGCCTCATCAAGCCCAACGAGTTGCGGCATAAACCAGTCAATGACCAACCCAACCTCTTTTAAGCAAACATCGATGTCATAAGGCTGGAGTGTGATTTCGGTTTTCTCGAAAATCTCGTTACCTTGCAGATAAATAGAAATCAGCAGGTCGACGGCGCGTTGATACAGCTCCATTTCGCGCTCCGGCTCTTCTTGCAGCATATGCGAATAGAGATGATCGCCTAAATCTTCGATGATCAGCAGACCTTGCGCTTCATCGCGCGCATAAATTTCTGGTACGCTGAGCGCATATCCATCGAGTAAGCGGCTGACTTCGATGAAGGGGCGCACATCTTCATGCTTGGGCGGTGCATCCATAAGCATGAAGCTATCACCAGAGCGGTTTAAACGCTCATAACGACGGAATGAAGCGTCTCCCTTTAATCGGTGGCGCGATGCTTTGCCAAAGCCGTTTTTGCTTAAGAACGCGGTTATTTGCTCATCGCGTTCTGGGGTTAATCCGGTGTCTTTTAGCACAATTCTGCCTCCTCTAAGCGCTGTTGCGCTGGCCCATTGGATTGAAATAGAAATTCTCTGCCCTCTGGCTGCTCGCCAAACTCTATGATTAGGCTAATACGGTCATCTGGCAGCTTCTCCATAATCAGCTCGGGCCACTCAATGATGGTAATGCCACCCTCTAGCGCATCATCGATGGCTAACTCCCACGCCTCTTCCTCATGCTCTAATCGATACAGATCATAGTGCCAAATCGTGGTTTCTGTGCCATCTGAGAGCCTCACCTGATAGGTTTGGAGTAGATTAAAGGTCGGAGATGTCACTCCAACCGGGTTTTCGGACAAGGTTTCGATGAGTTTTTGGACAAAAGTGGTTTTTCCGGCCCCCAAATCGCCCTGAAGCGTCAAACAATCGCCATTTTTGAGTAAATTTGCCGTTTTAACAGCAAAATCGAGCGTATCTTCTAAGCAAAAAGACCGCATATTAGTCGCGCTCATCCAGCCACGCCATCTGAATAGCCTCTAATATCTTTTCCGAACAACCGCTTGCATCGCCTTCAAATCCGTCCAGCGACATGACCCAATCCCGTAAATCGGTGAATCTAAGATTCACATTGTCTTTTTCTGGGTAGGCTTCTTCTAATTCGATGGCAATATCTTGAACATCGGTCCATTTCATGGCAAGCTCTCGCTAATAAAAAAATGATAGGGAGGAAAATGACACGCATTAACCTCGTGTTAAATTTTCTGACGTATTGTAGGGATTAATCGTACAGACACAAGATTTCCTTCCTGGTTATCCTGCTCTGATCGCAACTTAAAAAAACACATGTAGGAGAGATTCATGGCGATCGATAAAAATATGCCGATTCTGATTGTAGATGACTACAAAACCATGCTGCGTATCATCAAGAACCTTCTGAACCAATTAGGTTTTAACAATATTGACGAAGCAACTGATGGCACCATGGCCTATGATAAGGTCCATGAGAAAGCCTATGGTTTGGTTATTTCGGATTGGAATATGGAGCCGATGTCTGGCTTTGAATTTTTGAAAAAAGTACGTGCGGATGATG
The DNA here is from genome assembly GCA_022763105.1 of Rickettsiales bacterium. GTDB lineage: Bacteria > Pseudomonadota > Alphaproteobacteria > Rickettsiales > UBA3002 > JALEGK01. Next base: position 73,219 of record JALEGK010000016.1, on the reverse strand, counting down.
CCGTAAAAACCCTGCCCTTTATTATGATTACGGCAGAGAGTAAGACCGATAACGTGATTGCCGCTAAACAGGCTGGTGTGAATAATTACATCGTGAAGCCGTTTAATGCAGGCACACTAAAACAAAAAATCGAAGCCGTTTTCGGTGATACGATTGCTTAAGCAATAAACATGACAAGAATATAACACGGGGCGACACATGGATTCAGCAACACAATCAAAACTGGGGAATGCCTTGCTGAAAAATCTCATCGGTTTGCGTGAGAAAAAAGGGCAAATTTTAATTGAAGATGTTGGTGCTATTCTCGATGGCATGGCAGGCAGTATTGTTGGCGAAGATGCCTCACATAAATTCCTGCGTGATGAGATCGAGAAAATGGCGAAATATATTATGGATGCGCGCGCTGAGCTGGTGCAGCTTATCCCTAACCCTGAAGAGGGTGCGCCGAAGAATATCAATGCAGCATCGCTTGAGCTTGGCGAGGTGGTCAAAGCCACCGAAGAGGCGACCAACCAGATCATGGATACGGCAGATAAGATCAACGAGATCGCCGGTAAAATGGACGATAAAGAGTTGGCTGGCGAATTAATGAATGCTGGCAACTCGCTTTATGATGCATGTTCCTTCCAGGATATTACAGGTCAACGCGTCAATAAATCGATCCGCACATTAGAGAATATCGAAGCACGCGTCTTTGCACTGGTGGAGCTATTTGGCGGTGATGTGCCTGAAGGTTATGCACCTCCGGAAGGTACTGAGCGTGTTGAGCGTCCGGATGAAGAGCTGATGAGCGGCCCTCAAATGACCGGAGACATGCCTAGCCAAGAAGATATTGATAATCTCTTCGATAGCATCTAATCGCACCCCCAATCTTTCGCTGAGTTAGCACACTGCTTTGGTGGATTTTGTTATCCACACATTGCGCTCAGTAAGTGAGTCTATTCCGTAATCTGATTATAGTGGCGTATGGTCATCTGGGTAGGTGTGCCAATAAAAAGATTAATTGTGTGAGGGAATGGCTAACGTGCATCGCTGGCTTTTAGCTGTTAGCTTGAGCGTGTTGCTTGTCATCACTGTAGCAGGGCCGGGTCTTGCTGCGGTGAGCGCTAAGGTTAGCGCAAAGCAGATTCGTGACTATACGCGTATCAGTTTTGGCTGGCCCAAACAGATGCGCTTTAAAGTCAATAGTAGCGGCAACAATGTAACGCTTAGCTTTGATCAGGCTGCCCAGATCGATTTTACTGCCCTGCGCAACACCTTCGGAAAACGTCTGATTGGCGCGAGCATGTCGCCTGATGGCAAACGCGTGCAGCTTAGCTTTGATCAGTCTTATCGTGTGCGTCACTTTATCAGCGGGAACACCAATGGTATCGATGTGATTGGCACGAATAAGCCACTGAACACATCCCCACCGCCGGCACCGCCGCCACCTAAAGCAGCTCCTCCCAAACCTACCCCACCTGCTGCAAAACCTGTGGCTCGCCCTGCCCCGCCTAAAGCACCGCCTCTGCCTTCGGCAGCTGTACCTCGCAGTAAGCCGAAGCCACCAAGTAAACCGGTAGACGTCGCGCAAGCTGAGACACCACCACCAGAAGCTGCGCCAACCCCTGCGCCCGCACCCGCACCTACCCCCGCGCCTGCAGCGCAACCGAAACCTACGCAAGAACCCAAACCACTCATGGCTCCGACACCGAGTGTTGCGCCTGCACCGGCACCAGAGCCTGAACCAACGCCACCACCAGCTCCGGCACCTACCCCTCAGGCGGCACCTGTTCCTACCCCAGAACCATCGCCACAAGTAACCGTGACACCTGAAGCGGTTCCTGTAGCGCCAGACTCACCGGTAATGGATGCGGCTGATTCTGAATTTGTCGCAGATGAAGAACCTGCTCAGGCAGAAGACACACCGGCAGATGATGGCGTGCAGACATTGGCCGATCAAATACAGGAGGATGCTCCCGCAGAAGATGTGGCTGCTGAGGCCGAAGAAGATGCCGCGCCGAACATGGATAGCTTTGTGGCTGACGAAGATGCGCCAGCCGAGGAAGAAACTGGTGAGGTTGCCACTGACAGCTTTGTCGCTGACGAAGAGGAAGACGCGCCAGCAGAAGGCATGGTTGCTGCTGCAGAAGCCGAGACTGACGCCGAGGCCGAACCTGCTCCTACAGCTGCTGCTGAAGAAGTGGATGCCAGTGAATTCTTAGCTGAAGGTGAACCGGTCGTTGCAGAACCTACCCAGGAAGAAGCCGCACCACCTGTCGCTGAAGTTGTTGTCGAAGAGAATGCAGAAGATGTCGATGCGATTGCACCTGAGACCGCGGCACCTGTCCCACCCAAACCTAAGCTTGCCGATCAACCACCTACTGTAGTGCAAGACGCTGCCGCCGCTGATAATGGCGAGCCATTCTTGGTGACCGCGAAGACACTGCCCAACGGTGTTGAAATTCAATTCCCATGGTCGCAACGCACAGGTACGGCTGTGTTTAGGCGCTATGATGCGATTTGGGTCGTGTTTGACCGTGAACGTCGTATCAATGTTGATATGCTCAAAGGCATTTTGCCCGCTAGCATTAAAGACATTCAGCAAATTGTTTCACCGGGCCATACAGTGCTGCACATTACCACGGATGGCTCGATGTTCCCGCAGGTGACAAAGAACCGCTACTCTACGGAGTGGCGTATTTTGCTTTCGCCCTATCGTAAAATTCCATCGCAGCCTGTGCCGATTGAATTACGCCCAGACTCCGCCGTGCCAAACATCTCGCTCGATGTGCTTGAATATGCTGACCCTGTGACCGTGACTGACCCGGTGATTGGCGATGAAGTGATTGTGACGCCATTCTTCCGCAGCGGGCAAGGCATTTTCCCTACACGCGAATATGTCGATGTGATCTTGCTTGAGACCAGTCAAGGTATGGCCGCGGTGAAGAAGAATGATTTTGTTACCGTGCGCGCATTGCGTTCGGGCTTACGTGTCACGTCATCCGATGGGTTGGTGCTGTCGCGCGGCTTGCCTCAGCTATCTATTACCGAGCTGGAAGCGCTTGAAGGTAAGTTCGACACCTTGTTGCCATATGATCAGTGGAAGATTGAGCCGGGCACGTTTGTGAAAGTTCGCCAAGAGCTAGAGGCCATGCAGGCCGGTGCAAGTGCGACACGTATTACCGGCATCCGCCACAAGCTTGCAGGGTTGTATTTGGGGCAAGGCATGGCGCATGAGGCGTTATCGTTACTTGATATGATTCGCCAAGATGATGTTGGCTATTATTACCAAAACAAACTCGCTGCTATGCGCGGTGCGGCCAACTTCCTGATGAATCGCTATGCGGCTGCCATTGCCGATTTCTCCTCTAAGGAAGTGGTGAGCGAAGAAGAAATTAAAGTGTGGGAAGATGCGTTGGCGATTTTCCAGAAAGACCGACCACGCTTTAACTTCCTTGAATATTACGAGAGCTATATCGGCAAATATCCGCCGCGTATTCAGGAACGTTTAGCGATTCTGGCTGCTGATAATTACATCAACCGTCGTAGTTTCCAAAAGGCGCTCAACAGCTTTGATACGCTGAGCCGTGTCGGTATTAGCGATGAGACCATGCCATACATCAACTTCCTGATTGGTAAGATCTCGGCTGAGAATGGAAATGCGCAAGGCGCGAAATTCTCGTGGGAGCCGTTGGTGAAAGAAAGCGATGACCGCTTTATCCGCGCGCGTGCGCAATTCGCTTTGACCACGTTGCTTTATAATGAAGGTGAGATCGATATTGATGAAGCGATTCAACGTCTCGATAACCTGCGTATTATCTGGCGTGGCGATACATTCGAATTAAGCCTGCTGAACTTCCTCGGCCAACTCTATATCGATAATGATAATTACCTAGAGGGTTTGCGCGTCTGGCGTGAGCTGGTGGTGAATTATCCCGATAGCGGACTCGCGATTGGCGTGGCACGCGAGATGGCACGCACCTTCAACCTGCTCTTCGCCGAAGGGCTGGCTGATGACATGGAACCGTTGCAAGCGCTGGCCCTCTTCTATGAATTCCGCGAGCTAACACCCATTGGTGAAGCAGGCGATAAGATGATTCAGAACCTTGCCTCACGTCTGGCGAAGGTTGATTTGCTCTATCGTGCTGCCGCTTTACTTGAGCACCAGATTAAATACCGACAAGAAGGGATTGCGCGTAGTAAGCTGGGTGCGCAATTGGCGCTCATCTATATTCTGAATGAAGAGCCGGGTAAGGCCGTGAATGCGCTAGAGCTTACCGGCTACGGCCAGAACCCTCGCGAGTTACAGCACAAGCGCTTCCAGCTTTCTGCACTGGCGATGGCGGAGCTTGGCGAGTATGAGCGCGCCGTTGAGATTTTGCGCCCTGATTCGAGTGAGGCAGCCGATGATTTACGCCTGAATATCTATTGGCGCATGAATGATTGGCCGAATGTGGTCGACACAGTCGAGCGTATGCTGGCGCAGCGCGAAGACATTACCGCACCGCTAACCGAGATAGAGGCAAACCAACTGCTGCAACTTGCCATTGCGTATATCTTCCAGAGTAAGCAAGACCAACTGCTTTATCTGCGTAATGCGTTCTTGCCGCTGATGGCGAACACGCAAACCAAGGAAATCTTCTCCTTCATCACCGAAGCGGCCAGCCCGATTGACCCTGAGAAATTTGACGAGGTCGCGGGTCAGATCAAGGTGTTTGAAGACTTCATGGATAATTATAAGAAAAAGCTGACCAATGAAGGGCTGAATGCCGCCGTTCGCGACATGGATTTCTTCTAGTAGAGATTAGCTAAACGCTTTAAGCGGCCTGACCGCCATCTTTGCCGCCATCTTTTTTGGCAGCATCTTCTAGCTGCTCATCGGCATCTTTGACTTCGGAATAATCCGCATCGATGATGATTTCTTCTTCCTTCTCACCCTTCATACGGCTGCGAGCAGATTGGTAGATATTGACGAATGGTGTATGCCAGCGCGCATCGGGAGCATCTTCGTCGATGATACCTTGCTTTTGCAATAGGCCACGCACCCAAACATAAACCGCCATACCGGTACCAATAATGGCCGCGAGAATCAGCGCATAGAATGCCAGCCACACAAAAAGCAGCAGAATTAGAAAAACGCCAACGGCTTGAATAATCGTCTTTGCGTTCATGATGTCTCCAGTTGTTTCGCTGTGTCAGGCGCCGAAACTTCGGACCAAACTGCCCGCCACCATATACCAGCCATCGACCAATACAAAGAAAATCAGCTTAAAGGGCAGAGAAATCAAGACGGGTGGTAGCATCATCATACCCATCGCCATGAGGACGGAAGCGACCAGCATGTCGATAATAAGGAATGGAACGAAGATGAGGAATCCGATCTCAAACGCCCTTCGCAGCTCACTGATCATGAAAGCCGGAATGAGAATTTGATAAGGCGTAGCCACTGGTTCTTCGATTTTGGTATCAGGCGGCGCCATATTAAAAAATAGCTCTAAATCTTTTTCGCGCACATGGCGTAGCATGAATAAACGGAACGGTTGCGCCGATAATTTCAGCGCCTCTTCTTCCGAGATTTCTTCGTTGATGAGCGGCAGCACGCCATCGTAATAGGATTTTTCAAAGACCGGAGCCATGACAAATGCCGTCATGAACAAGGCCAGTGAAATGAGCACCTGATTGGGAGGCGTTTGCTGTGTACCCATTGCGGTACGAAGGAATGACAAGACAATGGCGATACGCGCAAAAGACGTCACCATCACGAGGATGGACGGCGCAAGGCTGATGATGGTCATCATCGCGATGATCTGGATGATCGTCGCAGCGGTCGAGCCGCCATCGGCTAGGCCCAAATCAATGGTCATGCTCTGCGCATAGCCGCTAAACGGATAGAGCGCTGCGGCAACAGCCGCTAGCTTAAGAATCGGTTTCAGACGATGGAGTTGCTTGCGCATCATAACTCTCTATCAGCAAATCGCGTTCAGGTCCGAGCAAGACTAAATGCTCTTTCTCATCCCGCTTAATCAATACCAAGCGGCGGCGCGGGTCAATCATCAAACTGCTGATCACGGATAACCGCTTATCGGCACTGCGCAGCATTTGGAAACGGTGATGAAGATTCGCTTTACGGGTAATCCAGCCAACCAAGAGAATCAGGCCAACGACAATGGCAAAGGCCAGAAATACCTGTGAGATGGAAACGAGGTCCATGCGGGCTAGTCCTCTTGACCGTCTGTGTAAGGGTTGGACAGGCGGTGCTCAACCGGACCGGTCTCGGCGGTTTTGTAAGCTTTGGAAGCCTGTTGGAATTGGTTGATGCTTTTTAAGTCGGCACCCACGCGGTCGCGCTGTTCCAGAAATAGTTTTTGCAGCCCATCAAGTTCCTGCATCATAGTGTCCAAATCATCTGCATATTCTTTGGATTCTTCCGGCGTTAGGTTGTGAACCGCTTCGCATAGCTCGGCCACTTTGTTATCCAGGCCGTTCAGCTCCAGATAATCACCTTTTTCCAAAATGACTTTTGACTCATTGATGTAGCCCATCAAATCTTCAAAAAGCGTGCGGGCTTTTTCACTACGCTGTGCTTGTTCCATGCAGCCGATCTTTCCTAATCATCTATTTTATGCATCGATGACGCTTGGCGCTGTTTTAGCGATGCATTGGCTTTATAAACGTAGGAAAGGATTTCGGCAACTGCCGTAAAGGCCTCTATGGGAATTGGGGTATCGACTTCGATTTTCTCCAAGATTTCGACGAGGTCTGCATCTTCGCGCACTTTGATGCCTTGTGCGAAGGCGATGGCAAGGATTTGCTCGGCAATGGCGCCTTTACCGCTTGCAGTAACAATCGGGGAGTCATCTTCTTGCTGATCATATTGTAACGCTACGGCCTTTGCGATGCCTTTGGGCTTTTGGCCTTTTGTCTCGCTGTCCGTCAGATCAACGCGTATTTCCTCATTATCATCATTCATATCAAAGCCTTGAAAAAGTTATCCACAGACTGGCCGAACTGGACCAGCGGTGCAATCTTATCCTCTGCATGGATTATGCCAGCACGGCTATTTATTGCCGTCTGCGTCTTCATCTTTCGGAAGGGTGAGCGTTGGCATGTCAAAATCCAGATCGGAGAGGTTCGCTTCCAGAATATCGGATTCGCCCTTTGCACCGACCGCTGCGGCCATGTTCTCGGCCATGATCTTGTCGTGGATTTCTTTGCGCAGCACCGTCGCGTCTGAGGGGAAATTAAAGCCAATTTTCACTGACTTGCCGCGGACCTCGACAATGGTAAGCTCAATATTATTGTTGATAATGATCGATTCGCCGATCTTGCGTGATAGATATAACATGTCGACCTACTGGTTTGATTTTGTTTACCTTCTTTACCGCTTATACCATTTCGGCACAGTATTTGCCAGTATAAGGTTTAATTTTTCGTTGGCGTTCCATCGTCAATTGGGTTATACTAATCTTGTTATATAGGCAACTTTTACCTACTTAGCAAATAAAATATAGGATAACAAGTAGTTATGGATTACGGAAAGCTTACTCTCTTTCAGATGATGAAGACCAAAATGGGCTATCTCGCCGAGAAGCAGGACGTTCTTTCCCATAACGTGGCAAATATTGACACCCCCGGCTACAATGCACGCGAAATGAAGGAGCTTGATTTCAAGCGTCTGGCGTCTGTTTATAGTAATAAGCTAAAAATGCGTATGACCTCTGCCTCGCACAGTATTGGCACCCCGCGCATGCCGGATGATTTCCGCGACCAACGTGACCGCGAGACCTTTGAAACCACACCTGTTGAAAACAACATTGTGCTAGAAGAACAAATGGCGAAGATTTCTGAGACCAATATGGATTATCAGAAAACGACCAATCTATATAAAAAGACTACCGCATTATTTAAAACCGCGATCGGCAATAAATAACGATTAGGAGAGAGCTATGCCCGCATCTGACCTTATTAAATCCATGCATATTGCCGCATCTGGTATGCGCGCGCAGAGTGACCGCTTGCGTATTGTCTCTCAGAATATTGCCAACGCCGAATCAGTCGGCACACGTCCAGGGGAAGCACCTTACCGCCGTAAGGTGCTGACCTTCAAAAACACGGTTGACCGCGAGCTGGAAGCTGAACTGGTGCGTGTGGGTAAATACGGATATGATGACACGCCATTTAAACTGCGCTATGATCCTAATCATCCGGCCGCAGATGATAATGGCTATGTGAAATTGCCGAACGTAAATACCATGATTGAAATGATGGATATGCGCGAGGCCCGCCGCGGTTACGAGGCGAATTTGAATGTGATCGAAGTGTCTAAGGGCATGATCATGCAAACCATCAACATGTTGAGGTAGTAGACGATGGCTAATGTTTCTTTTACCCATGCAACAGGCGCGTACCGCGATGCGACGCGTATTGCAGAGAAGATTGTATCAGAAGTAGGTGAAGGTCAGGCGCAAGGGCTAAAGCCGTCTCCAGACCCAATGAAGCCAAGCTTTGACCGCTTGGTAGGAAGCTCACTTCAAGAAGCGCGTGATACTGGCTATCACAGTGAAGGCGTGAGCACTAAATCGATTGCCAATGAGGCTGAGCTGCATGATCTAGTGACTTCGGTTGCCAATGCAGAGTTGACCTTGAACACCGTCGTCGCTGTGCGTGACCGCGTGATCAATGCGTATCAAGACATCATTAAGATGCCTATCTAAGCGTTATTCTATTATTTGAAATTTTCTAGCGTCCGCCGGATGCAGCGCCCTGCTCTTGCTCAACCGCTTGCTCTAATTTCGCCAATTCCATCTGCTGACGGTAATCTAGCTTTTCCATATCTGGGCCTGCTTTCATGCGGGCATCCATCAATGCGGTTTCTGCCGAGGTGACTGAATTGTAGTAAGGATTGCCAACGCTCTGTGATTGACCGCGGCCTTTTTCTGTCGACATTTGTAACTCTGGTTCCACACCAAATGCACGACCGGTCTTAAGTGATTCATATGCGAGTTGCTCTTTACCTGCGGCGTATTCTTTTGCCATCTGACTCTTGCGTGAAAAACCACCAACAAGCGCACCGACAATAGGTGCAGCCAAAATCGAACCGGCTACCGCTAGAGCTGGCAATGCGGCACCAAATAAAACAGCACCCGCTAATGCGACTTGAGATGCCAAAAACATTCCGGTAATGATCGAACTATTCCAAAAAGTTGGAGGGTCTAAGCGTTTACCAACTTGTAGATCGGCCTTCATGTTGGATTTTTGCCAGAGGCCACCAACCAAAGCTCCTGCAGCTGCCATGGTGATTGCAACCGGCCCCATGATTAACGCCAACGGACCACCCATAATAGCAAAACCAAGATTCGCCCCACGATTGAACATCGTCGGTTTCTCGTTGGTTGATACCCGTATGCTTTGTTCTTTTGCCATGCGTTAAAACTTCTCCTTAGTTTTAAGATAAAGCAGTAACTTGTCACTTTCATGACAGATCCATGACAGTTTGGTGAACTTGGGCCGCCTGTGGATAGCTAAAAACCCTGAAAAACATTGCGTTGAAGGTTGCATTTGGTCGTGTTCTTGTCTTTAGTGGGAGCGCAGGAGGTGGCTATGACCCCATTAGAAGTCATTGATATTGGACGTGATGCGCTGTGGACGCTGATTATGGTCGCTGCACCCGTGATGGGCGTTGCGCTCTTTGTAGGTCTGCTGATTGCCCTGTTTCAGGCACTTACCCAGATTCAGGAAATGACCCTCACCTTCGTTCCTAAAATTATCGCCATCTTCTTCACCATGATGTTGGTGCTGCCTTATATGTTCCAGACACTCAGTGATTTCTACGAAGAGCTGATGAGCCGTATTTCTGATCCGGGTCGCGTGGCAGAAATTCCGATTATGACCAAGGAAGAGGAAGAAAAACAAAACCCCGCTCCGCCGGAGTTGCGTGACGAACCTCTGCGCAGGTAGGGCGCAGGCGTGGAGAATACGTTTCAAACATCACTGCTTGAGACTTTTCTGATTGAAGAGTTGTTTGCGTTTTTGCTGATCTTCACGCGTGTGGGGGCTGGCATTATGACCCTCCCCGGCTTTGGTGAGAATTATGTATTCTCACGTTTTCGACTACATACCGCACTCGCCATGTCGGTTTTATGTGTCCCGTTACTCCAGCCTTATATTCCGCCGGTGCCAACCAGTCCCTTCTCTTTGCTGGTGCTGATTGTCGCTGAGGTATTGGTCGGGTTGTTTCTTGGTATGCTCGCACGCTTGCTCATGACGACCATGCATATTGCCGGTAGTATTACTGCCTTCATGTCGTCGCTATCTATGGCGACCGTGTTTGACCCTGCATCTGGTGGTCAGACTACCGTTATCAGTAACTTCCTAACGCTAACCGTGGTGGTGCTGTTCTTTATGATGGACATGCATCATATCATGCTCAATGGCTTGGTGGATAGCTACACACTCTTTATTCCGGGGCAGTTCCCGGTAGTGGGTGATATGTCGAACCATGCCATGCAATTGCTGTCGAAGTCGTTTATGGTTGCGGTGCAGTTGGCTTCGCCTCATATCATCTTTGCGCTGATGTATTATCTGGCCTCTGGTGTGCTGGTTCGCCTGATGCCGACCATGCCGGTTTTCTTCGTATTGATGCCGATTCAAATTCTGACGGCATTCTTTCTACTGCTCGCCGTACTCACCACTTATATGATACACTATACCAGCTATGTCGAAGCTGAGTTGCGTGCGTTTTTAGAGTTCTAGTGCGCGCTAATTGGAGGCCTGAATGGCAGAAGGTGAAGATAAGTCACAAAAGACGGAAGAACCCACGCAGAAACGCTTGGATGACGCCGCCAAGAAAGGTCAGGTAATTACCTCTCGTGAGGTAAACAGCTTCTTTATCATGTTGGCGTTTGCGCTCTTCATTATCGCACTGATGCCTTCTGCTAGCACTGATCTGAAAGACCGTTTATCTGGCTATATTGTCTATGCGGAAGATATCTCGCTGGACAGCAGAAGTTTCAAAAATGAAATGCGCGATCTGATGGCCGATGTGCTTGTCATTATGATTGGACCGGCAGCACTGGTTATCGCCTCTATCTTTGCAGCGAATGCGGTGCAGAATCGTTTTGTATTATCGACCGAACCGATCATACCCAAGCTTGAGAAAATATCGCCCATCAAAGGGCTGGGGCGATTATTCTCACGTAAGAATTTCGTCGAATTTATCAAAGGTATCGTTAAAATCGTCATTGTCGGCGCGGTCGCGGTTGCGGCCATTGCACCCTATAAGGAAGAACTGCGCATTCTGACAACTGGCGATATCTTCAGCCTCATCGACTTCTTATGGGAGAGTGCCGTTCGTGTGATGATCGGTATCTGCTCGATTCTCTTGCTTATTGCGGTTATCGATTTCGCTTATCAGCGCTTTGAATATTTACAGCAAATGCGCATGTCTAAGCAGGAGATCAAAGACGAATATAAGCAGCAAGAAGGTGACCCTATGGTCAAACAGAAGCTGCGGCAAATTCGTCGAGAGCGTGTGCGAGGGCGGATGATGGAGGCCGTACCGGAAGCCGACGTCGTCATCACCAACCCGTCGCATTATTCTGTCGCGCTTAAATATGATTCCAACACCATGAATGCGCCGGTCATTGTCGCTAAGGGTGTCGATAAGGTGGCGCTGCGTATTCGTGAAGTGGCAGAGCGCCATGAGATTATTATCATGCGCAACCCACCGCTCACCCGCCTGCTCTATGATCACGGCGAAGTCGATGAAGAAATTCCGCTGGCATATTATCAAGCTGTCGCGCAAGTGATCGGTTATGTCTATCGAATGCGCGGAACCGATTTGGGCGACGATGCTAAACCGGCTATGCCGCATTAACCGTCCACACCTTTGCATAGCCTTCATAATTCCGTTGCCTTTTGTTCGGAATTAGCACAAATTAACGATTATGCGATTTGCAGACGACCAAACAGACTCAATAAACCCAGATTTTGTGCCGCGTACACACGGGCGTCCGTTGTATCAGCTGTTGTTTGTTTATGGTCTGGCGATTGGCGCGATTTTCTTTATATCCCAATACCGCGAAACCTTTGGTGGTGACTTCCTGTCCAGCGTTTTGGTTAGCTGTGTGGTGGTGGGTATTGCGACCTATACTCTCATGTTCCGCCAGCAGAATATTGATTTGATGATGGCAACCGAATTTGAGAATTTGTTATTCTCTGCGGCGGCGTCACTTGGCAGCAATTTCTGTTTGTTCCTGCGTGCCGATGGCACGATTGTTTATAGTAATGATGGGACGCGCGAACTTTTCCCTCGCATTATTTACGATGAATCACGTGCGCTCGATGATTTGCTCGATGATGGTAATGTCAGTAAAACAGACCGCAATCGCATTTACAGCGCGCTATCTAGCGGCGAAAAAGAGACGCTGATCTTCCCAATTACCGATGCTGATAATAACCGCATCGATTTCATTTTGATGATTGAGCCGCTTAAACGTCCGCGTGGTTACTTTGTGATGCGTGGCCGTCGCTATTATCCGGATCGCAAAGACACGGTGAAGCTGCCAGAGCGTCTACGTGCGACCTCGCTCGATAAGATCACCAGCATTATGGATAATGTCGCAGAAGGCGTCTACACAGCCGATAAGCACGGCACGATTGAATTCATGAATGGTCCGCTGATTAAGCATTTGGGCTTTAAGGATGCGACCATCGAAGAACGCAAAACCACTGTTAGCGGCATCATCTACGAAGCCGATGGCTTTAAGCCCGGTGAATTTGATGTGGTCGATTATCGTGGTGATGTGCTGTTGCAATATCGTAGCGGTAAGCTAGGTAAAGCGACCCTGCAACAATGGGTTCATAAAGATCCTGATGGCAGCATTGTAGGCTGTAGCGGTATTGTGACCACCAATGAGTAATCACTGGTTAACGCTGCGCTATGACACTTGATATTCCCAACCATACGATCAACGCCAATCCCAATAGCGGTCTGACGCTTGAGACCTTTATCGATCACTCCCCTGTCGCGCTGGCGCGTTTGGATGGGGACGGCAATGTGATTGAAGCGAACCGCGCCTTTCATCAGCTGACACGTGATTGTTTTATGGGTGGCTCTAAGCGGTTGGAGGACTTTATTGGTGATGAAGACAAGGAAGCGCTCGATAAGCTTTTAAGTGATGTGATTAAGGGCGAACGCTGCGCACCGGTTTCATTGGAATTTGTCCCTGTCAAAGATGAAGAACCGATTGTGATTCTGACCTATGCCACGCTGATTCAGCCTGAGAGCGACATTGGTGCGACATTGGTGCTGCATATGATCGATCAGACCGAGCAGAAAAACCTTGAGATGCGCTTTGCCCATTCGCAAAAGATGCAAGCGGTTGGTCAGTTGGCTGGTGGTGTCGCGCATGACTTTAACAATTTGCTGACTGCGATGATTGGTTTCTGTGACCTGCTGCTGATGCGTCATCCGGCGGGTGATCCGTCTTTTGCGGACATCATGCAGGTGAAGCAGAATGCTAACCGTGCAGCAAACTTGGTGCGTCAATTACTCGCCTTCTCGCGCCGTCAGACCTTGCAGCCAAAGATCATCGATATGACCGATGTATTGGCGGAACTTTCTAACCTGATTCGTCGACTCATTGGTGAGAATATTGAATTGAATATGATGCATGGGCGTAATCTTGGTCAGGTGCGCGCCGATCAGGGACAGCTTGAGCAGGTGATCATCAACCTAGCCGTAAACGCACGTGATGCGATGACAGGTGGCGGTACTTTGAGCATTGAGACCGAGAATGTCACGATTTCTCATGCAGGCCCGCCAGAGCGCGATATGATCTCGCCGGAGGAAGATGATGATATTACGCCGGGTGAATATGTTTTGGTGAAAATCACCGATACGGGTACCGGTATTCCAGCCGATATCGTCACCAATATTTTCGAGCCATTCTTCTCGACCAAAGCGGTTGGGAGTGGCACCGGTCTTGGGCTTTCTACCGTTTACGGTATCATCAAGCAAACGGGTGGATTCATTTATGTTCAGACCGAAGATAATGTCGGCACAACGTTTAATTTATACTTCCAAGCCTATGCACCGCAAGCCGCTGAAGCAACCGAGGCAGCCGAAGAGAATAAGGCGGGTGATCTGACCGGTGGTGAGACGATTATGCTGGTGGAAGATGAAACGCCGGTTCGTATTTTTGCTGCGCGTGCATTGGGTAATAAAGGCTATAAAGTGCTCGAAGCGGATTGTGGTGAAAGTGCTTTAGAAGTCTTCGAATCACATGAAGGGAAAATCGATATGATTATCTCCGATGTGATTATGCCGGGCATGAATGGTCCGACCATGGTTGACACGTTGCTGAATGATCATGCGGACCGCATGAAAGATACGGAAATTATTTTCATCTCTGGTTATGCCGAAGATGCGTTTGGTGATAGTTTTGGACCGGACCGCGAGTTCAATTTTTTGGCAAAACCATTTACGCTCAAACAGCTAGCTGCGAAAGTTAAAGAAGTAATTCAAAGCAAGCATTCCTCCGACGAATAACCACCCTTTTTCTCTCTCACGAAAACCTAGGATAAGCGCCGTTTTACGCTTGCATCCGCACGGGTTTGCTTTACGACTAATAAGACTAAAACGAAACAACTAGGAGCCATCGTCATGGACAAGCAAAAAGCGCTAGACACCGCCCTTTCACAAATCGAAAAAGCCTTCGGTAAAGGTTCGATTATGAAGTTGGGCACGCAAGAACAACTGAATGTTGAGGCGATTTCCACCGGCTCTGTGGGGCTAGACATTGCATTGGGAGTTGGCGGCATCCCTAAAGGCCGCGTCGTCGAAATCTACGGACCAGAGAGTTCGGGTAAGACGACATTGACGCTTCATTGCGTCGCAGAAGCACAGAAAAAAGGTGGTACCTGTGCGTTTATTGATGCCGAGCACGCGCTAGACCCTGTCTATGCAAAGAAGCTGGGCGTTGATGTAGATGAGCTACTTATCTCGCAACCTGACACGGGTGAGCAGTCACTCGAGATTGCTGATACGTTGGTACGTTCGGGTGCGGTTGATCTGATCATTATTGATTCGGTCGCAGCGCTGGTACCAAAAGCCGAGCTTGAAGGTGAGATGGGTGATTCGCATATGGGCTTGCAGGCACGCTTGATGTCGCAGGCACTTCGCAAACTGACGGCGTCTATTTCTCGCACCAATTGTACGATCATTTTCATCAACCAGATTCGTCAGAAAATTGGTGTGATGTTTGGTAACCCAGAGACCACCACCGGTGGTAACGCACTCAAATTCTATGCGTCTGTTCGTATCGATATTCGTCGTATCGGCGCGATTAAGGACAAGGATGAAGTGGTGGGTAACCAGACACGTGTGAAGGTGGTGAAGAACAAAGTCGCACCGCCATTCAAAACCGTCGAGTTCGACATCATGTATGGCGAAGGTGTGTCTAAGCAAGGCGAGCTGATCGATTTAGGTGTGAAGCTCGATATTGTCGAAAAGTCTGGTAGCTGGTTCTCTTACGATGGCCAACGCATTGGTCAGGGTAAAGAGAATGTGCGCACCTACCTGAAGGAAAACCCAGAGATCGCGCAAGATATCGAGAATAAGATTCTTGAAGCGAAGGGTATTATTTCCAAAGAGATTGAAGGTAATCCGGCGGACTTTGCAGAAGAGACCAAAGGTCAGGACGAGCCACCAGCAGAGGATGCGGCTTAGCCAATTCCTGCGGACTGGGACGATGTCGGCGCTGCGAGTGCTGGCGTAACGTTTGCTCTTGGGTACAGTGTTTCTAACCGTTCCAGAAACTCTGGACTGTTCACCATGCGCTTCAATACTCCTATCGTGTTACCACTATCTTTGAGGTGATGATTTGCACCTAAAATAGAGTTGCGCGTGGACTTGCCTTGCAAGCCAAGCTCGCCTGCAATGTTAATCCACTCCGCTGCTGTTAGGCTAGCCCCGTTCATTTGCATTAAGGTTAGCTGATGTTCTTGTGGCAATGACTCTGGAACATACCATTCTATTCCGGACCGTCTTGGTCCTCTACCGCCTGACTTGCGGCGTTTGCTTGATGCTTTCTTTCCTGATGCGTTACTACTGCGTTCAGATTCTACGTTCGCTTCTGTTTCCGCTCCAACCACGCGGCTGATGCGCTCTGCACTTGAACCATCCAGTCCTTTGGTGCTTGGGTCATTTAATGCATGCTCAAACACATGAAACCCGACATTGCCATGCTCATCAGGTGCGCCGGATCGTGCTTGGTCAATCAGCTCCATCAGCTGAGCTTGTCTTGCTTCGGATAATAATTCTCTACGATTGATGGGGTGGATGCCTGCTTTGATGTCGTGAATATAGGTCTCCAGTCGCTCCGCTGGATCATAGCGCGCGCCTGCTATTACTAGATCGGTTGAATCACCTACCACAACACCTCCTATGGCTGATGCCATTATAGGTGATATCGCCCTATTTAGTGTGACAAATTGATGATATTATGGGGTGTTAGCCGCTGAACATGATCAGTGCAGCCAGCGCAAACATAAGGATCAGCATAAACATACGATGGATGTATTCCGTGTGCATGGCTTACTCCGCACGCAACTTTGGAAGCTTAAATCCTGAAACCCATTGGAAATAGATAAACATTAGAACGCTATACGCGATAATTAACTCACTCATTTTCAAACCTGTTTGTTTTTGTATTTGTCTTATTTTAGCAGGCAATAGAGTGCGTTGCGTGACAGAATCGTGAAAGTTTGGTGACATTTGCCCTGTCGATGCAAACAATCGTATTCATGGAGTTAATTTAGCATCGAGCTCATTTACTTTCTGTGACAGGGAATTAATTTTCAAGTCTGTGTTCTCTTGATCGCTTTGGTAAGCGTAGACAATCGCCGATAGAAGTAAAATAAATAAGAGGCCAATTATATTTTTTGCGTCGCTAAGTGTCATGTCATACCTCAAAATGGAATTTCGTCATCTACGGCGACAGACACTTTTGCCGTTTTTGTTTTGGGATATAGTTTAAGAGTGTTTGCTTCCGCTTCACCATTTGCAACTTTTAGTATTTGCTCCCAATTATCTCTAACACGACCACGGTAGAGATTAGTTGAAGTGAAATCCCATAATCTTATCCAAAAATCATCATAATCTTTTATCACCTTCCATATTAACTGCTCTTCAAAAGTCAGCATTGTTTCGTCTGCGAATGCGAGATTTATTAGACGATCAGCTTCTCCAATGTCCCATATATAATCTATATCGGGTAATTCTTCAGACGTTCTAATCGCATTGTTAACCAACCACTCTACAACTGAAGACACGCTACGGTATTGTTTTCTTGCCAGTAATTCTAGCCCGTACTTTAATTTAGGATCCAGCCTCACAGTAACCGTTTCGCTTCTCGTTTGTCTTTTTGCAGCCATGACTATATTTAGACCTCATGTGTTCGATGTGTTCATAATGAGCACAATATGTTTGATATTAAAAATTGTCAATGCCTTTAGAAAATATTGTTTATTAGTGAAAATATAAGACTAAAAATCATAAAATGCTTGGCTCGGCTGTTGCTGTGCAGTAGAAGCGAGTGATGACGAGTACTGCTGATATTCGCGCGGGTTTTCTGCGCTTCTTTGAGAAGAAGGACCATATTGTGATGCCTTCCTCTCCCCTTATCCCCCATAATGACCCAACCTTGATGTTCACCAATGCGGGGATGAACCAGTTCAAAAACATTTTTACGGGTGCTGAAACTGCCCCTAACCCGCCGCGAGCCACGACTTCGCAGAAATGTGTACGTGCGGGTGGAAAGCATAATGATCTGGATAATGTCGGCTATACGGCGCGTCACCACACTTTCTTTGAGATGCTGGGGAATTTCTCATTCGGTGATTACTTTAAAGAAGGCGTGATCGAATATGCATGGGAGATGCTCACCAAAACCTTCGAGCTGGACCCTGATAAGCTGTATTTCACCGTCTATCACGATGATGATGAAGCATTTAACGCATGGAAAAAGATTACCGGATGTTCGGATGATCGCATTTTGCGCGTGCCGACCTCTGATAATTTCTGGTCGATGGGTGATACCGGCCCGTGCGGCCCTTGCTCGGAGATTTTCTATGATCATGGCGTAGGTAACGGCGAGTGGCGCCTAGATGCGAATGGCTATGACCTCTTCGATGAGCGCTATGTTGAAATCTGGAACCTTGTCTTTATGCAGTTTGAGCAGGTTGATGCGAATACCCGCATTCCGCTGCCAAAACCGTGTGTCGATACCGGCATGGGGCTAGAGCGTATGGCGACCGTGCTTCAGGGTAAGCACAACAATTATGACATCGATTTGTTCCAGCATCTGATTGCAACGATTGAAGATGAATCGAGCACCAAATCGGCTGGCGATCACCTTGCCTCGCACCGTGTCATTGCCGATCATCTGCGCTCATCCGGCTTCTTAATTGCCGATGGCGTGCTGCCATCGAATGAAGGGCGTGGCTATGTGCTGCGCCGTATTATGCGCCGCGCGATGCGTCATGCGCATTTGCTCGGCTGCAAAGACCCGCTAATGTATAAGCTGGTGCCAACACTCATTAAAGAAATGGGTGCGCATTTTAGCGAGCTGGGTCGTGCGCAGGCATTGATTACTGAAACACTAAAGCTTGAAGAAGAGAGATTTAAGCAGACGTTAGAGCGCGGTCTTAAACTCTTGGATGAAGCGCGCACTGCCATGGGTGACGGCGAAGTGCTCGATGGGCAGATTGCGTTTAAGCTGTATGACACGTACGGCTTCCCGCTTGATCTGACCGAAGATATTTTGCGCGGCGATAATCAACGCGTCGATCTGGAAGGATTCAACGCCGCTATGGCCGAGCAGAAAGCGCGTGCCAAAGCAGCGTGGGCTGGCTCTGGTGATGCGGCGGTGCAGACCATCTGGTTTGATATTAAAGACCGTTGTGGCGCGACCGAGTTTGTCGGCTATCAGTCTGATACAACCCAAGGCACCATTGATGCGATTGTCGTCGATGGCAAAGAAGTTGATGTGATTATGCAGGGCGAGTCTGGCTTTATCGTGACGAACCAGACGGTGTGTTACGGCGAGTCCGGTGGTCAGCAAGGTGATACAGGTACCATGCATAGCGGCGAAGAGAATGTCGCGCTGATTGAAGATTGCCAAAAGCCAATTGATGGTTTGCATGTGCATGCCATAAAGATGAATCATGGCGAATTGCGTAAGGGCGAAAGCGTCGAGATTACCATTGATGATACGCGCCGCTCACGTCTGCGCGCGAATCACTCTGCCACCCATATTCTGCATGAGGTATTGCGCCGTCAGTTAGGCGATCATGTGACGCAAAAAGGCTCACTTGTAGCTGAAGACCGTCTGCGTTTTGATCTGTCACATCCGAAGCAAATTACGCGTGAAGAATTGGCTGAAGTTGAAGCGGAAGTGAACCGTGTGATCTGGCAGAACACCGAAGTCGTCACCAAGCTGATGGAAAAAGACCAGGCGATTGAGGCTGGTGCTATGGCCATGTTTGGTGAGAAATATGATGATGAAGTGCGCGTGCTGTTCATGGGTGTCGATGATGGTTATGAGAAAGACAATCTAGAGCATCGCGGCGAGCAGGCTGGAACGCCTTTCTCTGTAGAGCTTTGCGGTGGAACGCACGTTCAACGAACCGGCGATATCGGTTTGTTTAAAATTATCTCTGAAGGTGCGGTGGCCGCCGGAGTGCGCCGTATTGAGGCCGTTACCAATGCCGATGCATTTACGTATCTGAACGATCAGGATGCAACGCTGACATCGCTGGCACAAGAGCTGAAAACCAAGCCGGAAGGCTTAGCTGATATGGTGGCGAAAATGGCCACAGATAAAAAGCAGCTAGAGAAGCAACTCGCTGATGCCAAGAAGCAATTGGCGATGGGTGGTTCTGGCGGTGGTGATATTGCGCCGGAAGATCTGGCGGGCATTCCGTTTATTGGTAAGAGCTTCGATGATTTGCCACCAAAAGAATTACGCGACCTAGTCACCTCACTTGCCAAAAAGCATGGTAATGCGGTGGTAGCGCTTGCGTCTTCGTTTGAGGGCAAGGCATCGATTATTGTCGCATCTGGCCAAGAGAAAGTGGATGCGCCTACTTTGGTACGTGCCGCATCGGAAATAGTGGGCGGTAAAGGTGGTGGCGGTAAGCCGAACTTTGCGCAAGCGGGTGGCCCAGATGGCGGCAAGACTGGCGATGCGATTGCGACGATTAAAGGCATGGTCGAGCACGCGGCTTGAGCTACTGATGCATGACCTCTTCGCGGGCGCGCTGATACTCCGATTCGCTGATCTCACCTGCTTCTAACTTTTTATGTAGTTCGGTAAGCTGCTCTAGGCGCGACATGGAGCCTTGCATGATCTCGTCTTCGTTATTGCCGGAATAAATGCCGATTTCTTTACGTGATGGCTTGGCGATGATGTTGATGAGAAAGAACGGCCACATCAACCCTTTGAAGAACCAGCCCCAAAAGTCATAGCCTTTGCGGTTTGCAATTACAGCAATCAGCAACGCAATAGCGATGAGTATCATTAAAATCATGAGATGAGTGTAGCGCAGCGCGCCTTGCTGCTCAAGCGGCCCGCTCGCCTGGCGTTGGATGCTTAGGCAAGGTTAGCTTGAGGCGTTTGCCGTTTTTGATGTCTTGCGCGTGCTTATTGGTTAGCTCAATCGCATATTCGTATAGCTCGCAATCTAAAGACTGGCGTTTTTCTAGTTTTTTCAGAATATGGTCTGGCACATTGCGTTTGCCGCCTTCGGTTTTATTGGTGATTTTCGGCTCGCTCTTTTCCCATCCGACCAACGCTTCGAAATGGTTGATGTGGGTTTGAAAATCGTCCTGAATGCCAACAAAATGCATGGCGGCTAAATTCTCTTTTGCCTGCTTGAGGCGCTGCGCATCCGATAAATGCTCATTGCGATCACGGATGATCATTTCCGGTCCGCCAAACATGGTCCACATCTGCAGATTATCGAGGTCTGATTTGATGGCATGTTCTTGCGATTCTACAAATTCATCCAGCTCCATGCTTTTCGCGAGCATGATGCCGGATTGCGGATTTGGGTGATCGGGCAAACTGCGCCAATAGTAATAGGTGGAAATGACACGGTCGACGGGGTGGCGCAAAAACGTGAAATGCACCGATGGGCGGATGACACGTTTGAGCAACGCCTGCCCGAAATGCCCCATAAGCACGGCATGATCGGCCAATTGGCGGTCTGAGACATACATAAGATCAAAACCCAACCCAATCAGGTGGATTTGCTCGTCCGGCACATGGGCCTGAATGACCTCGCGAACGCGGGAACCTGCGGTTTTTGGGATGTGCAGGAAGACCAGCCCTTCATATTCATCCGTCGCGTGAGCTTCGGGATAGCCATAGCGGACATTATTGACCATGCAGGTATGGTAATAGCGCCAAGGCATGAACCGTTTTATCAGCCGTCTGTACTTTTCTGGGATGGCACGTTTGATCCGTTTAAGCATGCATCATTTTTCCTAGGTTTTCTGCTGGTTTGGACGCTAAAGCACTCGCCTTTCCAATGCAATGAAAAATCTACCTTTGTTCAATAAGCAGACATAAAGGTTAATTGTTGTTAATATTTTTTGTTTGGCAAAGCATTCCAAATGAGATACATTCTCATTCTCAAAAAACAAAAAAATGATCAATCAACGCATCGGGGCAGCATGAATGAGAAGCACTGCATTCTACTTGTAGAAAGTCTTGAAAGAGACGCGCTGCGCTACTGTGACTATTTCAAACAACGTTCGGCTGATTATCCTATCGAAGTGGTGCGATGTGCCGACTTACATGATGCATTTTCCCAACTTAAAGCCTTAAAAGACACGGTTGAGACCATTATTATGGATGTTCATGGCGGTCAACGCGATGAAGTAGAGCAAATCCGCGATTTACGCCGCAATGAAGCCGATATTCCGGTGATTGCACTGTCAGATGTGTCCAATCATGAGGTGTTGTCACAAAGCATTATTGCTGGCGCCAATGACTATCTGGTGAAGGGCCGTGATGACGATAAATTGCTGCGTCACACTCAATTCCAGATCGATTATTACCTCGCACGCAAGACCGAAGCCGCCTAAATTTTAGGCTTTTCCCTCTCCCAATAACCAAGTGGCATTTGCCCCCTTTTCTGCTATAGTGTGGAACAATAAAAATTAGGGAGCTTCTCGCATGTGTTCAGCGCTAATTCAGCAATTTACCCAACCTCAAGCCACACCCATTACCGTTGCTTACGGCGATGGTATTGGTCCAGAAATTATGGAGGCAACTCTGTATGTTTTGGCCGAGGCAAAAGCACGTATCAAAATTGAGACGATTGAGGTCGGACAGCAATTCTATGAAAAAGGTGTATCGACCGGTATTCCACCAGCCGCTTGGGAATCGATTCACCGCACCAAAGTGCTGCTGAAGGCGCCTATTACCACGCCTCAGGGTGGTGGCTATAAGAGCCTGAATGTAACCATGCGTAAGACGCTTGGGCTATATGCCAATATTCGTCCATGTATTAGCTACTATCCGTATGTAGAGACCAAAGAGCCACGCATGAATATGGTGATTGTGCGTGAGAATGAGGAAGATCTATATGCGGGTATCGAGTACCGCCAGACGCATGATGCGTTCCAGTCGGTGAAGATTATTACCCAGTCGGGCGCGGAACGTATTCATCGCTATGCGTTTGAATATGCAAAGCAATATGGGCGTAAGAAGATCACCTGTATGTCGAAAGATAACATCATGAAGATGACGGATGGTTGCTTCCACCAAGCCTTTGAGGATGTGGCGAAGGAATATCCGGACATCGAGAATGAGCATTACATTATCGATATTGGCTCGGCGCGTATTGCCGCTAAACCGCATCTGTTTGATGTGATTGTGACCGAGAATCTATACGGCGATATTATCTCTGATATTGCGGCAGAAGTATCGGGCTCTGTTGGTATTGCCGGTTCGGCGAATATCGGTGCTGAATATGCCATGTTTGAGGCGATTCATGGGTCTGCCCCTGATATTGCGGGTCAAGGCATTGCGAACCCGTCTGGTCTGATTCAGGGCGCTATCATGATGCTTGTGCATTTGGGCGATGCGGAGACCGCAAATAAAATCCAGAATGCATGGCTGAAGACGATTGAGGACGGCATTCATACCGGCGATATTTACGGCGATATGAGTAAGCAGAAGGTGGGCACCATGGAATTTGCCAAGGCGGTTGTTGAGCGCTTGGGCGAAGAGCCAGATCGCTTCCCACCGGCGCATTATTCTGCACGTGAGAAAACCGATCCGATTCGCGCGGTGATGAAAGAGCCAGATTGCGAGCGTACGCTGGTTGGCTTTGATCTGTTCGTGCATTGGCGCGATAAGCCAATCGATGAGCTGGGCAAAATCTTGTCGGAGATTTCTGATGAGAGCTTAGCGCTTTACATGATTTCTTGTAAGGGCCTGAAAGTCTGGCCGGATGCGGAGCATAATATGGATGTAACGGACCGTTACCGTTGCCGCTTCCGTGCGATGGATTTGAAGAGCGAAGTTAGCCATACCCAAATTGCCGAGAAGCTTATGAAAGCGGCAGAAGCAGGCGTGGATTACTTGAAGATCGAGAATCTATTCATGTTTGATGATCAACCGGGCTTTGTGAAAAGCGCTGGCGAATAGCCAAACCCAACGTTCAAACACGAAGCGTCGCAGTTCTCACTGCGGCGCTTTTTTTATCAGCCATATTTAAGCTTAAGGCGTAGGATTACAATATTCAGCGCCAATGTGATCGCATTAGCGATTACCATGAATTCATTGCCATACATCAATCCTAAGAATAGCCAAAACGCGACGCCCACAGACATAGCTAAAAACATGGTGAGTGAGAGGTCACGCGTTTCTTTCAGCTTAATGGTGCGTATCGCCTGAGGCAGAAAGGAAAAGGTAGTGAGTGAGGCTGCAATAAAGGTGATAATATCAATTTGCAGGTCATGATCTTCTAAAAAGAATAGAGATTCCATAAGGTTACCCTTCATTTGTGGGTTAAGGGCTTAGCTTAGACCGATGCGGCACTTTGAGCAAACAGATAACTGGTTGTTTTCCCCAGATATTCACGCAAACGTCACACAGTTATCGGTACAAAACGCTATACTGTAGGGATGGTATCACATCCAAAAGATGAAGCACGTTACGTTAAATCAGGCATTAGCCGCGCCATGTATGCGGCGTTTGGTGAGTTTCGCAATAACTTGCCTAAAATCGCAATCGCGACAGTGACAGGTATGCTGGTTGGTTTGACGCTTAGTTTTGCCCTGCCGCCCGTTTGGGCCGCATTAGGCGCAGCTAGCGCCCCAACATTCGGGCCTGCGGTCGGCGCTTTATTCTTTGGTGGTATCAGCATGTTTACCTCGGCCTATTCGCCAGTTATCAATGCCGCGCATGAAGGCTATACGCAGGCAAAATCAAGCCAACATGATTTGGAAATGCATGCGCAAGATTTAAGTACGTTAGGCTTTGTCGATGAGCCGAGTCTACCCGCTCACGTGCAAACACGTATTGGTCGGGCAAATACCATTTCTACCACCATGCTTCGTCATGAAGGTGTGGTTTCTGAAGAATCGATCAGCAAAGAAATTCACTAATTCGCGTAAGACGCTTTAGATGGTTTACGCACACCGCGTCTGAACCAGCTTGGCACGCGCTCTTCCATGATCAGCAAGCACGGCGTGAAGAATAACGTCAGGATGGTGGCAAACGCCAAGCCGCCTGCAATCGCGGTTGAAAGCTGCACCCACCATTGCGAGGATGGCGCGCCGAAGGTTAGCTCGCGCGTAGCGAAATTCACATTCATCTCATAGACCATTGGCAGCAGCCCCAGCACGGTTGTACCTGCGGTTAGCAGAATTGGGCGCAGACGTTGCGCGCCAGTGCGGCACAGCGCATCGATCATATCGACGCCCTGCTCGCGCAGCACTTTAAACGTATCGATGAAAATAATGTTGTTGTTTACGACGATCCCCGCGAGCGAGATCACCCCTACCCCGCACATGACCACACCAAATGACGTGCCCGTTACCAGCAAGCCTAAAAAGACGCCACCGGTTGAGAAGACCACCGCGCTCATCGTCACAATCATGTGATACATGCTGTTGAACTGCGTGACCAAAATCAGCGCCATAGAGAAGAGTGCAATCATGAAGGCACCGGCAAGGAATGCGCCTGCTTCTTTTTGCTCTTCATCTTCGCCTTTGAACAAGATGGTGAGGCGTGGGTCTAGCTCGACATTTTGCTCCATCCACGCCTTTAGCTCTTGCACCTTGGCATCGACATTGAGTCCCGGCTCTAAATCGGCGCGGATATACATGGAGCGTTTGCTATCGGTACGCTTCACCGTGTTGATGCGCTGCTTCGGCTCGCGCTCAACGAAGTTTGCAATCGGCACCAACCCTTTGGGTGTGTAGACGCGCAGGCGGTCAAGCTGGCTGATATTGCGGAATTCTTCGGGGAAGCGCGTGATAATATCAATCTCATCATCGGCGTCATCTGGGCGATAGGTGTTCACGATGATGCCGTTACTGGTCATCTTCACCACTTGGCCGATCATATTAACGTCGATATCATATTGTCCGGCCAATTCACGATTAACGGTAATCTCCCACTCGATTGACGGTACAGGCCGCTCATCGGAGATATTGATAAATCCGCCAACCTCTTTCATGCCACGCAGCACATCTTCAAGTGCAGGCTGAATGAGTTCGGGGAAGCGAGAAGAGAATTGTAGCTGCACGGCTTTACCAACGGGCGGGCCTTCTTCTTGCTTGGCACTTTCGACTATAATGCCCGGAATATCTTTGGTGCGCGCTTTGATGTCGGCCAAGATCACATCGGCTTTGCGGCGCTTCTTCCAATCGACGAACTCCATATTGATCTGGCCGATAATATCTTCGGGCGTATCGTTGCGCATCGAGATTTTACCCGCATTCACGAAGCGCACGCGAATCTCGTCCATATCCTTGATGCGCTCTTCGACTTGGGCGACGAGTGCGTTCTTTTCATTGACCGAGAAATTCCCCTGCGCACGGATATCGATGCGGGCATTGACCGGCTCGATCTTGGGGAAGAACTCAACACCGGCACCAAACATGCCGAACATAATGAAGATACTGACCACCACGGCAGTCAGTCCGAACATCACGGTGATTGGTCGTTTGAGCAAGGCTTGCAAGATATCGACATAGCCGCGAGTGAAAGATGACAGCTTGTCATACTCGCCGGTTTCGGCGGCAACAATTGCTTCGGCTTCTTGCGCGTCGACACGTTTGCGCCCGCCCAGCTTGGTGCCCAAAGTTGGCATGAAAACAAGCGCCATAAGTAGCGAGCCTGTTAGCGTGACAATGAGCGTGATCGGCATATATTTCATGAACTGCCCGACAATGCCCGGCCAGAAGAGTAGCGGCATGAAGACAACCAATGTGGTCGCAGTGGAGGCAATGATCGGCCATGCCATGCGCTTGGCGGCAGTTGAGTAGGCTTGCTTCGCGGTCGCGCCATCCATCATTAAGCGGTCGGCATATTCAACCACGACAATGGCCGAGTCGACGAGCATACCAATGGATAATATGAGCGCGAAGAGCACCACGACATTGAGCGTGAAGCCAAATATGCCGATACATAAAATGCCAAACAGGAATGCGCCCGGGATGGCAAATGAGACAAGCAATGCAGAGCGAAAGCCCATGACCACCAAAAGCACAATGAGTACAAGCAGCACTGCCAAGATGACGTTACTTTGCAAATCCGTTAGCTGGTCTTTGGTTTTTTGTGATTCATCGTTTGAATAGACGACCTTCACGCCCGCAGGCCAGAAGGCACGCTCGACTTCGACGAGCTTTTTCACCGCATCGACCGTCTCGATGATATTGGCGCCGGTGCGTTTGGAGACTTGTAGGCCAATGGCTGGCTTACCATTCACACGTGCGTAGCTGGTCACGTCTTTAAAGCCGCGGCGAATGGTTGCAACATCGGATAGCGTCGTCACCACACCCTGATCGACTTTGAGCGGAATGTTGCGCAGATCAATCGCGGTCTCGATCAGCCCCGGAAGTTTGATCGCAAAGCTGCCCTTACCCGTATCCATCTCACCGGCTGGCACCAGAATGTTATTATTGCGCACGCGCTCAAATACTTCAGATGGTGAGAGCTGATAGCTTTCCAGAATGAGTGGATCGATGAGGATTTCGAGAACCTCTTCGCGGTCACCCAGCATTTTCGCCTCAAGCACCGAATTGATGCCCTCGATTTTATCGCGCAGATCACGGGCAACGCGCACCAGCGTCCGTTCGTCGGCGTCACCGGTCAGTGACAGAGTGAAGATCGGGAATTTGCTGAAATTCAGCTCGGTGACAATCGGCTCATCCGTTTCAGTTGGCAAGTCCGGCTTGGCTTCATCAACTTGGTTGCGCACATCATCGAGTGCTTTGTCTGAATCAAAGCCCGCCTGAAACTCAAGGCTTACTGACGCGAAGCCTTCTTGCGCCATCGCCGTCATTTCCTTGACGCTCTCAATCGATTGCATCTTCTTTTCTACCGGACGAATCAGCAAGCGCTCTGCATCTTCCGGTGCGATGCCATCCAGCGTCAGGCTGGTATAGATGAACGGGATTTTAACGTCAGGCGAGGATTCTTTGGGAATCGACTGATAGGTCGCAAGCCCGACAATAAAGATAAAAGCAAGCGTGAGTAAGACCGTCCGCCAGCGATCGACACACGCATCAATCAGCCGGTTCATGACTAGCCCTGCTCTGCCGGATCGGCTTTAAGGGTTTTGGCGACGAGCGCATCATCGAGCTGTTGACCGGCATTGACAAAGGCATGGCCCAGCGTGATCAGGCGGATGCTGGCAGGCAGCCCGCTAATCCACATACCGTCTTTGGCGTCTTCGACAATCTTTACTGGTACAAATTGCACCGTGTTATTCTCATCCAAGATTTTCACGCCGACATCACCTTTATCATCAAGGTTCAGCACCGATGGCGAGACTTTAAAGGCCATCACTTCTTCGGATGGGACTTGCAGCTCGGCTGTTACTCCCGCTGGGATTTTGACATCGGGGTTGGGAATCTCGACCTCAATACGGAAGGTGCGGCTGGCCGTATCCGCAACACTCGCTAAATACGTCACTTTCCCCTCGACCTGCTGGCCTCCGTTTAAACGACCCGACGCGGTGGTGCCCATTGCCATGTAGGGGCGGTCTTTTTCTGAGACCTGACCAGTGAGAAGCAGCGGATCATGATCGACCATGCTGGCAATTGCGCCTTCTACACCGAAAACGCCAATCCCCACAAAATCGCCGACTTCGACATTGATTTTCTCAAGCAGCCCGTCAAATGGCGCGCGCAGCTTGGTGTATTGTAAATCCAGATCGATCTGGCGCAGATTCACCCGCGCTTCTTCCAAGCGGGTTTTGGCCTCGGCTAAGCGAATCTCGGTCTGGAAGCCCTCTTTTTGCAGGCGCTTGGCGGCGTTATATTCAATATCGCGTTGCTTGAGCAGGGCTTGAGCCTGCGCGTATTTCGCGCGGCGGTCGCGCTCATCGATTTTAATGATGATATCGCCCTTTTTCACCATCTGGCCTTCTTTGGCCGGAATGGAGATGACGGAGCCTTGCGTCTCGGCCTTTAGCGCTACTTGGCGGTTTGGCTCGGTCGCGCCGTAAATGGTAACAAAGCTTCGGTGTGAGTGCGCTTGGCGTGATTCAATAGATAAGGCCGCTTCGAGCTGGATGTCCGAATCCACGCTTTGCACTTGCGCCTCATCTTCGGATGGCGGGATGATATAAGACGACAACACCCACACGCAGACACCTGCGGCGATCACAAACGCCAGAAGGGATGAGGATTTTCGTTTTGCCATAGTGCAACCTTTATTCTTGTGGGCGCAGCATACTGCAACGCACCTAGCCTTGCAACGCGTAGCCACATTTTGCGCGCATTATTCTGGTTTTTATACGCTTTGTGCGCCCTATTTCCTTTGCTCTTATTGACCGTTTGACCGCATTGCGTTAGAGAAGGCGGCTGAGTAACGAATATAGGCGACAATGCGCCCGACATTACTACCTTCTGGATTGCATGATTTGCTGCCGCCACGCGCCGCAGCAGAAGCCCGCATTGTACGCGATTTTACCAAGCATTTTCAGTCTTTTGGTTATCAGCTCGTATCGCCTCCTTTGGCCGAATTCCAAGATAGTTATAAGCAACAAGACCGACACTGCTTTAGCGTGCTGGACCCTGAAAGCCAGCAGATGATGACGATTCGCGCCGATATGACCATGCAGATTGCCCGTATTGCACGCAGCTTGCTGATTGGTCAGCCACGCCCGCTGCGCCTGTGTTATGCCGGGCAGACATTGCGCTCTAAGGCGGAGGATTTGCGTAAAACCCGCCAATTCCGCCAGATCGGGATTGAGCTGTTCGGTGCAGATGGCCTGCATGCCGATGTGGAGATTATGCAGCTGATGCTCTCTGGCTTGAAGCAGCTGGGCTTTAGCGAGTTATCGCTCGATATCAATTTCAGCTATATCTTTGATGAGTTGACCGAGTCGCTCTCTGATGCTGATAAGGCAAGTCTGACCGAAGCGGTGAAGCGCAAGGATATGCAGACGGTGAATAGCTTTGATGTGCCTGTGGTGAGTGCGCTATGTCGCCTAAGCGGCGCGTATGAAGACACATTGCCCGTGATTGAGGCGCTCGATGCGCCTGCATGTGTGGCAGAGGCAGCAAAACAAGCACGCGCCATTGTCGAGGCGCTGAAGGCACGTTTGGGCCATGAGATCAGCGTGACACTCGACCCGCTAGAGCTGCGTGGTTTTGGCTATTATAGCGGCATTAGCTTCTCGATCTTTTTGAAAGATTTGGGCGTGGAAGTGGGCCGTGGTGGCCGTTATGAAACATCGGACGGTGAGACGGCAACCGGTTTCACGCTTTATAGCGAAGATCTGGTCGATTACTTGCCACAAGGCGAAGCGATCAAGCAGATTGTCGTGCCATCTGATTGTGATAGCGACAGCGTTGCATTGCTGAAAGAGCAAGGCTATATGGTCTGCTACGCGCTGAATGACACGCCATTGAATGAAGCAGCGGTGATTGGCGCTGCATATTATTATGAGAATAACGAAGTATTAGAGGTAGACGCATCATGAGTAACGTAGCGGTGATTGGCTCTCAGTGGGGCGATGAAGGTAAAGGCAAGGTCGTTGACTGGCTATCAGAACGCGCCGATGTGATTGTGCGCTTCCAAGGTGGTCACAATGCGGGTCATACGCTGGTGGTGGATGGCGTCACCTATAAGTTGAGCTTGCTGCCTTCTGGTGTGGTTCGCCCAGGCAAGAAATCGATTATTGGTAATGGGGTAGTGATCAATCCTCATAAATTACTTGAAGAAATTCAGAGCATTAGAGCATTGGGCGTTGATATCACACCAGACAATCTGCGCATTGCTGAAAATGCTTGTCTGATCTTGCCGATTCACCCGCAACTGGATGCCGCTGCCGAGGCTTTGCGCGGTAATGAGAAGATTGGTACCACTGGTCGTGGTATTGGCCCAGCTTACGAAGATAAGATTGCACGCCGTGCTGTGCGCGTGTGTGACCTCGAAGATACTGATCTGTTAGAACAAAAAATCAAGAATATGCTGACACATCATAATGCGTTACTTGAAGCGTCTAACATGGAACCGATGACGGTTGATGAGGTTCTGAAACCGCTACTAGAGATTCGTGAAGAGATTTTGAGTTATGCCAGCCCTGTGTGGCTGCTGCTTCAGCAATATCGTGTAGAAGGCCGCCGCATTCTGTTTGAAGGCGCGCAAGGCGTGATGCTGGATAATGATTTTGGCACCTACCCGTTTGTGACCTCGTCGAACACGATGGCCGGTGCGGCTCCGCTTGGTTCTGGCTGTGGTATGTCGTCGATTGGGTATGTGCTGGGTATTACCAAAGCCTACACAACGCGTGTGGGTAGCGGTCCATTTCCAACCGAACAAGATAATGATATCGGCCAGCTCATTGGTGAACGCGGCCATGAATTTGGTACCGTTACTGGCCGTAAGCGCCGTTGCGGCTGGTTTGATGCCGTCATGGTGCGCCAAGCGATCAAGCTTTCGGGTATTCGCGGGATTGCACTGACCAAAGTGGACGTGTTGGATGGGTTGAAAGAGATCAATATCTGCACCAGCTACCGTCACGGCGGCATGGCGTATGATTATCTGCCATCAAGTCAGCGTATTCAGGAAGAGATCGAGCCGATCTATGAGACGCTGGAAGGTTGGGATGAGAGCACCGAAGGCGCGCGTAGCTGGGCAGATTTGCCAGCAACGACCATCAAATATATCCGCCGTATCGAAGAACTCATCGAATGCCCGGTCGCACTGCTATCTACCTCGCCTAAACGTGAGGATACGATTATGGTGCGCGATCCGTTCCTAGACGCCTAAGCTTCTGATTTTTATGAACAGGGCTATGTTTGGCCCAATCTTTGCACAGATGCGCACAAAGGCAGGCGTTTGCTTGTCTTTTGAGACGAAATTCGGCTATAATTGTCTAACTGTTCAATAAAAACCTATTAACAACAGCTTAGACGGCCGCAAGACAGGGGAAAGCGCATGGACGCTGCGGAACAGCAAGTTGGTGAGCCTGACGAGTCAAGTCCGAATCGCACGATGGTAGATCCTAGCGAGCTTCAGGCGATGCAGGATTCCGGCGAAAAGATCGAGATGATCGAGGAGTTTGTCGATAGCGGCCTTAAGCAGCTGCTACAGACATATGAGCCTGTCCGAAAGCTGAATTACGCACCCGTTGATGGTATCCCCGAAGCCTATACTATTGAATTAGACCGTCCGCTCCCCTATCTCGATTCCGGTTTTGCTAAAGCCTATGAAGCCTCTGATTTGGTGAATGATGCGCGTCAGATCTATGCACTTGTCTGCGAAATTCATACCCCTGTGCGCACCGAAGCGATGAAGAAAATGGTGGGTGTCACGCACCCTAACATGATTACCTTGTATGAATTTGCTGTCATCCGCATTTCTACCCTGAATGAAAACCGCTTGGTGCTATTTTTAAGCCGTCCTGAGGGCACGCCACTATCCGAGTTGATGGTTAAGACGCGTTTCCGTGAGCAGCAGATTATTAAAAGCATTCTTGAGCCGATCTATCATGTGCTAGAGGTGCTGCAAGAGAACAAGCTAAGCCACGGGCGGATTAATCCATCTAACATCTTTGTTGGTACGAATATTACCGTTGGAGAGCTTTATTCTGAGCCGCCCGGTTACAGCCAGCACCATATTTATGAGCCGATTGAGCGCGCCGTATCAGACCCGATTGCTAAGGGTGAGCCAACCATGAAGACGGATATCTTCTCCTTGGCAATTATGTCTTACGACCTGCTCTATGGGTTGGCGCGCTATAAAGCGCTGGAGAAACGCGAATATCTAAGCCGTTGTATGATGCTTGGTGTTTATCACGTATTATGCGGAAACATTAACCCGAGTGAGACTTATGCTGACTTCTTCCGAGGCGGCATGATGGAAAGCAAGTCGGAGCGTTGGGGCTTTACTGAGCTTGAAGCCTGGATGGATGGTAAGCGTTTTAACCTGATTGCCCCGGCTGTTCAGCAGGCAACGCGTAGCTTTGTGCTGAATGAAGTTGAATATTTTAACCTGCGCTCACTGGCGCACGGCATTGCCCATAACTGGCGCGCTGCAGGGTTAGAGATTGGTACCGCTAAGATTGACCGTTGGGTGGATATGCTGGTCGGTGATTCTGACGTTACAGATTTAGTCACACGTTTGGTGCGTGTGGGCGGTCACGATGGCGCATCTGAAGAGCAGAAAAATGAAATGCTGGTTAAGCTGATCACCATTTTGGACCCTGGCTCTCCCATCCGGATTAAACATCTATCACTCAATGTGGATGGTATGGGTGCCATGGTAGCCAATTATGCGCATCATGGGCAGGCGCAAGATTTGAAGCTGCTGATGGAAGTAATTGGCGCAGATGTGCCAACTTTCTGGTCGGAACGCTATAAGCATAATAAAACGGATCAAACCGCCAGCACGATTTGGTTGCTGCAGAAGCTTCGCTCATTATTCAAGCTGACCAGTATGGGATTTGGTGTTGAGCGCGTCAAATATGACCTGAACCCATCGCTACCATGTCAAAGCCCGCTGCTGCGTAAATATTGCTGCCCAGATATCGAGAATGCACTACTGACACTCGATGCATTGGCTGAAAATGTTGGATTGGAAGCAACGTTCGTAGATCGCGATTTGGCCGCTTTCTTTGGTAGCCGCATTAATTTGAACAAGGAAATCAAGTTTAAGCAGCTCGAGGATTTACCCAACCTTCGCGAGAATGAAGAGCTGAAGGTGATGCGTATCTTAAGCCTGTCTCAGGAAAAGATCAAAAAGCACCGTCTCGTAGGTTTATGTACATGGATAGGTTTGCGTGTTGAGAGCATGCTGGAAAATATCCATAACCGAAAACTTAGAAAGCGTGTGAAACAAGATTTGAAGAAAGCGGTGAATACCGGGCAAATCAGCTATGTATTGGCGCTATTGATTGAAACGAATATTACCCGGCAAGATAATTACGGTTATCGTAAGGCTGCCGCACTATTCCATTACAATAACGAGCGTTTAGCCGCACTCTCTAGTGATTTAATGCTGGAAGATTTGGCGAGTAACATGGGTGGGCGATTGGCGGTGACGTTGTCCTATCTGATCTTGATGATCACCTTATATACCACGCTCGATAGTTCGCTTAGGGGATATTAGCGATGGCAAAAGAAGAAACAAAAAAACAAGGAAAACCTAAGAAGAAACGTAACTTCTTAAAGATGACCATGCTATGGATGGTCTGCATTATTCTCGTTATCTTCCTTCAACTTTCCTTCATTTTATTCCTTGTTGGTATGATCCCGACCGGTATCGCTTACCTAACCGATGACAGCGATTACCGACACAAATTCCACTGCGTATTACCCTGTAATATGGCAGGCGTGATTCCGTATATGGCGCAACTTCTTGCCAATGGTAACGAGGTAGGGCAGATGCAGGCGATGATGGGAGATATCGGTACTATCGCTGTCATGTATTCATGCGCTGGTT
The DNA here is from genome assembly GCA_022763105.1 of Rickettsiales bacterium. Taxonomy (GTDB): domain Bacteria; phylum Pseudomonadota; class Alphaproteobacteria; order Rickettsiales; family UBA3002; genus JALEGK01. The sequence continues at coordinate 39,032 of JALEGK010000016.1, read as the reverse complement.
TGGGATGGATTTTATATGGCGCCTCGCCTCACATGGCATCTGCCTTTGTTCGCATTCTCAATAGCCGGAAGACAGGTAACATCAACGCCATTCAGCAGCAGCTGGTAAAAGAATGGGGACCAGAAATTCAAAGTCGTGACGCGCTGAAAGGTCCTAAGGACGATTAAGCGGCTATCGAATTAGGCGTGCTGGCAATCCAGCCGCCACCCAATACGCGATTCTCATCATAGACCACACAGGCCTGACCGGGCGCTATGCCTGCATGAGGCTCTAACAATTCAATACGCGCACCACCATTTTCTGCTGCATGAATATTTGCCCAGACTGGCGCTTGCAGTGAGCGCATTTTCACTTTCACCTGATCGCGCGCAGTTGGCATGGCATCGGCTTCCAGCCAATTGATGTCTGCAACATAAAACTCTGTCAGGTTGAGTGCGTCTTTTGGACCGACAATGACGCGCTTTTTATCCGCATCGAGCTTGATCACATAAAGTGGCTCTTCATGGGCGATACCCAGCCCTTTGCGTTGGCCGACCGTGTAATTGACAATGCCGCGATGCTCGCCCATGAGCGTGCCATCAATATGGATGATATCGCCGGGGTCGAATGCGTCGGGTCTGAATTTCTCAATCACCTTGGCGTAGCCACCTTCTGGCACGAAACAAATATCTTGACTGTCTGGCTTATCAGCGACAGCTAACCCAAAGCGCTCTGCTAATGCGCGGGTCTCGCTTTTTTGCATGCCACCGAGCGGGAAGCGCAAAAAGTCGAGCTGCTCTTGCGTGGTCGCGAATAGAAAATAGCTTTGGTCTTTATCTGGATCAGCGCCGCGTATGAGCGCTGCACGACCATCATCTGCGATTTCTCGTTGCACGTAATGGCCCGTTGCCATGACATCTGCATCGAGGTCACGTGCGGTATTCAGCAGGTCTTTGAACTTCACCGTCTGGTTACAGCGCACACACGGGATTGGCGTTTGGCCTGCCAGATAGGTGTCGACAAAATCGTCAATGACCGATTCTTTGAATTTGCTCTCATAATTCAGCACATAATGAGGGATGCCCAGCTTCTCGGCGACACGGCGCGCATCGTGAATATCTTGGCCAGCGCAGCACGCACCTTTCTTGCCCACTGCCGCGCCATAATCATAGAGCTGCAGCGTGATACCAATGACCTCATAGCCCTGCTCATGCAGCAATGCTGCCGTTGCGGAGCTATCCACGCCGCCGGACATTGCCACCACGACGCGGGTGTCTTTTGAGTCTTTATCTAAGCCAAGTGAGTTCATATTCCCCTCTTCAGGCGGGGTTCATAGACGAAAAACCACGTTTTTTCAAGCTTTAGCGTCTAGACAAACACTTTATAGTTGGTGGTGCCGATGATGTAATCGATCGAGATATCATCCGATGAGAGCGGCAATAGTAGCGTACGGTAGCGTACTTCATTGCCCTCAAGGAAGAATTCTGATGATTCAGAGACCGGCCCGCGAGCCTCTAACACGCGGTCATAAAAGCCAATCGTGTTATAGACGCTGGCGTCATTCATCGAGTCGATCACATATTGCCCGGTATAATCATCACCGAATTTCGAGGCGAGTTCCGGGCCGAAATACTCGAACATGTGCTCGTCTTCGTGATCGCCCAAGCTAATCACAAAGGTTTGGTGATACATTTCCTCAATATCGGTGATGGCGATGTCTGCCAATGACGGAAAGCTTTTATCCCCCCTTACTCGCTGCCAGTAAGACAGTAGGCGGAACGTCATCCGTTGTTCTTGACCACCTTGTGGCTGTTCAGACATCTAACCCTCGTTTATTGTGGCGCCAGTTTGGCGAAACTGCTGATTTAATGCAAAAGAATTCATTTGGTTGAGCGCTCATATTCTATCAATTACGCTTTTTGGGATTTCACACGTGCTGCCAAAGCCGCAGACATGAACGCATCAAGGTCGCCATCAAGCACGGCTTGGGTGTTGCCTGTTTCTACCTGCGTGCGCAAATCTTTGACCATTTGGTAAGGGTGCAGCACGTAAGAGCGAATTTGGTGGCCCCATGCATTATCGGTTTTCGCTGAGTAATCGGCTTGGGCGGCGGCTTCGCGTTCTTGCAGCTCTTTCTCATACAGACGGGCACGCAACATCTTCCATGCCTCTGCACGGTTACTATGCTGTGAGCGCGAATTCTGGCATTGCACAACAATGCCTGTTGGTTCGTGCGTTAGGCGGATGGCCGAATCGGTTTTATTGACATGCTGACCACCTGCTCCCGATGCGCGGTAGGTATCGACACGCACGTCTTTTTCCTCGACCTCGATTTCGATCTGATCGTCAATTTCCGGATAAACGCCGACACTGGCAAAGCTGGTATGGCGTCGCGACTGCGAATCGAATGGCGAGATGCGCACCAAACGGTGTACGCCCGTTTCGGTCTTCGCCCAGCCATACGCATTATGGCCGCTGACTTTAATGGTTGCCGATTTAATGCCCGCCTCTTCGCCGGATTGCTCTTCGATAATGTCGACCTTATAGCCCGCATTATTGCCCCAGCGCACATACATACGGTAGAGCATGTCCGCCCAATCGTGGCTTTCAGTACCGCCTGCGCCGGGGTGGATTTCGATGAAGCAATTATTACTGTCCGCCTCGCCTGATAGCAGGCTTTCAATTTCAAGACGCGATATTTTACGCGCGACCTCTTCAAGGTTTTTCTCTGCCTCGTCTGCCGTTTCCTGATCTGCCTCTTCCTCGGCCAGTTCATACAACCCAAGCGCATCTTGGAATTGCTGATCGAGCGAGCGATACCCCTCGATCATATTCTCGAGTGCTGTGCGTTCTTTGAGAAGTTTTTGAGCAGCGTCTGGGTTGTCCCACAGATTTGGGTCTTCGGCTTTTTCATTGAGCGACTCTAGCTGGGCGAGTGCATTGTCCCAGTCAAAGATACCTCCTTAGCAGCGATTGCGACTGCTCGATCTGGTCTTTAAGGCTAATGATTTCTGCTTTCATGACGGATATATGCGGGTGAGACGTGCGATTGTCAAGCCGGTCAGTACAGACCGCCCGTGCCTACGCTTGCCGCGCTATCGCGGTTATAGCCACCAGAACGCACTGGCTCGCGACGCACATCATACGGGTTTGGTGGCGGCGCTACTGGCGCGTTTTGCGGGGTGTATGGATTTGGGCGCGCATTGACATTATAACCAGCTGGCGGCGGCGGTGCGGGTGTGGTCACCTGCACACCATTGAGCGTTTCCATCTGCTGTTGCTGATAGGATTGCGGGGTATTCTCAAAGCCCGGATAAGCGGTGCGCTGTTGCGGTTGCTGCTGTTGTCCTTGAATTGGGCGGCGATATTGCATCTGGAAATCCATATCGCGGCGGCGTGCTTCATCCGGCGTCATGTAATGCGAGCTATCTTGCCAGCCTTCATGCGGATCGAATCCGTCTTTTTCATCGGCGCCAGCAATCGAGCTATAGGTGTAATGCACCGGCTCTTCGATTTCTTGCTCACCATCTGGTAATGGCGGCTTATAGATGTTGCCACCAACCAAGAATGCCTCGGCAATCAGCTGGCCACCTGCATAACCCGGATAAGGCGGCAGACCTGTTTTGCGATCGACCTGCATCATGCGCACACCCGGCGGGATGCGGAATGGGCGCGCGGGCTGATCTTTGAGTGCGGCATCCATCGCCTCGATAAAGCCGGGCAGTGCCACGCGGCTTCCGGTTTCTTTTTTACCCAAGCTCTTTGGCTGGTCATAACCGATATAGATACCGGCAACCAGATCAGGGGAGAAGCCCACGAACCATGTATCGCGGCTATCGTTCGTTGTTCCGGTTTTACCCGCAAGCGGCTTGCCAATTTTCTTGGCACGCACAGCAGTACCACGGCGCACCACACCTTCTAGCAGTGATGTCACCTGAAAGGCGATGCGCTGATCGACGACGATTTCGCGTGTATCTTCAATTTCCGGCGGTGCAATGTTTGACAGCGGAATGGGTTTTTGCTGGTCGATTTTGCAGCCTGCACATGGGCGGCTATCGCGGCGGAAGATAATTTTACCATCACGGTCATCGATGCGCTCAATCAGTGACGCACTCACTTTGCGGCCACCATTGGCGATCATGGAATAGGCCGTCACCACTTTCATGAGAGTGGTTTCCTTGGCACCCAATACCATAGAATAATTGCGCGGCACCTTGCCTTCATACAGGCCAAAGCGTTTGCCGACCTGAATGATGCGACCAAGCCCCACCATCTGTGCCAAGCGGACCGTCATGGTGTTACGCGATTTCTCTAGCCCGACACGCAGCGTGGTTGGGCCGAGATATTTGCCACCATAATTTTGCGGGCGCCAAAGCGGTTTACCGGGGCCTTGGTAAATCTCGATCGGCTCATCCATGAGAATGGTGGATGGTGAGAAGCCGTTCTCGAGTGCGGTTAGATACACGAATGGTTTAAAGGCTGAACCGGGCTGACGGCGCGCCTGTGTGGCGCGGTTGAATTCGTCATTCTCGTACGCATAGCCACCGGACATGGCAAGGACGCGACCCGTATGCGGGTCCATCAGCACCATACCGCCATTGACTTGTGGCACCTGATAAAGGCCGTAGGTTTTTGCTTTTTTGTTGATGCGGTTGGTGATGATGATATCGCCAAAATCCAGCACATCGCTTGGTTTTTTGATCGCTTCGCCCAAGCCAAACCCTTTGAGGTCTTTGCGCGCCCATTTCAGCTCTGATAGTGGAATGCTACCACGCTCCCCATTCGCCAAACCAATGGTGGCTTTGGTTTTCTCTAGCCCAAGAACCACGGCCAGCTCTTGCGTCTCAATCAAAGGCACGCCAGCATGCTGTTCGATTTTGGCTTTCAAATCGCGCTGCCAGCTTTTGGTGGTTTTCAGCTTATCGACCGGACCGCGATAGCCATAACGACGATCATAATCCACCAGCGCATGACGAAGCGCATCATCTGCAAAGGTTTGCAGCTTTGGATTGACGGTGGTCTTCACGGTTAAACCGCCCTCATAGAGCACATTCGCACCATACATATCGGCGAGTTTGCGGCGTACTTCTTCCGAGAAATAGTCTGCAGTCACCACCTCTTCTTCGGCGCGTTTTTCTAGCACAATCGGCGCCGCACTGGCACGTGCGCCCTCTTCCGGCGTCACATAGCCATCATCAACCATGCGGCTGATCACATAGTTACGGCGCTCAAGTGCGCCTTGATAGTTACGTGTTGGGTCATAGCTTGCTGGCGCTTTGGGCATTCCGGCGAGCAATGCCAGCTCTTCGGTTTCCAGCTCGTTAAGCGCTTTGTTGAAATAGTTGAGCGCGGCAGCGGCCACACCATACGAACCACGGCCCAGATAAATCTCGTTGAGGTAAAGCTCTAGGATTTGGTCTTTGCTGTAGACGTTACTGATGCGGAAAGCGAGTATGGCTTCTTTGATTTTACGCTCAAAGGATTTCTCGTTAGTGAGCAGGAAGTTCTTTACGACCTGCTGCGTGATGGTCGAACCACCCACAAGTGAACGGCCCGTTCCCATATTGGCAACATTCTCGCGCATGGCACGGGCGATACCAAAGATATCGACGCCTTTATGGGTGTAGAAGTTTTTATCCTCCGCCGCGATAAAGGCTTGTTGCACACGCTTAGGAATCGCAACCATGGGCACAAATAATCGTTTCTCGGTCGCGTATTCGGCCATAAGGCGATCATCACCGGCATAAAGACGCGTGGTAACCGGCGGCTTATAGACGGCTAATTTGCTGAAGGATGGCAGGTCTTTACTGTAATGCGAGAACACCATCGCCGCCGCGATAAATCCGAAGATCGCGGCCATCATCAGGGAAACGCCTGACCATGCGATGATTTTGTATAGCCTATGCATGGCGTGATACTATCAGGGCATGGCAGAATTGCGAGTAGTATTCGGAGGAATTAACCGAAAATCGGCCGATGTGGATAATTGGTCGCACTAATTACGAAGCGGGTGTTCGATAAAGTAATCATCGAGTGCGCGCACGACGGATCGTGCCACTTTTTGGCGGTATCCACGCGAGATGAGGCGGCGCTCGTCACGTGGGTTGGTCAAAAAGCCCATTTCGATGAGAATCGAGGGGATATCGGGCGCTTTAAGCACGCGGAATCCGGCAAAACGGTGAGGATTACGAATGAGCGGGATGTTCGCATCCATATTCGCTACCAACTGATCTGCCAAATCAGAGGATTTATTCTTCGTCTCGCGCGTGGCCAAATCGATCAATATGTCAGCCACCGCTTCATCGGCTTCACCGAGTGAAATCCCGCCAATCACATCAGACTGGTTTTCCTGCGCTGCCAGTGCTGCAGATTCAGCGTCAGATGCTTCTTCTGACAACGTATAAACCGATACCCCTTCTGCTCTGGGGTTGGGGTTGGCGTCGGCATGTAGTGAGATGAAGACATCGCCCTGATACCCGCGCGCAATGCGCACGCGATCTTTCAAGAATAAGAAGCGGTCATCTTCACGGGTGAGCGCCACTTGATAGCGGCCCGTTCTGAGCAATTCGTCGCGCATGGCTTTGGCGTAGCTTAGGGTCAGGTCTTTTTCGATGACACCAGAACGTGCGACCGCGCCGACATCTTTTCCGCCATGTCCAGCATCGATGATGATAATCGGTTTTGATCCGTATGCGACGGGCTGCTGCGGTTTTTGCGCGGGCTTGGGAATAAATGCGAGGACTGAGCCATCGGCAGTGAAACCTTTGCGTTCATGATAATTTCGCGAGACTTCGCGCGCCGAGTTATTGGCGGCCTGATAATTACGCAAAGCAGGGCGCTGAATAGGTTTGTTCGTTGGGCGCGGCATCGTCGCACTTGGCATGCGTTGCGGCACAACCGGCTTGGTGCGCGGCGTGACTTGGCTAGGCCAATTGGGTGCGGCGCTCACACGCTTTGGCGGGTCAATATCGATGACCAAACGCCATTTTTTGCTGCCACTTGGCGCTAACGTGTAGACATTTGGCTTATCGATCATGCGGTTAAGGTCCATCACAATGCGTGATGTTTGCGGGTCATACTGACCAAATCGTATATTTTTCAGTGTGCTGCCACGATAGGCTTTGCTTAAACCTACCCCTCTTCCGTCATCCAGCCGCTTAACATCTATCACCAGTCTAGATGGGCTTTGCAGACCAAAGTGGTTAATGATACTGATCTTGCTTTCGCTTTCAAAAACAACACGTTCGTTGTCTGGCGAGACCTCGACATAGGTGGCAATAATCGAGTTAGCGCTACCGGTCGCCGGCCAGATAAAACTGACCAGACAGAGAACTGCAATGATTCGACGCCACATCATGGCGCTACTAAACTCCCACAACTATTGTAAATCAACGCTCTTTTGGCAGTTATCATCAGGAATTTTGACCAATCATTTAATGGTAGACACCGCTAAAAGCCTTGCTATAGTGCAGGTGCATGGCAATACTGGCCAATGCGAATATATAGCTGCGCGGAGCAGACGTTAGACAGAATCTCTGCGGCAGCTAAATGGGAATTAACGAATACAAACAAAGCGAAGGCCATTGCCGCGTTTTGATAGAGAAATTTAGAGTTATTTATTCATGTATAACACTTCACCACATGTAGAATATGCCAGCCGCACTGGAGGTGCTTTATGCTTGCGTCATTCACATGCTTCATCGAGGGCTTCCCTTCGATGTGAGGGTGAGTGTCGAGACTAACTCTTTTCTTCTCTAGCTAGACAAATACGCGGTGAGCTTCGCATAAGGAGATCGCCATGACGAAATTGATGTTAATCGATGCACAGCACGCGGATGAAACCCGTGTGGTGATTGCAGATGATGACCGGATTGAGGATTTTGACTTTGTCACCTCTTCCAAAACCCAGGTGAAAGGTAATATTTACCTCGCCAAAATTACCCGAGTTGAACCTTCCCTTCAGGCTGCCTTTGTTGAATATGGCGGCGGTAAGCAAGGCTTTTTGCCATTCTCGGAAATTCATCCGGACTATTATCAGATTCCTACCGAAGATAAGCAGCGCCTGATTGATGAAGAGCGTGAAGAAAATGAGCGTGAGGAAGCCGAAGAGGAAGAAGAGCTAGAAGCGCGCGAGAAAGGTCGCGGACGTGGTCGCCGTCGCGGTGGGCGTGGACGTGGTCGTCATCGTCGCGGCCGCAAGAATGAAGAAGCGAACGAAACCGAGTCGGAAGAATCGGAAGAAGCAACCGCTTCTGATGAGGGCGAGGCGGAAAGCAAAGATGTGAAAGCATTAGCCGCTGAGCAAGATGTGGTGGCATCGGAGAAAGTCGAAGACGACGCGCAAGAAGAGCCAGAAGAAGCAGAAGCGAGCGCTGAGAACGATAATGAAGAGAGCGAAGCACCCGCTAAAGCTAAAGGTGATGCGGATGATGAAACAGAAGAAGATGATGATGAGGCAGAAACCGTCAGTGAAGATGACGTAGAAGAAACCCGTCGCCGTCGCAAAGGTTCGTCTTTCAAGCGCTACAAAATTCAAGAAGTGATTAAGCGTAACCAGATCGTTCTGGTTCAGGTGATTAAAGAAGAGCGCGGTAATAAGGGTGTATCACTTACCACCTATATCTCGCTTGCTGGTCGTTACTGCGTACTCATGCCTAACTCGCCTAAGGCGGGCGGTGTATCGCGCAAGATTGGTAATGGCGAGAACCGCAAAAAGCTGAAAGAAATTGTAGCCGAGCTAAAGCAAAAGCGCGGGCTAAGCGCGATTGTGCGTACCGCTGGTATTGACCGTACCAAGGCTGAGATTAAGCGTGATTATGAATATCTGGCGAAGCTTTGGGTGCAAATTCGTGAAGACACATTGGCCTCTACCGCCCCTGCCCTCATTTATGAGGAAAGCGATATTATCAAACGCTCGATCCGTGATCTGTATTCAAGCGATGTTGAGCAGGTGATGGTGCAAGGTGAAAAAGCGTATAAAGACGCAAAGTCCTTTATGCGTATGATCATGCCTAGCCATGCACCGCGTGTGAAACAGTACAAAGATGCGCAGCCAATCTTTAGTGCCCACGGCATTGAAGACCAATTGGCAACCATGTATGAGCCGAATGCGAAACTGCCTTCGGGTGGTTCAATCGTGCTGCAACAGACCGAGGCATTGATTTCAATCGATGTGAACTCTGGTCGTTCGACCACGGAGCGTAATGTCGAAGAAACGGCGATTAAGACCAACTTGGAAGCAGCGCGTGAAGTCGCACGTCAGCTACGTCTACGTGATCTGGCCGGTCTGGTTGTGATTGACTTTATCGATATGAATTACGGCAAGAACCGTCGCAACCTTGAGCGTGCGATGAAAGAAGCGCTAAAGCTTGATCGCGCAAAAATTCAGGTGAGCCGCATTAGTCCGTTTGGTCTGATGGAGCTATCGCGTCAGCGTTTGCGCCCATCGATTGCCGAATCATCTAGCCATGTCTGTTCACATTGTGAAGGCTCTGGCTTTGTGAAGTCGGTTGAGACCGTCACCATTCAAGTGATTCGTTTGCTTGAGCGTGTCGCATCGACTGGTGAATTCAGCACCCTGAAAATCAGTGTACAAGCTGAAGTGGTGGCGCATCTTCTTAATGAGCGTCGCGATATGATTCAGAAGCTCGAAGATGATTATGATGTGAACATTATCGTACTCATTGATGATAGCTTGCTGACTGGCCGTTACCGCCTGATGAAAACAGGTGAGGATGGCAAGGAAGTGCTGCATCGTGAAGACCATAAAGACAAGAAAAAGCCTCGTCGTGGACGTCGTGGTGGTCGTGGTCGCAATCGTCGCGATGACAATGATTCGGATGATGATTCTGGCGATGATAACGAAGAGACCTCAGAAGAGAATTCCGAAGAGGAAGTGCGCGAAAAGAAAGACAAGCCTCGCCGTGGCCGTCGCGGTGGTCGCGGACGCAATCGTCGTAAAGATGAGGCTTCTGATGAGTCTGAGTCTGAAGAGAATGAATCGAAAGAGACCTCTGACGAGGCCGCAGAGGAAAAGCCAAAGCGCAAGCCTCGCCGTAGCCGCAAGAAGGTAGATGATTCGGTTGAAAGTGCGGATGATGACGCAGATGACAGCGAAGCGCAGAAGCCGCGCCGTGGTCGTCGTGGCGGCACACGTCGCAAAAAGACCGAAGAGAAATCTGACAAACCAGATGAGGTTGAGTCAGGCTCTTCTGATGCCGAACAGCCAGTCGTCACCCCTATCAATGCGTCTGATAGTATCGCCGCAAGCGATCATCAGGCCGAAGAGAAGGTGATGAAAAATGTTGGCCCCCAGCAATTTGACGAGGTGAGCTTTGAAGATCAGGAAGATGATGACAAGCCAAAGCGTCGTGGCTGGTGGAGCCGTAACTCAGGATAATTTAATCACTTAATTGTGCAGCCAGCGGGCGAGTCGTTCGCTGGCTTTTTCCATCGTCTCAAGCGACCCCGCATACGAAAATCTCACAAATTTATGGCCGAACTCTGCATCGAAATCGATGCCAGGCACAGCACATATATGCGTTTTCTCTAACATATCTTTGCAGAATTGTTTGCTGTCATCCGTCAGCTCCGACACATCTGCATAGAGGTAAAACGCGCCCTGCGCGGGAGCGACACGTGTCATGCCTGCATTTTGCAGCCCCTGCAGTAGGCAGTCGCGGTTTTGCTTATAGCCTTGTACCACCTGATCCAGCTCATCGGTGCAATCAAGCACCGCCAATGCCGCGATTTGCGATAGTGTAGACGGAGAAATATAGAAATTTTGCAGCAGCGATTCGACATTGCGGCACAGATCTTCTGGCATAATCGCCCAGCCTAAGCGCCAACCCGGCAGCAGGTAATATTTAGAGAAGCTATTGGTCACAATCATCTCATGTGAGTGCTTGAGAATGCAGTCGGTTGGCGTGTCACCATAACTCACGCCGTGATAAATCTCGTCCGAGATAATGCGGATACCATGCTTGGCACAATATTCCGCGACTGCCTGCAGTTCTACCGGGTCGATGATGGTACCCGCCGGATTGGATGGTGACGCAATGACCAAGCCTTGCGGTTTGTTTGGCAAAGCCTCTAGCATCGCGCGTGTTGGCTGGTAATTATCTTCCATACGCGAGCGCATGATAACGGGCTTCAGGCCCAAGGCTCGCATCATATTTGGGCTGGCGGGGTAATGGGGTGCAACCAATGCGACCTCATCGCCTTCATCGAATGCGGCGAGCAGAGCCATCATGTAGGCCGAAGATGAACCAATCGTGATAAAGACACGCTGATATGGCACGTCTATGCCGTATGCATCGGCGTAATGTTGCGCGATGCGCTCACGCAGTGAATCCATACCTGCCGATAGCGTGTAGCCAAGCGGATTATGCATGGCCTGATGCGCGACATGCTCCAGTACGCGATGCGGCGGCTTTTCTGATGGTTGGCCCAGCGATAAATGCAGCACATCAGCGCCGGTTTTGGCGATCTCTTCGGCTTGGGTGAACGCCTCCATGACATAAAAGGGGCTGATATTACTGCGTTTGGACGTTTTCATGCTGCTCTTTCTAGGGTTGAGACTCAGTGCTGCCAGATGCTCGATGTCCGGTCAACCCCCAAGGCGCCTTTTGCCCTTTTATTTTCGCAATTAAGCCTTATATCAGAATAGTGATGATACAAAATCTCTGTGCCCGCTTTATTGCCGCATTTAGCGCATTCGCGTTGCTATTCAGCGCGAATACGGCACTTGCGCGCTCGTTGCTGAGAGACGCAGAGCTTGAAAATACCATGCGCGCCATGACCAATCCTATTTTGGAGGCGGCGGATTTAAACCCGAATGATGTGAATCTGTTTATCGTGAATGACGATGCGATCAATGCCTTTGTCGCAGGCGGATTAAACATCTTTGTGCATACCGGACTGATATTAAAAGCCGAAAAGCCAGAAATGCTGATGGGTGTGATGGCGCACGAGGCAGGCCATATTTCTGGTGCGCATCTTAGTCAGTTAAAAGGCGCATCGGCGCAGGCGAGCATGGGTGCATTGCTTAGCTATATTTTGGGTGCGGCAGCACTGCTCGGTGGTGCAGGCGATGCGGGAGCCGCCATTATCAGTGGTGGGCAGAATGCCGCTTTGCGTAATTTATTCTCGCATTATCGCGGTAACGAGCAACAAGCCGATCAGGCAGGCTTGAAATATATGAAAGCCTCTAATTTTCCGATTGAAGGCATGCTCGATATGTTCGAGCTGTTGCGCCGTAATGAGAAGCAGCATTTAAGTAACCCCGATCCGTATCTGCGCACGCACCCGCTCACGCAAGAACGTATCAGCACCATTCGCACCGCCGTGCAAAGTGCCGATAACCCAAAGAAGAAACTGCCAGAGGCATATAATATTCAGTATCAGCGCATGCGCGCCAAACTCTATGCCTTTTTGGAGTCGCCTAAGAAAGCACTCGAGCGATATCCTGAAAGTGATACAAGTGAAGCCGGACATTTAGCGCGTGCGGTTGCTTATTTTAGGTTGCCAAATTTAGATCGTGCACTCGATGAAATTGATGCGCTGCTGGAGCTTCGCCCGAATGACCCTTATGCCTACGATTTGAAAGGTCAGATTCTATTTGAGCATGGCCATGTAGACGCTGCTGTGACCGCTTATCGCAAAGCAAATGAGCTTGCGCCTAAGACTGCACTCATTCTCACTGAATTGGGCAAAGCACTCTTGTCCACAGATAAGCCAGAGAATCATAAGCTGGCGCTCAAACATCTTCAGCATGCTACCCGATTAGATGGCGCTAATGGGCAGAGCTTTTTTCAGCTTGGCCGCGCGTATGATATGAACGGAAATGTCGGGCGCGCCTTTATGGCACGCGCTCAGCAGGCCTCGCTCGCTAGCAATCCTAAAGATGCGATTCGCTATGCCACCCTTGCAAAAGAACATCTAGATGATGACCCTGCGGCAATGGTGGTTGTGGATGACGTAATAACTGACGCGCGACGCTTGATAAAAGAACGTAAGGACGCTAAGTCTATTTTCTAATGTTACACAACAACCTTGCAGGAGATGCTGTTCATGGCTAAAAACCGCACCCCATTTATTACCACCATTATTGTTGCTGTGATTGCCAGTGCATTGACGATTGCTGGTGCTGATCACTTCAAACTAACGCAAAAAACTCAGACCGACGATGCGCGCGTGAAAGAGCTTGTGCATGAATATCTGAACGAGAACCCAAAGGCGATTATTGAAGCGCTGCAGGGCTGGAAAATTCGTGAAGAGGCACGTTTGGCGCAAGAGCAGCAAAATGCTGTGAAGAAGCATATGCCAAACTTTGAGCCAGGCGAGCTATTCCCAATGGCGGGTAACCCTGATGGCGATGTAACCGTTGTTGAGTTCTTCGATTATAACTGCCCGGCATGTAAGGCGATGTATGAAAGCCTGAATACAACGATCAAAAAAGATCCGAATGTTCGCGTGCTATTTGCCGAGTTCCCTATCTTTGGTCCAACCTCTATTACCAATGCAAAAATTGGACTTGCAGTCAGCAAGCTGGATAGCAGCAAGTACATCAAGTTCCATGAGTCTATGATGCGCGCCAAAGGTAAGATCAATGAGGAATATGCGACTAATGTTGCCGTCAATCTGGGTATTGATGCCAACAAGCTGAAAGAAGAAATTGCCAAGCCTGAATATGATGACAAGCTGAACAAAATCCGTGCGATGGCTAAAGACATGCAAATCCGCGGTACACCAGCTGTTGTGATTGGTGATGTATTATTCAATGGCGTTGTCGATTTCCCGGATATGCAGTCTCACATTGCGTGGGCTCGTAAGAAAATGGAAAATGGCGATATGCCAACAGGAGAAGAATCATCTGATGATGAAGACGATGACGATGAAGATGAGGAAGAAGGCGAAGAGTAAAAACGTCTAATCCGATTAACCGCAAATGGTGGTCGCCTGCGACCACCATTTTTTTTGCTCTTCTTGCAATGCTTCCTGAACGGATTGCGCCTGCTGCATCGATTCATAAATCCCCATGCAGGTTGACCCGCTACCACACATACGCACGAGTGACGCGCCCGACACCTTCAGGGTTTGCATAACTTGCGATAATTCCGGGCATAATGACATAGCCGCTGGCTCTAAATCATTACGGCAATCATTTAGCTCTTCGATTACTTCGTGAAAATGATCGCCTTGTAGCTGCGGTCTATCTAGCGGTTTTTTGGGCAATTGCGTGGCGGCATAGACCTCTTTGGTGCTAAGCAAAATATTGGGATTTACCAGCACTGCCGGAAGCAGCGGCATCGTCGGCGCCGTGTCTAACGTATGACCAATGCCAGACATATAGACCGTTTGAGACATAACGCATGCAGGCACATCGGCGCCTAACTTTTGCGCCACCTCTAATAATTGCGGATAGCTGTAATCTAAATCCCATAACTCATTGAGCACATGCAGCGTAGCGGCTGCATCGGCGGAGCCTCCGCCAAGCCCTGCCGCGATGGGTAAGACTTTATGAAGCGTGATCTCGGCACCCTTACCGCATTTGGCGTGCACCTTGAGTGACTGCGCGGCCTTCATCACCAGATTATCCTCTGCTTGCAATCCGGCGCTGAATGGTCCGTCGATGGTGAGGGTCACATCGTCTGCTGCGGCAGCGGTGATTCGGTCACCTAGATTGGCAAAGCCAACCAGCGAGTCGAGCACATGGTAGCCATCGGGACGGTGCCCATGCAAATGCAGATATAAATTGATTTTAGCGGGTGCGAGGCGGCTAATCATTCCGTCTCATTTTCTGCTTCATCTGCCTTGGCGGATTCTTCATCTGCCTCTTCTTCTTGTTTCTCAGGCAAGAGGATTGGCTCGAATGGTGGTAGCCCTTCGCTTAGCTTTTTCTTAATTGCTTCCTCGTCTTCCGGCTCGCCTTTGAGCGCGCGCTCCCACTGAAAACGCGCTTCGATCTCTCGACCCACGCGCCAATAGGCATCGCCCAGATGATCATTGATGGTGGCATCTTCAGGCACTAGCCCTGCGGCTTGTTCTAGGAACTCCACCGCTTCTTTGAACTCGCCCATCTGGTAATGCACCCAGCCCATTGAATCGATGATATGCGCTTCAAATGGCTCCGCTTGTAATGCCAGCTCGATATATTCGCGGGCTTTTTCGATGTTGGTACCGGATACCAGCCAACTATAGCCAAGATAATTCAAAATATCTGCCTCGCCCGGATTAAGCTCTAGCGACAGGCTTAAATCTTTTTCGGCCTCTTCCCAGCGCCCTGCTCGCTCATAGCAGGTGCCACGCGCGTAGAATAGGCGCCAATCTTTTGGCTGCGGGTACTCTCCTAACAATTTCACGGCATTGCTGTATGACTGAATCGCGCGGTGATGATCTTTGTTGGTACGGTAAATATCGCCCAGCACTACGTATACTTCACGCTCTTTCGGATAGATCGTGGTCAGGCGCTCAAGCAGGCGGATGGCTTTGTCTTTTTGGTCTAGCAATTCGTAATTGAGTGCGGTCCGAATCTGGCCGCGCTTATAGAAAACCGTATCTTCGCGAATGCTTTGATAGACCTGAATGGCTGCGGGGTAGCTATCGGAATATTCCAACAGGTTTGCGAGCATGAGCTGGGCTGGCGGCAGGTCTGGTTGCAGATAAAGCGCAAAGCGCAAAAAGATCATGGTGTCGCGCAGCGCATCTTGGCCAAACAGAATGCTGCCTGTGGTAAAGAATAGCTCGGCCATGCCCGCTCTCGCATCCGGGATGAGTGGCGGCACGTTTTCTGGCGCCTCATCTTGATGCGGAATCACTTCCGGCACCAGCTTAGAGCCGGGATGATCGGTTTCGTATTCGGCAAACATCTCGATCGCTAGCTCTGGCTGGCCTTGGCGCAAATAGAAATTGCTGAGCGCCTGCACCAAGCGATAGGGCAATGAGTCTGGTCGGTCTTTGGCAGTCTTAAATAGCTCTAATGCCTTCTCATTATGGTTTGCCAGATCATTGATGAGCGCCAGATGATAATAGCTTAGCGCCTCGATGAATTGATGCTGGCGCAGGCTATCATCCATAAGCACTGGCTCATCGGGTGTTTTTGCGCCATAGGCAATCCAGCGCGCAAAGAGCGGCTTAAGCATGCGGTATAAAATCCCGTCTAACCACTCTGAATCGGGCATATTAAGGCGGACATTGGCGCCGTCAAAGTCGTTACGGGCCACGGCATCTACCATCAGCACCACATTCGCCAGCGTGTTGAGCTGATCCTGCTTTTCCATGCGGTTGGCGAGCACAATCGCCTCATCCATCTTTCCCGCTGCGACGTGAAGACGCAGGGTTTCTTCGGCCATCAGGCGGTTTTTACTGTCTTTTTCGTAAGCTTTGCCGGAAAACAGCGAGGCGACATCTAAGTCTCCCTGAATGCTGGCGTGGCGACTCGCCAAATAGCTGCCCGCAAAGGTTGTTGCCTCTGGTAAGGCGCGCTTACCCTCAAACATACGCGAGGCAGACATTAAAGAATCGGGGTTTTTCTCTGGGTCTAGCTCGTAGCTAATGCGCACGATACCATAGACGACAGCCGCCGCAATGGCGGTAGATATGAGAAAATGTAAAAAACGCTGACCTATCATCTAAGAAAATACTTGCTTATTTGGCTAACTTAAATAATATCCCGCAACTTTCCAAGTGCTATGAGTAAGTAGAGGGATTAAAACCGTGAGTAGTAAGAACAACCCGGAAATGCGTGGCCGTACAACCGAGCTTCGCAAGTTTGATGGCAAAGAAGTTAAGCCAACGCTGTATATTAACGGCTCTAACCGTTATATCGCTGGATGCTTTGATAATGGTGAGTTTGCCTGCGATGCGCAGGGCAACCCAATTCCTTACAAGCAGATTTAACGTCTTGTAAGGTGTGCCGCGATGGGCTTAGATGCGCGGATGACACACCGGCCAAAAACATTTCCAGACATTTTTGTGATCGGCGCGCAAAAGGCGGGCACGACATCGCTATGCGCGATTTTAGACGGTATTGAGGGTTTGTGCGTAGCGCGGCCCAAAGAACCGATGGTGATCACGCGCGATGACGCCTGTCTGCATCCTCATTTTTTTGCCGAACAATCTGTCGAATGGGATAGCCTCAATTACGAGGAAGGCCCTGATCATTTCTTCAGCCATTATGAATCGGCCTTTGCCCATGCTGAAGAAGATGATGCCTATGTCGATGGCTCGACCACCACGCTACTTAGCCTTCAGGCGATTAAGCGCATTAAAGCCATTAACCCGGATGCCAAAATCATCGCTATTCTGCGCGATCCTGCCAAGCGCGCCTATTCGGCCTATTGGCATCATGTGAAATCGGGCACAGCATGTGAAGGCTTCGAGAAGCATCTGCGCTTTGAAGGCGGCGAAACCCTGCGCATGGGGCATTACGCCGAATTGTTGCAACCGTGGTTGGATGTGTTTGATCGCAAACAACTGCATTTCATCTGCTATGAGGACATGCTGGTGCATCCCGATCAGGTGATGAAAGCTGCCTGCAGCTTTTTGGGTGTGAGTGCCGCTGACATTACTGAAATCCCTCGTGAGAATAGCGCTAACACACCGCGCAGCTTGCGTTTGCAGCTCTGCCTAAATTGGCTGAACCGAAGATTAGGGCGCGAGCTATCCGCGATTGCACCGGAAGGTACGCGCCAATCGCATTGGGCCGATGATCTGCTTAATCCGCTTCAAAACTGGAATCTGGTGGATCGCCCCTACCCTGATATGCCCAAAGCGCTACATCGCCGCCTGGATCAGCATTACACGCGTATCAACGCCCCGCTTGAGGCGATGACAGGCTTGGATGTTTCGTCGTTTTGGTATACAAGCTAAGGCATGAGTGCTGCTAGACTGATCTCTTTAATGGTGGTGATAGCCACCGGCTATATCCTTGGATTTACGCTGTATCCGGGCCTTGTTGCGCCGGATACGGTCTTTCAATATGTGCAGATGATTGGTGGCCAGATCAGCAATCTGCATCCACCGATGATGCTGTATTTATGGGATGTGGTGCATGATTTTGAAGGCGGCCAAGCGGGCTTGTTTATCTTCAACTGGGTGGTCTACACGCTTGCTGTCTGGCTGATTGTCTCTGCCAGCTCTTATTACCTGATACCACGTATTTTCTACACGGCCCTGCTGTTTGCTCCGCCGATTATTGCCGTCATGATGACGGTGTGGAAAGACAGTGTGATGCTCGCATTCATGATGCTGGGCGTGGCAGGCATGGTGCGCTATGCGCGATTGCCTAGTTTCTTCTGGCTGATTGTAACCTTCGCCAGCTTCTGGATGGCCGCAGCCCTGCGCCATAACGCACTCGTTGCGCTGATTCCACTGCTCTTTTGCATGCTTTACAATACGCCACGTGTCACCAAATGCTGGTGGTGCATGATTGCTAAAACACTGGTGCTGGTAGGATTTGTCGCGATCAGTGTGCAGTGGATCAATAGCCGCAATGTCACAAGCATCAGCATGTTCCCAACGGTGGGCGTGTGGGACTTGGCGGTGATGTCCGTTGATACAGGCGAGATGCTGATTCCGCCATATGCATTGGCCGATCCGTCAATGACCGCTTTTGATGTCGAAGAATATGTCGACCCAATCGCCAATGTGCCACTATGCCGCTATGTGCAAGGCAAAGGACGCGTGGTTTATTGTATGGAGAAGATTCCCTACCGTGCCGGTGCCGCACTAGCTAGCGAACAGATCGGCCCGCTGACGCAGCACTGGATTAGCAGTATCTTGAAGCATCCGGTGGCGTATCTTTCGCACCGCTTACATGTCACGCGCCATTTGCTAGGGATGGACACGCCGCATAGCGTGCCATTTGTTACCCATACGAGTAATATCGGGATGTTGCAAGGCACCTGGTATAACGGCCCAAGCGCGCAGACATTGGGTATCGGCTATTTTGCGACCCCATCGGCTGAGGGACAGAAGCTCGTGCAGAAGCTGGTGAAATTGTGGCATGACACGCCTCTGATGAGCCCGTGGCCTTATATGGTGCTCTTGGCTGTCATGACCTTGATTTACCCATTCATTATGCCCGCCACACCGCAACGCTTTGTAGGATACTCGGTGTTGTTTAGTGGCTGGTTTATGGCGTTGCCGCTGCTTATCATCGTGCCGAATTTTCAGCTACGTTATCTGATCTGGCCGATTGTCGCAGCGCTGCTATCGATTGTGCTGATTAAACGCCCGCCAAAGCGCACGAAAAAGCTGAAAGATTTACCGGATCGCATGGCATCGGAAGTGGGTGCAGGGCGCTAGCCCATACATTCGCGCATCACGCGTGCGTTGGTCTCGGGACGGCTGATTTGTCGTTGTTTGGTATCGTAGAGCTCGCCAAGCTTTGAATCTGGTATGTCTTTGATATTGAGTCCATCTGCATCGGCCACGCGTTCATCAATTTTAACATCAAACCCTTCAGCAGTTAGTTTTTTGAGGCGTGCAATCGCATCATCACGTAGCGTCGCTATCGACTCTTCAGAAAACTTTTCTTTGCGTAGTGTTTTGAGTGCGCCGATAGCCTGATCTTTATTGCAGAAGCCTACCTTGATTTGCATGTCATATTCAATGGAACGCAACACCAGCGAATCGACCTGCTGCTTTGCCGTCGCGCTTAAACCATCATATGCTTGATTATCTGCCATTTACACCTCTGATAGCATTATATCAGGGTAAAATGTCAGTTTAATGAAGGAGTAAAGCCTTTATATTTCTAACGCTTAGCAAGTCTTAGACGCAATGCATTCAGCTTGATGAAACCTTCTGCGTCATGCTGATCGTAGACATCATCTTCTTCAAAGGTTACATGAGCTTCTGAATATAAGCTATTGGGAGACTTACGACCCACCACAATTGCTGATCCTTTATATAGCTTCACTGCAACCGTGCCGGATACATGCTCTTGGCTTTTATCGATAGCGGCCTGAAGCATCTCGCGTTCTGGTGCGAACCAGTAGCCGTTATAAAGCAATTCTGCATAGCGAGGCATTAGCTCGTCTTTTAGGTGGCATGCGCCACGGTCCAGACAGATAGACTCAATACCACGGTGTGCAGCAAGCAAAATGGTGCCGCCCGGTGTTTCGTATACACCGCGAGATTTCATACCAACATAGCGGTTCTCGACGATATCGATACGGCCAATACCGTGCTTACCACCCAGCTCGTTCAGCTTGGTCAGAATAGTGGCTGGTGACATCTTCTCGCCGTTAATGGCAACGGCATCGCCTTTTTCGAAATCGATCTCGATTACTTCTGCTTTGTCTGGCGCATTTTCCGGCGAGGTGGTCATGCGGAACATGTCCTCGTCGGTGTATGGCTGCCATGGGTCTTCGAGCACTTTGCCTTCATATGAGATATGCAGCAAATTGGCGTCCATAGAATAGGGCGCTTCGCCGCGCTTATCTTTTGGCACCGGAATTTGGTGCTTCTCGGCGTAATCAATCAGGGCCGTGCGCGAGTGCAAATCCCACTCTCTCCACGGAGCAATCACTTTAATATCTGGCTGAAGCGCGTAATAGCCCAGCTCAAAGCGAACCTGATCATTGCCCTTACCGGTTGCGCCGTGGCTGACAGCCTCAGCACCAGTCTCGCGGGCAATCTCGATTTGGCGCTTGGCAATAAGCGGGCGCGCAATGGATGTGCCTAGCAGGTAAATGCCTTCGTAAAGTGCATTGGCGCGGAACATTGGGAAAACATAGTCGCGGACAAATTCTTCTTTCAGATCATCGATGTAGATATGCTCTTCCTTGATGCCCATCAGGCGCGCTTTCTCGCGTGCCGGCTCGACCTCTTCGCCCTGACCGATATCAGCGGTGAAGGTAACCACCTCGCAATTATAGGTGTCTTGTAGCCAACGCAGGATGATCGAGGTATCCAGACCGCCGGAATAGGCGAGCACAACTTTATTGATAGATTCTGACATGATGATTCCTAATATTATTGGTGCGCCTGTGCTATGGCATCGCGTGGCGCAAGTCAAGCGCTGAGCATGCTTTTAGGGCAGATTCATTGCTAGTATTTGGGCGGCTGTAATGCTAGAGTACTGGCATGCAACCACCTGCTCCGATTAAAACCAGCCGTTTGATCATTATTGGCGCTATCGTGCTGTTTTTACTGCATGGCGTGAACCCGCTGATGAATGCTTTGGGCCTGGATGCTTACCGCTACCCAACCGAAGCACGTGCCTTCTCTGATAAAATCGTCCCGATTACCAATAAGCATATCAAAGATATATCTGAGCCATCGAGCCGTCCGCTGATGCTGCATATCTATGCGTCTTGGTGCCCGTATTGCCAGCAGCAGAATCCGGCGATTGTTGATATCATCGATGAGCGCAGCAACCGCATGGATATTATGATGCTGTCGATTGATCAGAATAAATACCAGCTTTCACAGTTCTTACTCAAGAAAGAGCAACCCCTGCCCTACACCCCATATATGATGCCGCGCGATGCGTATCCGGCACTCGCAAGCTTCTTATCAGGTGCAGGTGGTAGCTTTAGCGGCGCCATTCCTTATACCGTGATTTTCGATGGTGATCGAAAAATGGTTGCAGAATATCCCGGTTTGGTCCAAAGAAGCGACATCGAAGACGGTTTAGCCAAGCTAGACCAGTAAAAATACGCTTTAAAGGATAGAGTTTCTCATGGATATCTCCAAGATCAGCATCGGTGCCGATGCGCCCCGCGACGTCAATGTTATTATCGAAGTGCCACTTGGCTCTGAGCCAGTGAAGTATGAGCTGGATAAAGAATCTGGCGCGCTATTCGTTGATCGCTTTTTGCATACCGCCATGACCTATCCATGTAATTACGGCTTTATTCCGCATACGTTGTCACAAGATGGTGATCCGACCGATGTGCTGATTGTTGGCCGCCGCCCGATTATGCCGGGCGCTGTGGTCGCTGCACGCCCTGTGGGTGTTCTAAAGATGGAAGATGATGGCGGGCATGATGAGAAAATTCTGTGTGTACCGGCTAACCGCCTGCACCCTTTCTATAATGATGTGCAGGAATATACCGACTTGCCTGATATCTTGCTTGACCAGATCCGTCACTTCTTTGAGCATTACAAAGACTTAGAGAAGGATAAATGGGTGAAAATCACCGGTTGGGGCAACGCTGCAGAAGCCATGGCCCTGATTGAGGCTGGTATTGAGTGTGGTCAAAAAGCCGCCTAAGCATCTGAATTCGTAGATAACTCACAGACTTATCGAAGTGCTTGCCAGACTTTGAGCCTTCTGTCATGTTCCTTTCTCTAAAAAAGAAATAAACCTAGCACAGGAGTATAAGTTTATGGACATGAATGACATGCAAATGTTGATTCTTGGCTGTGGGGCGCTGGCCATTTTATATGGTATTTTGGCGGCACGCAGTATCAATAGTGCAAGCCGTGGTAGTGAGACCATGATCGGCATCGCGGATGCGATTGCTGAAGGTGCAGCGGCTTACCTGAACCGTCAATATCAAACCATCGGCCTTGTTGGCGCAGCGATCTTCTTGCTGCTGGGCTTCCAGCTTGGCTGGTTAGTTGCCTTTGGTTTTGTCATTGGTGCGGTGATGTCTGGCCTTGCTGGCTATATCGGTATGAATGTGTCTGTGCGCGCGAATGTGCGTACGACTCAGGCAGCCACCGAAGGTCTGCAACGTGCGCTTGATATTGCATTCCGTTCTGGTGCGGTTACTGGTCTGCTTGTGGTAGGTTTGGGTCTGCTGGGTACGGCTGGCTATTACTTCTATCTCATTGGCGAAGGCACAGATGAGCGCTTGGTGCTTGAATCACTGGTTGCTCTATCATTCGGTGCTTCACTGATTTCGATCTTTGCGCGTTTGGGCGGCGGTATCTTCACCAAGGGTGCAGATGTTGGTGCTGATCTGGTTGGTAAAGTCGAAGCGGGTATTCCTGAAGATGATCCACGTAACCCTGCGGTAATCGCAGATAACGTAGGTGATAATGTCGGTGACTGCGCTGGTATGGCTGCCGATCTATTTGAAACCTATGTGGTAACCATTGTAGCGACCATGCTGCTTGCTGCGATTTACTTCACGGGCAATGCAAAAGAATTGTTCATGATGTATCCGCTGGCACTTGGTGCGGTATGTATTGTGGCATCTGTTATCTCTACCTTCTTTGTGAAGCTTGGCTCTTCAAAGAATATTATGGGTGCTCTTTATAAGGGCTTCATTGTGAGTGCATTGCTTTCTGCTGGCGCAATCTATGTACTGACCGACCGCATGCTTGGTCTAACCAACGAATTCGCGATTGGCGAGACGGTGTTTGTCGGTATGGACATTTTCAAATGCGCACTAGTTGGTCTGGGTGTTACCGGTCTGATGGTATGGATTACTGAATATTATACCTCTACCGAGTATCGTCCGGTTCGCAGTGTGGCGAAAGCATCTGAGACCGGTCACGGTACTAACGTGATTCAGGGTCTTGCTGTTTCTATGGAAGCATGCGTATTGCCAATTTTGGTGATCTGCGCAGCGATCATTGCGACCTATCTGCTTTGTGGCCTGATGGGTGTAGCGATTGCAGCAACCACTATGCTGGCACTAGCCGGTATGGTTGTAGCGCTTGATGCGTACGGCCCTGTGACCGATAACGCAGGTGGTATTGCTGAAATGGCTGAGCTACCTGAGGAAGTTCGTGAGACGACCGATGCGCTAGATGCGGTTGGTAACACCACGAAAGCTGTAACCAAAGGCTATGCGATTGGTTCTGCGGCGCTTGCAGCGTTAGTGCTGTTCACCGCTTACACCGAAGATCTGAAGCATTACTTCCCTGAGCTGAATGTGACCTTCGAGCTGAGCGATCCGTATGTTCTGGTTGGTCTGTTCATCGGTGGCATGCTGCCATTCTTCTTTGGCGGTTTGGCGATGATGGCGGTTGGCCGTGCAGCAGGTGCTGTGGTGGTTGAAGTGCGCCGTCAGTTCAAAGAGATCAAAGGCATTATGCAAGGCAAGGCGAAGCCTGACTATGCAACCTGCGTAGACATGCTGACCCGTGCGGCGATTAAAGAGATGATTGTGCCATCTCTGCTTCCAATCGCAGTGCCTGTGTTGCTTTACTTTGCAATCAACGAAGTGGCTGGCCAAGAGGCTGCGTTCGCATCACTGGGGGCGATGCTGCTTGGTATTATTGTTACCGGCCTGTTCGTTGCTATCTCTATGACCTCTGGTGGAGGTGCGTGGGATAATGCGAAGAAATACATCGAAGAAGGTAATCACGGTGGTAAGAACTCAGAAGCTCATAAGGCTGCTGTGACCGGTGATACCGTTGGCGATCCGTATAAAGATACGGCGGGTCCTGCGGTGAACCCACTGATTAAGATTGCCAACATCGTGGCTATTCTGCTGCTTGCGCTTCTTTCTGCGCATTAAAGCAGTGCTTGACTTATCTTGAGGCGCGGCGTAAAACCCGGCCCCAAGAATTAAGGCAAGCAGATTGATTAAACGCCCTCTGGAAACAGGGGGCGTTTTAGTAAGGGGAGCATGACATGCTTTTTTGCCGTTCTAAATCCGATGTGTTTTTGTTTGATGATGATGCGCTTCAGCACGTAGCAGAGCAGCACAAGGATGGCTATAACAGCGCCGACCCGTTTCCTCATGCCGTGATCGATAATTTCATGCCGAGCGCTGATGCCACGCGCTTGCGCAAGCTCTTCCCAAAACCTGATGCACCGTTCTGGTTTGACTGGTCAAAGGGTGACACCAAGAACCAACCCAAGAAACAAGGGTTGGGCCACATTAAACGGCTCGAAGGTGCGCATCCGTTTATTCACTCGGTGCTGGCGGCATTCAATTCTTACGCCATGGTTCATTTTCTTGAAACGCTAACCGGTATTGATGGCCTCATCCCCGATCCGCATTATCACGGTGGCGGGCTGCATCAGATTTTGCCCGGCGGTAAGCTCAAGGTGCATTCCGATTTTAATTACCTTGAAAAGCTGAAGCTCTATCGCAAGATCAATGTGCTGTTGTACCTGAATGAAGGTTGGCGCGAAGAATATGGCGGACATATCGAGCTATGGGACAAGGATATGAGCCATGCGGTGCAAAAGGTCGCGCCGATCTTCAATCGCTGCGTGATTTTTAATACCGATAGCTATTCTTATCATGGCCACCCCGAGCCGCTGGCCTGCCCGGATGGCACGACACGCAAATCGATAGCGTTTTATTACTACACGCGCGACGGACGCGACGATCAGCTAGAGGCGCACTCCACGCTGTGGCAACAACGCCCTGATGAATAGTGTTAGTCTACACGCGCTGCATCAGCGTGAGTGTGAGGCTTTGATCCGGCCCGACTTCCATACGAAATCGCATCTGTCTTGAGCGTGCTAATTGTTTCATCATCAGAAAGTTCACGTGGGCGCGCAGCTTTTCATCCCATGCTTGTGTCATGTCGTGCTGAAAGCTTGATATCAGCCCACTTAAATCCTGTTGATGGGTCGACAGCAATGCCTGACGCAGCTTGGACAGGCGAATACTGATATGCAGGCGATCTTCACTTTGCTCCACATCGATGTGAATGGCGCTTTCATCTTGCGCGTGGCGAATCATCCATGCCCAATTGAGCTTTAGTAATGCACTCCAGCTTGATGCGGCCACGTGCAACTCTTGCCATTGTGCACTATCCCACTGCACCAGCATGTTGCGCCGTTCAATGCCATCTTCAAATGGCGCAAGCGTTGCGGATATGAGATTGGTGAATGGGATGAGTCGTTCATCGCTTTCATCAGAGAGCTGGTTCATGCTTTCGGTCAGTGTTTGCAGATTGCGGCCCATTTCCTGCACATCATCATACCAGTACGGAATATCTGCATTCAGAGCCCCCTCTTCGACTTGCGCCTGAATGGTCTGGCCATAGCTCATGATGCTACTGGCGGCCTCGTGTAATTCGCCGGTGGTGGATTGCAGCCAGCTTTCATGCAGTTTTTGCGCACGGTGCAATTGGGCCTGAAGCTTGAGTGCCATGCGCGCATCACGCTGATACCAGATGGTGAGCACAATCCATAACCCCACACTTAATAATGCCGCAATCAGCGCGGCGATGATGCGCAAGTAAAGGCGTTCATCTCGTAGCATGGCTTGTGTGGCAGCGCTTATCGCACTCACCACAGCAAAGCCATGACTGCTACCGCGCGGGAGGCGCATCTCGTCATCATCACCGGTAATCCACTCACCGTGAGGAGAATAGACCGAGTAATGACAGTTACAACTCGTCATGATGGTATCTATATGATCGCGCATGGGGGGAAGATTGAGTGCAGCATTGAGCGTGCCAATATAGCCCTTATCATCTGCTAGCCCGATCGCCATTAGAATGACTTGGCGTTGATTGACAATGTGAGTAAGCATTTTACTGGTTACAATCGCGCCCGGCTGAGCGCGTGTTTGCTTGATGTACTCACGCTGCGACAGGTCCGATGGTGGATCGCGGATGCCAGTAACGGAGCTGATTGTCATTAAATCATCTGCATTCACCCAGGCAAAACGTACCAAGCCGCGGCCTTTATTGATCTGCCCCATCAAGAGCAGGCGCAGCGCCTCATCTGATCGGTCAGATAGTTCAATCTCTTTTCCTAAACGTTTGAGTTCTGCGGATGCAAACTCTTCCATTTGCTTGAGAGATGATTGCAATTGATGGTGTAATTTCGTGCGATGCTCATCTGCTTCATCTACTTTTTGACGATAAGATGATTCAACCCCTAATTGCATTATCAACAAAAGAAGTATAAAACTGATAGCAGAAATTTTCACCAGCGCGGCAGGCTTATAGCTATGCACGAATATACTCACCATATTGGCTGTCTCGTCACCATCCCATTTAATTATTAAGCTGATTATTAACAATTCTAACGATCATTTCATTAACATTCCGTCCCGTAATTGTATAGTTTTTGCCATTGTATCAACCTATGTTGTGGCTCGTTGCGGATCACCCTAATTATAGGTTGCGCGAATAGCGTAAGATTGGCATATTAGCGAATGGCTGCCACACCCGACCCATTTGCCGAATACGCCAAAGAGCTCTTCCTTAACGCACTCGATGAAGATGCTGATCAGCGTATTTCTCCTGAACGTGAAGATTTAACCTTTTTAAAGGCCTTTAATATTTATCTTGAATCGGAAGGTGTTGAGGCGATTGCTAAAGACCGGCTTCAGAATATGCCATCTGATTTCGCCCTGAGAATGAGTATCGCACTGGATAATCGGGCACTTAGTAAAAGCCATAACCCGTTTAACTCTGGCGATCATGTCAAGCCGCGCGTGCAATCCTATACACGTAATACGCGATTTGGTGAGATGCTAGAGGCGCTATATCATTATGTTGACCACGTATCCCCTAAGGACAAACCCGACGATAATGAATCGCCACATTTATGGAAGCGTGTCGTGCATGAGGTGGACGGCAAATATAAATCGGAGTTAGTTCGTGTTGATCATGTAGACCCAAATGAGCATGCGGTGGTTTGCTTTAGTGGTATTCTCGCTATGCATCATGATAAGCGCGCCCTGAACGGCATGATGAAGCAGATTGAAAAGCTGCTGGGCGGGCCAGAGATTTATCAGAGCAAAGACGGAGACAAACCGTATGGCGTCTATTTACTTTCTTACCCTGATGATCATCGCATTCGCTATAATGTTGATTTGGTAAAGACCAATGCTGACCCAATCCATCATAGCTGTAGCTATGCAAAGCGCTTTGTCGATGAGATGCTGATTCCATCTTACGGGTTAGACCAAGAACCGATGAATGAAGCGACCTTGAAAAGCTGCATGCGCAAGATGAATTTCTTTACCTATAGTTACGGCGCCGCATTTGTGAAAGAGGTGCGCAACCTACTGAGCGACTATCTGCATGAGCGCGGCTTTGATGATGCACAGATCAAACGTGCCTTTGCTGAATGTTACTGCCTGAATGTCCACCCGACGGCACGTATTGACACGCCTCACCCATGCGGGGATTTTAGTAGCGTGTATGTTGTCTCTAGCGAAGATATTCTAGCCCCTGCCCGTGCCGATTATACCGTGCATGTGCCAGATGCGAATAAGGTGCCCAGCTTAGTGCCGATTGATGACAACCAGCTATTGATCTGGACGAAGAATCCGGTGCGCGGCGTGGCGTGGGATAAGCCCCCGCAAGGCATTGCCAGTATTGATGGCTCTGTGGTGGCGAGTGCCGGGCTTATTAGGCGTGATGCGCCCGTCTCCTATAATCTGACCGCCGGACATGATGTGGTGCTTGGCACAGACCGGATGATGATTGAATCGGACGAAGGGCCGCAGATTCATGACCCGTCTTATGTCGCATTCACATTGCGTCATGCCGTGCCTGCCGATCATTTGCCCGATGATTTAGTGGAAACCTTACTGGCAACCCCGGAAGACCGCTCTGCTTTTCCGCATAGTGGGTTGCCGCCTAATGATTTTGTCATGCAAGAAGCCATCCGCAAGCATTTGTCGGCGAAGCAAAATCAGGTCGGTGGTGGTTAGCGAGCTATTCGCCTTGCGCCGTTTTAATGGATTTGATCAACGCCTTGAATTGATCGCCACGCCCCACTTCATCATGGTGCATGAGATTGCCAATAAGCTCAGAGATTTCCGCCTCGCTTAGCGCTGCCTGATTCGTCATCCCAGCGATGGGAACACCATACAGACCAGCAAGCCTTACGACTGTTGCGCTATCGGGGCTGGTTCGCCCCGATTCGTAATCTTGCAGACGCTTAACGCTGATCTGCGCTTTTTCTGCCACCTCTTGCTCGGTAAAGCCCGAGTTGGCGCGCGCTTCAGATAATGCTTCGGCTAGGAGTGCCTTCGCATCGGCCACATTACGCTCCACCGCCGAAGTAACGGAAGTAAATGTAAACATGGCTGATGATGATGCTCAACGTCATCAGAGGAAGCGCCATAATCAGGAACTTCATGAAGCGGATTGGCTGACCATCACGCTCGGCAAAACCGGCAACTACCAGATTGGCACTCGCACCAATCAGGGTACCATTACCACCGAAACATGCACCTAGTGACAATGCCCACCATAGTGGCATGATCGCCTCTTCACCACCTAGTGATGGAGCCAGCGATTTGATCATAGGAATCATGGTTGCGGTGAATGGAATGTTATCCAAGAAGGCAGACGCATAAGCAGATACCCACAACACTGCATAGGCTGTGTCTTGTAGATTACCTTGCGTGAAGTCGAGCAGCGCCTCACCCATCATCTCAATAAAGCCGACACGTTCAATACCGCCGACCATAATGAACAGACCCACGAAGAAGAATAAGGTCACCCATTCTGCTTCGGCAAAGGCTGCGTGAACATTGTGCGCGTGGTGCTCTTGGTCGTGGCGCAAATTCTCAAGTAGCAGCAAGAGTGCTGCACCAGACATTGCGATGGTTGCTGGCTCTACACCAATTGGGTGAGCAAAAACAAAACCAAGCACGACAATGAAGCAGACGCCTAAACAGTCAATCAGCAGGCGCGGATCGGTGATGGAGTCTTTCTCGTTCATCGCCATGACTTTCTCGCGCTTATCTTTCGATGCCGTGATCTTCTTACCCCAGATGAAGTAAATCGGAATCATGGTTGCAATAAACACCACAACAGCCGCTGGCATGGTGTGGATTAGGAAGTCATTGAAGCTTAAGCCCAGCGCCGAACCAATCAGAATGTTTGGCGGATCACCAATGTAAGTTGCGGTACCACCGATGTTGGAAGCAAAAATACAGGTGAACAGATATGGATACGGGTCAATTTCCAGCTCTTTACAGATGCGCAACAATACCGGCACCAATAAAAGCACCGTCGTTACGTTGTCGAGTAATGCCGAGAACACTGCGGTGATGACCGAGATCATCAGCAAAATTCCCCAAGGGCGTGCATCGACCTTTTTGACCGACCAGACCGCAAGATACTGGAACACACCGGTTTTACCTGTGATATGGACAATCACCATCATACCGGCGAGTAGTCCGAGTGTGCCAAAGTCAATGGCGGCAATCGCCTGATGCTGGTTCATGACACCGAAGATGATCAGGATACCTGCACCCAGTAGCGCAACAATCGCACGGTTAATTTTTTCGGTCATGATCAACAGATACGCAAAACCGAATAGTAGAACTGCGAACCAGAACGGATCGAAGCCGAATAGCAATGTTTCAGGAACTGCTTCCTCTAAAGCACCGTGGCCACCAACTTGCATGAAAATCCCCCATTAATTTTGACAAAATTGCACTATGTCTATCTTAAAGGATTGAAAATTGCAAAATCATTCCAATATTCCAATCACGATTGTGAAAAACAGGGTATAGTACAAGTTGAAATGGTGAAAAACTACACATGCTTGTGCTTGGCTGCTTTATTGCTTACCGCATGTGGGGGTGGTGGCATTAAGCGCCAAAGCAATGTTTGGGACCTTTATGACGTGCGTCATCCAGTGCCTGCGGGTTCTGCTGTCCCCGTTTCTCGCGCGGCCAGCCCGTATTACAACCCTCAGCCACCTGCCGTTTACCGCGATAACGATGCGGCTTATGTCCCGCCTGTTGGCTATCCGACCTATAATTCTACCGTCTGTGAATCTGAAGTTGGAATTGGCTGCGATTAACTAGCGTAGCAAATCTTTCGCGATATTGAGCGGCGCGTCCGGTTTCATCAGCGCACGGTAAACTTGTGCATTCTCTAATACACGCTGGACATAGTTGCGCGTCTCTGAGAAGGGAATCATCTCTATCCAGCGCAATGTCTGACCAATGTTGCGGCCCGGGCGTCCAAACCGGCGCACCCATTGCTCAGACCGGCCTGGGCCTGCATTATAGCCCGCAATAGCCAGAATATAATTGCCTTCAAAGCGCTCGACCAATCCCTGCAAATACGAGCTACCCAATGTCGCATTATAGGATGGCTCAAACAGCTTTTTGCGGCTATAGCCCATGCCTTTTGAGCGTGCGACGCGTTTGGCTGTGGCTGGCATAAGCTGCATCAGCCCGCGTGCGCCCGCCAGACTTACTGCTTCTGGATTAAATTCACTTTCTTGGCGCGCAATCGCATGCGGCAATGCTGGCTCTAGCGTGCTTTCTTTGCCAATCTGCGTGATCGGCCAGCCATGTGGCAGTAAAATCAGATTATCGCGGGTCGCAAATTTGGCGACACGCACCGAGCCATGCATCAGCCCGAGTTTCGCAACGGCCTCGGCGAGTGCGACCATATGCATTTCGCTTTTGGCTTCTTGCGCTAAATGATTGATGAATGGCGTCGCTAGGCGTGACTGCCCGATATCTTTGAGCTGCTTTGCCAGACGCACCAGCGGGTGCTGCATGTAGAAATCAACCGTCGCCGGATTTGATTGGTATTTTGGCAGTTTCAGCGGCTTACCCGGATTCAGCTTATGAAATGCCAATTGCCCGTAAAAAGTGGTCGGGTATTGCGCGGCAACCTTATACCAGCCATCGGCGATTTCTTTGTTCTTATTCATCTCAGCTGCGCGAGCAGACCAAAATGCCCCGCGTGATTTACTGATCGGGTATGAGGTTTGCTTATTCAGCTGGAAGAAGGCTTTGTATGCTTCTTTCGGGTTATTGAAGAATTCAAGCTGCAACCACCCAAGCATCCAGAGTGCTTCGGCGTTATTAGCGGGGCTTAGCTTGTTGCCATAATTAACTAGCAGCGCCAGCGCGCCTTTATAATTGCCAACCTCGATGTAATCACGCGCATGTAGGGCGCGAATCTTCCAGACCTTATCGGCTAGCGGATTATCGGGATGCATTTCTTTGAGCAGTTGAATTGTGCCAGAGATTAAATTCTTTTTATGACGCCAGACAGTGCGATCGACCATCAACCCATGATCTTTAATCAGTTCGTTTGGCACGCGGTCAATGGCGCGGTCGACATCGCGGTCTTTGCGGATCAGTGAAATGCGTGCATCGTATAGGCGGCGATGCTTTTTATCGACATATTTTAGATAACGCGACGCGATGGTGGCTTTATCTTCTTCTAGCAAACGTTCGATGCGCTTGCGGTAATCGGCAACAGACAGGAAGTCGCGGAATTCTTTGATGATTTGCTTATCATCGTCTTTTTCAAAATCCCCCTGCTCAAAGCCACGCTTGACCAGCTCCGCCTTTTTCGCGCCACCTAAGCGCGCCTTAGCAAGCAAGCCGTAACCTGAGATGGGCGGGTATTTGGCGAACCATGCGCGCGCATCAGGAGAGCCATTTTGGAATAGCAATTTCTCGGCACGTATTTGCAGCTTGCTGCGCCCCGGCCAGGTTTGGTGACGCTGCATGAAGTCATGGATCTGCGCAAAGCTGACTTCGGCATCTTCATCTTGCAGGAAATGCCACTGCACCACATGCCCAAGCATGCCTTTGCCCTGCGCCTCGCGCATGGCGGTGCCCCAATGCTTATTCTCAATCGCGTAGAAGAGCTTGCTAGTATCCGCTGATGCAGGCGATAGGCTGATCAGCCATAGCACACATAGCAATCCATAGCGCCAAATTGGGTTGAGCATTCGTGTCACTCTTTGGTTTGAATTGGCGGCAGTGTAGGATGGCGCTTGCGCTTAATCAATGGTTGTAGCGGAGTTCTCCACCAGATTCGGCAGAGTGTTTATAATGTCCACTCGAAGCTGTGATCGGTGCCGTGCTCATCCATCATCAGGCTGGTACGCTCTGCCCCGACTTGACGCAACGGATGGTCGAGCACATGCGCGGCATAGATTTGGTCTAACCATAGCTCGCGGTTAAGTGGGCGGCGCGCTTTGAGCGTGCGGATGATATCAATTTTACGCGTTGCGTTTGCTTCGTTGAATTCACGGATGGCGGCAAGCTGGCCGCACCAATCGTTACGGAACAGCGAGCCAATACGCGTTGGGCTGCCCAGCGTATCATCGAAATAACACATAATCACCGGCAATAAATGATCATGCGCGGCTTTGAACAGATCGAGCGAACCGATGGTCGAGCTATACATATCAAGATCATTGGCGACAAAGCCAACGGGTGCGCTAAGCCCTGCAATCGCATCATGTAGTGTCTCGCGGACATCGCCCCAGACCATACGGCAATTCTCTGGTAGCTTGGCTTCTAGTTCTTTGCGGCCAATGCCTGCGAAATCGCCTTGCGACCAAATCTCTGGGTGATCGCGATGATCGAGTAATTCGGGCAAGCCTTCGCCTGTATCGAAGCCGACAATATCGAAGCCTATGCCGGTCTCGTCTTCGATTGCAGTGGCCAACTCACACATGGTGAGCAAGCCCTTACCTTCTGCAACGCCAAATTCAATCGCGGTAATGCGATTTTGGCCGGCAAAGCGCGCCATGTCTGCGGCAGCAAGCAAGCCAAATGCATAGTGCGGGCGCGGTGTTAAATCGTAGCGGATTTTATCACGCAAGCCACCTGACTCCTGAATGCGCGCACGCTCTTCAAGAAGGTTGGCTGGATAAATAGACGCATGATCAGGAAACATAAGGTAATACTTTCAGTCTTTGTTTTACTTCTTTGATAATAAAAAGATGCCTTGTTCACCAAACAGGTTGGCCCAGAAGCCTTTGCCAGAAAAGCTCGTCGGCACACCGCTATGTGTCATCATAATGCGCTGATCGATGCGAATGTCCATCGCTTCGCACAGCTCGACAAAATCCGTAATGGTACAGAAGTGAATGTTCGGCGTGTCGTACCATTGATAGGTCAGCGTTTTGGTCACCGGCATTTTACCATGCAGCCCCAAATGCAAACGGTTGCGCCAATGGCCGAAATTCGGTACCGACACCACCGCCTGTTTTCCTATGCGCATTAGCTCGGCGAGAATACCTTTTGGGTCTTGCATCGCCTGCAAGGTTTGCGACAGAATCGCATAGTCATAGGATTGATTCGGGTAATAACTCAGATCCGAATTCACATCGCCCTGAATGACGGATACACCCTTCGCAATCGCGCGATTTACTTTGGATTGGTCAATCTCAATACCGCGACCATCTACCTCACGATGCTCGCGCAGCCATTGCAGCAAATCGCCTTCGGCGCAGCCAATATCGAGCACTTTCGATTTCGGCTGAATCAGATCGCCCATCGCTTCGAAATGCGTTTGTGTGCTTTTATTTGCCATGCGCACCTCCGGATTTCACCTGCCAGCACCCATCGATGAAGCCTGCCATGGTACGCTGAAAATCAGGCACATCGAGCAAGAAGGCATCGTGGCCTTTATCGGTCTGGATTTCGGCGAAGCTGACATCGGCTGATGCGGCGTTGAGTGCGCGCACAATGTCACGGCTTTCTTCCGTTGGGAAACACCAATCGCTAGAGAATGAAACGACACAAAAACGCACCGGCGTGTTGGCAAATGCCATGCCCAAATTGCCACCATGATCCGCAGCGAGATCGAAGTAATCCATCGCACGCGTAATATAGAGATAAGCATTAGGATCAAAACGTTCGACAAAACTCTTACCCTGATACCTTAAGTAACTCTCAACTTGGAAATCTGCATCGAAGCCAAAGCCGATCGATTCTTTATCTTGTAGATGGCGTCCGAATTTCTGCGCGAGTGCCACTTGGCTTACATAGGTAACGTGCGCGGTCATACGCGCAACCGCCAACCCTTTTGATGGGTAGGTGCCTGCCTCAAAGTAATTGCCGTCCCTCCAATCAGGGTCTGCCATAACGGCTTGGCGGCCAATTTCATGAAAGGCAATGTTTTGCGCAGAGTGACGTGCGGAAGTCGCAATCGGCATTGCGGCGAAGACACGCTCTGGATAGAGCGACGCCCAAGTGAGCGCTAGCATGCCGCCCATAGAGCCACCAATGACAGCGAATAATTGCTCGATACCGAATGCATCGATGAGTGCGACTTGCGCGCGCACCATGTCGGCAATGGTGATCACCGGAAAGTTCAGGCCATAGGGCTTGCCAGTGGCCGCATCGATTGATTTTGGCCCCCATGAGCCCATGCAGCTACCAATCACATTGCTGCAAATCACAAAATATTTATCGGTATCAATCGGTTTGCCTGAGCCAACAGACATTTCCCACCAGCCGGGCTTGCCGGTTACCGGATGGTCCGATGCAAGGTATTGATCGCCGGTTAGGCCATGACACACGAGAATCGCATTGCTTTTATCTGCATTGAGCGTGCCGTAGGTCTGGAAGGCTACGGGCAGGCTTTCTATACACAGGCCACCATCTAAGCAGAAGGGTTCTTTGGGGCGCAAATCGACAACGTCACCCACCGAAATTCGGCGGTGATCGGGGCCAAATGAGGCTTCCTGCAATGTCGCATTTTCTAACATGGGCACAGTTAGACTGATTTGTTCCACAAAGGTCAAGAAACAGATGAGGTCAGGCTTGCTTTTGCTAACGCTTGCTGACATAACACTGCCCATGAGCAAAAGCGCGCAATTGACCGAGTTTCGCAAGCAGATTGATGCGATTGATGATGAGATCATCGCGCTGATGAAACAGCGCATCGAGATTGTCGCGCAAGTGGGCGCAGCCAAGAAAGCCGCTGGAGAAAAAGGATTATTTCTACGCTCTGGCCGCGAAGGCAAAATGATCCGCCGGATTTTCAACGCATTCAAAAGCAGCAACTTTGATGCAACAGCCGCCACCTCGATGTGGCGCCAGATGATTGCCGCATCGATTCATCATGAATCGCCAATGCAGCTAAGCGTGGTGCATCATGAGAAAATTCAGAATTTATTATGGCTCGCGCGTGAGCATTTTGGCAGCTTTGTACCTGTTACGACCAACACCACCGTGAATGGCGTGCTGGGTGATCTGGCATCTGACAAAATCAATATTGGCATTTTGCCAAGCCCGGCTGAGACGTTTTTGGCTGATGAAGATACGAATTGGTGGTTGGTGCTTGCCTCGCAAGGCAATACAAACCTCAAGATTTTTGCACATTTGCCTGTGGTCGCGCATCCTGAGTTTCCAAAGCGCGCCTGTCATGGTCTGGCGATTGCCAATGTGACGCCAGAGGAAAGCGGCAATGACGAATCTTACTTCGCGTGCAAGCTTCAAGAGGCAGTTAGCACCTCGAAAGCGACAGAGATTTTTGCCAAGTCGGGCATTACTGCGTCGCTGATTAATTCATCGAATCAGCCGCCCGTGCATCGCATGCTGATTAAGCTCGATGGTTTTTACACCGATGATAGCGATGAATTACTAGAAGTGAGCCGTGCGCTGGGCGATGCCGAGATCATCTGGTTGGGCTCGCACCCCAAGCCGATTGACGTTTAGGCGTTTTAAGCGTAACTATCGCGCGATATGACAGCGATCAAACATAATGATTTCCTTGATGTGATTTCCCCCTATGTCGGCGGGAAAACCCATGCGCGTGCGGGTGCGAAAATTATTAAACTATCATCCAATGAAAACCCGTTAGGCCCCTCCCCTCAGGCACTTGAGGCATTTCAGGCAGCGGCTGCCAAGCTACATCGCTATCCTCAGGATGGTGCGGCGAGCTTACGCGCCACCATTGAAGAACAGGTGGGATTGGCGCAAGACCAGCTCATCGTGGGTGCCGGATCGGATGAGATTATCGGCATGATCGTGCGTGCATTCGCCACAATAGGCGATGAGGTATTATTCCCTGAGCATGCGTTTTTGATGTATCGCATCTACACGCAGCAGCAAGGAGCAACGCCGGTGAGTGCGCCTGAGACAAATTTAACCACGGATGTCGATGCATTACTCGCGGCGGTGACGCCAAACACCAAAATCGTATTCTTTGCCAATCCAAATAACCCGACGGGCACCTATATTTCTGCGCAAGAAGTAACGCGTCTGCGCGATGAATTGCGTGATGATATCTTGCTGGTAATTGACGGCGCCTATGCCGAATATATGCGCGATGTCAAAGACTACACAGACGGTCGCGAGTTAATTGAGCGTGGCAATGTTATTATCACCAAGACCTTCTCTAAGCTGCACGGCCTGCCCGCACTGCGCGTGGGGTATGGGTATGGTCCGAAAGCATTGATTGATGTAATGTATAAAGTGCGTGCGCCGTTCAATGTGACGCAGCCCGCACTGGCTGCGGCAGAAGCGTCATTGCGTGATAGCGAATATCTGAATGCCGAGATTGATCGTAATGCGCGCGAGCGCGAATCACTGACTAAAGATGTGCGTGCGATGGGCTTGGGTGTGACGCCATCTTTCGCGAATTTCATCCTCATTCATTTCCCGAGCGAAGATGGTGCGCGTGCATCGGATGCGAATGCGTATTTGCTCGAGCAAGGGATTATACCGCGCGAAGTGGCGAATTATGGCTTGCCGGATTGTTTGCGTGTTAGCATTGGTTCGGCAGATGATAATGAAGCATTTAAAACTGCTTTGCATGAATTCTTAAATCGATAGTTTAGCTATGTCAGATATCTTATTCCAACGTGTCGCAATTATAGGGCTGGGCCAGATGGGAGCATCGCTGGGTCTGTCACTCAAACATGGTGGCCGTGTGGGTACCATTGCTGGCTACGATTTACACCCCGATCATTCGGCAACGGCATTGTCTGTGGAAGCGATTGATATACTGGCCGCCACACCAGAAGAAGCCGTAGCAAAGGCTGATCTGGTTATTTTGTGTACGCCGGTTGGGTGTTACGGGCCGGTCATGGAAACCATTGCCCCACACCTAAAAGAGGGCTGCGTGTTGACCGATATTGGATCGATCAAAAAGCAAGCGATTGAAGACATCACCCCTCACCTGCCAGATCATGTCGCGTATGTGCCTTCGCACCCGATTGCGGGTAGCGAGAAAGTTGGCCCCTATACGGCGCGCGGTGATTACTTTGTCGATCATTTGTTTCTGATTACACCGCCCAGCCAAGAATATATCGAGGCGATTGAACCGGTTGGTCAGCTCTGGCAATCGCTTGGCTCGGTGGTCGATGTCTTGCCTGCTGATAGCCATGATCAGATTTATGCCTATATGTCGCATATTCCGCAGTTGATGTGTTATGCTGCGATGCCGGTGCTTGATGAGCATGGCATTAAGCCACAAGAAAATGACGCATTATACGAACGCTTCATTCGTATTGGCCGCTCGGACCCAGAGATGTGGCGCGACGTATTTGTTGAGAATGCACAGAATGTTTTGGGTGCTGCTGCTGGTGTTCGCAGCGTGCTTGAGCATATGCGTGACGAGCTGAAAAGCGGCGTTGAATCGGCTGAGATTAAAGAACCAGATGCAGAGATGATGGCACATATCGCAAAGACGGCATGGTCGCGCATGTTGGCATCGGCACTCATTATCACTGTGAAGATGATTGAAGAGCAAGGCGGTGCATCGCTTGGGCGTTATGCGGCAGGCGGCTTTACCGATTTCACCGCATCGGCAGTGGAAGAGCCGGAGCATGATTTGGCGTTGATTTCTGATTATGCGGAAGCGGTGATTGAATTGATCGATCAGTATTTGCTGCAGCAAGACCGCATTGTGCATTTTATTCAAGATGAAGATGCCGCGCATCTGCTCGGCGCGCTTGCTTTATGTCAGGCATGCGGTAAGCGACTCGTTACCACGCAACACTAAGCTTTAAGCCGCATCCGCGCGCAATATGTACTCGATCACTTCCATGAATCCGTGATGGTCGCGGCTATGATGCGCGATGGGGAAACCGTCATAGGCGTCACCATCGGTCTGCACCTCGCCGTAAAGCACCGGAATGCAGCCAACATTTTGTGCGCATTCTAAATCGATGGTGGTGTCGCCGACAAACCAACATTCTTGCGGCTGAATATCTGTTTCTTTGAGCGCCAGCATGACGGGGGCCGGGTCTGGCTTATCAGCATGCGCGTCACCTGCGCCGACGATGGCGTCAAAGTAATGGTCCCATCCCAAATGGCTGATTTCTTTGCGAAGATTATCGCCCTTTTTATTGCTGACAGCGGCAATGAAAATATCGGTGGGCTTGAGCGCCTTTAGAATCTCTTCGGCATGCTCGAGCGCCTCTAGGTTGGTGAGGTGAATGGCGCGGTAAGCGGTTTGGTAGATTTGAGCCGCTTCTT
>JALEGK010000015.1 GCA_022763105.1 Rickettsiales bacterium | reverse complement strand
TTCGCTCCCAAACATTCTGTGTAATGAACGTCATTTGAGGAAAACCATCCTGATCTTCCCAAAAACGTCTGAATCGTTTTGCCTCACCGGGCTGCATGCCCAAACAGCCATATGTATTACCCTTGGTTGGATGAATCCACATCCCTGCTCGCTTTGCCATAGGGTCTTTGGTCAATACATGCCATCTAACACCGTCACCGTCCTTCCAATGTCCGGCACCACCATATTTTAAACCGTTTAACCCCCATTGCGCCTGCAAATCTGCGTGTTCTTCAAAATCCAACTCACCGCTCAAACCCGGAGTAATACCATTAGTATGCCTTTCAGATGAGGGGCCAGCACCACCACCTGTAAATGAAAAACTATCGAGCACTTCTCCTGTGCTCACATCGACGGCCATTACCTCGCCAGGAACCCCAGGGCGACGCTTGCCGGTTGCAACAACAACCAAAGCAATGCCGTTCTTATTGGCTTTGACCAAACTCATATCCAGATCGAGCACCTTACCAATTAGCTGTTTTTCTTTTCCGCTATAGGTTTTGAGTGGCGTGTAATTACCATAAATGCCTCGTGAACCTGGCGTGCCTCTAGAAGGTGGCGCTTCTTGTAAAAAAGGTCCATAAGGCCTTTTGCCGTAATGCGCGGGATCGCCATAATCGAACACATCCGGATCTGAAAGATCAGCCGCGACTAAATGTTCTCTGACTTTTCTTTGTAGCTCTACTTCTCGCTCTGAAAGCTCACGCAACATTTCTATCTGCCGCTCTTTACCAAGGGCATCAAAAACCTCTTTAGAATGTTTCAGTAAATCTTCATCGTCTTTTCCTTCAGAATCAATCCCAAGCGCTGTACTTAATTGATGTATCGCAGCATGAAGCGTGCGGGCTTCTTCGCCCGTTTTACCTGTATAATCCTGAAGTGATTCGCCATAGTGCATGGCACTCATCAGATCATACTGAGTGCGCATAACATCTATATCATAAAGATCGTTTTTTATTGTCATTGTCGTTTAACCGTTTCTATCCATCATTATACGACAGTTACATTACAACTTCATGACAGCGCGCCCAAAAACCAACACATTTCTCAATAAAAACAAAACATTAACCACAAGGGCGTCAGAAGGCTCTTAACCTAACATTATAAGACCTCATAGATTGAAAGAGTGGCTTAATACGTGATGCAATCTGCACATATATAGAAAAACCATCATTCAATTTTACCTCGGTAGCGTTGAACATTTCCTATGTTATTTCAAACTGCTACACTGGCCTACTAAAGCATCATGGGAGTCTACGTGATCATCCGATTAATCTTATGGTTTTTTGTTTGTTCTGTAAGCATGCATGCCTATGCATCTGACGATTGGTTTCAGTGGCATGGCGCGAACATTCAATATCTGCGTGGCAGCGAGTACGAATTGGGAGATGACCACCGCTCCCTTATCACTGTCGAATACGCCAATAAATGGAAATACGGAGACTTCTTTATCTTCGGTGATTTCAGCTACCCGGATAACGGCAACCCATTTTACTACACCGAGCAGGTTCTACGTTTCTCACTGGGCAAAATACTCAAAAAAGATATGTCGTTTGGCCTTATCAAAGATGTGTTGTTCGCCACCAGCTTAGAAAAAGCCAAAGGTCAAGAACAGCGCTGGTTAGCCGGACCAGCCATCGATTGGAACCTGCCCGGCTTTATCTTTTTCCAGACCAATCTCTTTATACGCGACAATCCATATCTCAGCGGTACAACCGAACAGTTGACCATCGCATGGAAGCGACCATTTATGCTAGGCAGCACACGTTGGCTAACGGAAGGCTTTGCAGATTTCGCAGGTGCAGAAGGCCGCACCAAACCAAACCAATATATCGTTCCTAGATTATTACTGGATGTCGGAGATTTAACCGGAATTGGTCAGAATAAATTATTTATGGGATTAGAATATTCCTATTGGCACAATAAGTTCGGAGTCGATGGTGTCACCGAATCAAACCCGCAATTTCAAGTTAAATGGGTGTTTTAAGTGCCTAGCCTAGCCGCAACCGCAGCATCGCTTGCAGGGTGGCCTAGCGTCTGTAACCACCTGAGAACCGGTATTTACCTTTGCTTGTGCCGGGTCTACCATTGTACCGCCAACATCACCTAAAATAGCCGCAATCGCCTCTTGTTGCTCACGCAAAGCTGCTAGTCTTGCTTCTTCATCATTTTTACTACCGAATGACATAATACTCTCCACTTTCTAATTTTTTAGTTACAAATAGTATAACAAAAAACGTCAAGAATTAGTGTTAAGCTTATGTTAAGGCTCTGTTTATCTCGAAACTCAATATCATCAAACTGTCACGAAATCTCAGCCGTCATAATGCTATGATGTCAGGGTATGAATTTATATAGAGCACAGATATGAGCAATCATTGGGCATCAGGTCAACCAGGCTCGGTCATCAGTGATCGGCATGGCATTTCGCCTGTGCTAACAGGCTATAGCAGGCCAATGAAAGTAAAGGCCGTGCTAAGTGACTTTGATGGGGTCATTGGCGATAATGAGGCAGCCATGCGCAAAGCATATGCGAAACTTCAGGCACATTATTTAGGCGTGTTACCCGATGTAGAAGTAGCGCTTAACTACGCACACACCCCACGCAAATTTTTAAAAGAGCATATCTCGCAAATTAAAAAGGATGAGCTATTTGAGAATGGCCGCTCCATCTACCTTTCAACGCCTATCTTCCCGATGGAAGGCGCACAAGACGTTATGAACTATTATGACCAGAGCCAAACCCCCTGGGCAGTGGTCAGCAACAATATGAACACGATCAACCGTTGGTTTGAACTTGGCTTCAACCACGCTTACCCAAACACGCCTGTCTATGCGAATGCGGGCAAGCCGGGACATGACGCCTACGTTAGAGCGATGCAAACCATTGGCGTGAAGCCGGGTAAAGATGTCATCATGGTTGATGATGGATGGAAAGGCCTAGTGGCAGCAGCCAGACTCGGACTAACCCCTGTCTATATGGGTGAACGCGCAAACATTGTGATTCCGCAAGCACAGCAGGCGATGCAGCAAGAAGGCATCGTGGATACAAATATTTTGCATGTCAAAGACAATGCAGAATTGCTGAACCTAGTACATCAAGGCATTCAACAAACCGCACCAATGCCGCATTTCGAACGTGGCTAAAGCTAACTAGCTCGCCTCTTTCTTAGCCGCACGAGCCGCTTTCTTACGTTCATTCGCATCCAGCTCTCGTTTACGCAAACGCAGATTCTCAGGCGTCACTTCAACCAGCTCATCTTCCTGAATGTAAGAGATCATCTCTTCTAGTGTCAGCTTACGTGGCGGCGTCAAACGAATGGCCTCATCCGTACCCGATGCACGGATATTGGTAAGCTGCTTACCCTTCAGCACGTTGATCTCAAGGTCATTATCGCGTGAATTTTCACCCACAATCATGCCCATATAGACCTTGTCTTGTGGCTTGATAAACATAGAGCCACGCTCTTGCAGGTTAAAGATAGCGTAAGCTACCGCTTCACCTTGATCCGTAGAGATCAGCGTACCGTTACGGCGTCCTTCAACCTCACCTTTAAATGGCTCATGGCTGTGATACAGACGGTTCATCACGCCGGTACCACGCGTATCGGTTAGAAACTCACTCTGATAACCAATCAATCCACGTGATGGCGCATGGAAGGTAATACGAGTCTTGCCACCACCAGACGGACGCATATCCATCATCACACCTTTACGCTGACTGATCTTCTCAACCACCGTACCGCTATGCTCTTCATCAACATCAACGACGACTTCTTCAATCGGCTCTAAGCGCTCGCCATTGTCTCCTTCGCGGAATAATACTTTTGGGCGAGACACCGAAAGTTCAAATCCTTCACGACGCATCGTCTCAATAAGAACGCCAAGCTGCAATTCACCACGACCACCGACTTCATACGCATCTTTGTTCGCGCTTTCCGTAACCGTAATCGCCACATTGGTCTCCGCTTCGGCCAATAAACGGTCACGAATCATGCGAGAGGTAACCTTGCTGCCCTCTTGACCAGCAAAAGGAGAATCATTCACACTAATCGTAATTGCCATAGTTGGCGGATCAATCGGAGTCGATTGCACTGGCTCAGATACAGCCGGATCACAAATGGTGTCCGCAACAGAAGCAATCGCTGTACCCGCTACCGAAATAATATCACCTGCTTGCGCCTGCTCCACCGGCACACGCTCTACGCCTGAGAAAGTCTGCAGCTTACTCAAACGACCGCTTTCCACCTGCTCACCATTCAGATTCAGCACTTTAATCGGCATATTCACTGTCGCCTGACCACTGATAATGCGGCCTGTTAGAATACGGCCCAAGAACGGGTCAGACTCTAGCAAGGTCGCAAGCATTCTAAATGGCGCATCTTGCTCCACATCCGGTGCAGGCACATGGTTGACGATAAGCTCAAGCATGGGAGTTAAATCTTTGCGATCATCGGACAGATCATTCACACACCAGCCATCGCGACCAGATGCATAGAGAATCGGAAAGTCTAGCTGGTCTTCGCTCGCATCAAGCGCAGCAAATAAATCAAACACTTCATCAACGACTTCATCCGGGCGACCATCCGGGCGATCCACTTTGTTGATCACCACCATCGGGCGCAAGCCCTGCGCAAGCGCTTTACCCAGCACGAACTTCGTCTGCGGCATAGGGCCTTCCGCTGCATCAGTCA
Organism: Rickettsiales bacterium; assembly: GCA_022763105.1. Taxonomy (GTDB): domain Bacteria; phylum Pseudomonadota; class Alphaproteobacteria; order Rickettsiales; family UBA3002; genus JALEGK01. The sequence continues at coordinate 7,788 of JALEGK010000015.1, read as the reverse complement.
GCAGAATCACACCATCCGCCATCGATAGTACGCGCTCTACCTCACCACCAAAATCGGCGTGGCCGGGCGTATCGATAATATTGATGCGCGTCTCACCCCATTCAATCGAGGTACATTTCGCAAGAATGGTAATCCCGCGTTCTTTTTCCAGATCATTGCTATCCATCACGCGTTCCTGAACCTGTTGGTTCTCGCGGAACGTACCCGATTGCTGTAGCAATGAATCAATCAGCGTCGTCTTACCATGATCCACATGCGCGATAATCGCGATGTTACGAATATCTTTCATATCCCATCCTTACATTTGTTACGCGCTCTACTACTGCTTTTAGCAGCAAAAAGAAAGCTTTGTTTTAATTACGGTGATTGCTTGCGCTCATTCACGCTTTGTCGTAAAACTTGGCCAGTAACACTCAGGAGACCACCATGCTCACCATTTATGGATACCCACTTTCTTCACCAGCCAACAAAGTGCTCTATACTGCGAACGCACTTGGCCTCGATTATGTATTCAAATTGGTAGACCTTCGCGCTGGTGATCAGAAAAAAGAGGCGTTTCTAAAATTAAACCCAGTAGGCAAAGTGCCAGCCATGGAAGATGATGGCTTTAGCCTGTTTGAGAGCAATGCGATCTGTAAGTATCTTGCCCAAAAGCACGGCAAACTCTACCCGCAAGGCGATTTAGAAGCCGAAGCAAAAGCCAATCAATGGCTCGATTTCATAAGCCTTCACCTATCAAACAACTTCGGCAAGGTAATGTTCAACCGCCTACTCGCTCCAATGATTGGCATTGACGTAGACCAGAACTCACTCAATGAGGGGCTGAAATTCTTAGCCGATCAGATTCCAGTCGTTGAAAAACATCTGCAAGAAAACACCTATATGCTAGGCGATGAGCTAAGCATTGTCGATTTAGCGCTATTGTCTGTTTTCGACCCTGCGGAAGCGGTGAAACTATCTCTCAATGACTATCCAGCCTTGAAAGAATGGCGCAGCAAACTTCAGAAAGAAGAATTCTTCACGAAAGTGCATACGCATTTTGGGGAAGGGCTGCTTGATCGCGCCGCATAACACTGCATCCAAATATATCTGTTAATGCGTTGTCATTCATCGCTGATTTTGGCGTTGTTTCATGCTAAGCAACCCTATGCCCTCACATAAACCGCAAACAGCCGCCCAAATTACACTTATCAGCGCATTCTCACTGATTTTAGTGGCGGGCTTTTATGTGCCTTGGCTGCCCAACCACTTCATGAGCGCCGATGTCGATAGCTCGTGGATCCTCACGCTCCATCATGCATTCGCGCAAGATTGGCGTTGGGGCGATGATATCATCTGGCATTACGGCCCTTTGGGCTTTCTCTTTGGCAAATATTACCACCCAGACACCTATGGCCTCAGCCTATTTCTACATGCCCTCATGGGCATAGGCGTAATGGCAACCGCCATTATCCTTTGGCGTAAAAACCCAGAAAACCCGGTCATTCCATTAGCTCTTGCGGCTATCATCATCCTCACTGACGATGTCGTATTCTATCTCGCCCCCACCTTCATGCTGCTCAATTATTTTCTGCTACGAAAAACACTCAAAGGCAGTTTAACATGGCTATTGATCACCTTATGCGTCATCGCCAGCCTAACCAAATTTAGCTACTTACTCATGTGCGTGTGCGTGTTCTTGGCGATTGAAGCCCACCGCTTCACCTTACGTAAATTGCCAATGCTATACTTAGGCTCCTTCTGTTTAATCTGGCTGATTGCATGGCTGCTATGCGGTCAGGCTGGTCAACACATCCCATACTATATTCGTGGCGCCATCGAACTTGGCTCTGGCTTTACCGCAATGGCAAGCTCATACAACCCTTACTATGTGCCAATCGCCTATATCGCGCTAGCATGCGGCTGGATATATATCCAAAGCAGCACCGCGACTAAACCATTGCCAGAAAGCACCCTCTTCTTACCCTTAGCACTGCTTGGCATCGTCATGGCGGTTGCCAAAGGGGCATTCATCCATGATAACGACCATCACATTATGCAGGCATTAGGCTGGCTGTTCAGCTATTGCCTAATCACCAAAGACTGGTTCTGGCCGCAATGCGCTAAAAGCAAAAAATATAGCTTCGCCATGATCGCCCTACTCTGCATTGGCGCCTTCAGCTTACCATATTTCAACAAAGCATCGGATGAAGCAGCACAGATGCTCAGCGCATTTGATCAGCTCTCTGAGAATAGCGAAGCATTATCAGAGCATGCCAACGCCACCAAAAGCGAACGGTACCAGCTTTTCCTTCATGGGTTATACAAACAACGACCATTGCCCAAATTGCGCGGCACAGCAGATGTCATGCGCAACCATCAGGCGTATCTGATTGCGCAGCCGCATAAAGAGCTTACCTTCACCCCGCGCCCGGTATTTCAAAGCTATCATGCCTATACGCCGTGGCTCGCACATGAAAACAGCGCGTACCTGCTAAAGGCAAACGCCCCTGACCATATGTTTGTCAGCCTCGATAGTATCATGCAGCATTACCCAACCATCGATGACGCCAATGCCATTCTATCGCTATGGCAAAACTATGAGGCAAAATCGATCACCTCTGGCTATTTGCAACTGCATAAACGCAAGGCAGCACTAGATGCGAAAAAACAAGAATATTACGATGAAACCTTTGAGTGGGACCGATCCATTACCATCCCCAATCACTACCGCGATCTGATCTGGGCAGAGATTGACATTAAACCCACCCTAATCGGCAGACTCTTTAGCTTTCTACTCTATCCGCCTCCTATACATATGACCTTCACATTACAAAGCGGATACGAGCGCACCGACCGTATCATACCCAATATTGCACGCTCAGGCTTTGTGCTTAACCCGCTGCTAGATAACACCATCCATCTCGCCGCACTCTATTCGCCGCAACGCGCAGAATTAATGCGAAGCAACCAGTTGCAATCCATCAGCATACATTCCAGTTGGGAATCACGATGGCGCAAATGGTTTTATCAAGACGACATCACCTTGCGCCTTAGCCAGATTAAAATTCCTTATCCAAAACCTAGCTTAACCCTAGATGCCAGCCAGATTCGTGCATTACAGCTCACTTCTGCATTACCGGCACAAGAAGCCAGCTATTCGCACCATCTAAGCTCAAAGCACATCTCGCTAAAATCATTCAAAAACGAATCCGTTGTCAGCACTTATAATGGGGCACGCATGCGCATCTCACTAAAAGATGTTGCATCCAAAAGCATTCTGCTGGAGGCAACCGCCTATAACGCTTTTAACCACGATGTTAGAATCGGCAGCATTTGCGATGTCAAAGTGATGGGCATTCAAAATGGACGTGAGTCTATGACGCTATGGGAAGAACAGCTCGATAACCGCCCGATCAGCAAATACCGCAGCACATCTGTCTCACTCGACTTAAACGAGCTACCCGTTGATACACTCGAACTTTCCATCACCCCGCAAGAGCCGATGACCGATAATTGGGTCTATTGGCGCATTCAAGACTTACAAGCCGTAGGTCAGCCATGACATCGACACACCAACTAAGCGGATGGGGCAATAACCATAAACGTGATACATTATGCAGCACCCCAAGCTTTCTAGATCATGCGGAATCATTTACAGGCATTGCGCGCGGCTATGGTCGCTCTTACGGTGACGCAGCGATTGGCATTGATCGCACCTATATCACCACACGCCTGCACAGATTTATCGATAGCGATATCGAAAGTGGCTTGGTCACGGTAGAGCCCGGCTGCACGCTCCAAGAGATTCACGATCAGATGATACCAAACGGTTGGGGCGTAGCCGTTACCCCAGGTACACGGCATGTGACCGCAGCCGGTGCGTTTGCCGCCAATGTGCATGGTAAAGGACATGTCAAAACCGGAAGCTTTGCACGCCATGTCAAACGCATCACGCTTATGACAGGAACAGGTGAAGAACTGACATGCTCACCGGATGTAAATACCGATCTATTCTGGGCAACCGCAGGTGGTATGGGCCTTACCGGACTCATCACCAGCCTGACCATTCAACTCAGCCCCATGAACAGCAACCATGTCGACATCCATCGTCAAAGGGTTGAAAGCATAAACGATGCCATCAACTGGCTAGACCGCACCTCAGATGAATTCGAGCAGCACGTTATCTGGCTGGATTGCCTAAATGGCACCGCCCCACATTTCAAAGGCATTGCCGAAGGCGCAAACCCATCTTCTTGCTTAGACGCAATCAAACCAGCATCAACGCGCCATATTGCTATCCCACCACAGAAATTCTGCTGGCTGAAACGCTGGAACATGAAGCTCTATAACCGCATGCGCTATACCAAACTAAGCAACCGGCAATCAGAAACGGTCTCTCATGAGCAATGGAGCTACCCGCTAGATAATATAGGGCAGTGGAACCATCTCTACGGCCCGAAAGGCTTCTACCAATATCAATGCCTGATTCCCCAAAACGCCGACCGCGAAGACGTGCTAAACGCATTGTTTAGATGCATCGATATTTACAAAACTCCAGTCTTCTTGTGCGTAATCAAAGCGCATGGAGCAGCCGATGAATCGCTTTTGGGTTTTTGTGATTCGGGTATTAGCTTGGCGCTAGATATGCCAGCGCATACCGATCTGAGAGAATGCGTGCACGCACTGAATCAAATCATTATTGAGGCAAGCGGTCGCATTTATCTAGCTAAAGATGCACTAAGCAACACCGCAGCCATAGAGAAAATGTACGGTGATAATCTCGCCAAATGGCGTGATATCGCCAACCGCTACGATCCAGACAATCGCTTTCATTCAGCCATGAATGAACGACTCAATTTAAGAGGCAATCTATGACCTATATATGGGTAATTGGCGCAACGTCAGCAATCGGCGAAGCTATCTGCCACGAATTAGCAACTCGGCAGAGCGACCTGCAACTCACCATTACCGGACGCTCGGAAGAGAAATTGCACGCGGTAAAGAATGATCTAAAAGCTCGATATGAGATAGAGGCAAAGCCTCAATCGCTAGACCTTACTTCCAGCACGTTCTCTAGCGATGATCTTGTTAGCCAAGCCACGCAATATGACATCATCTACCTGCTACCCGGTATGATGACAGACGAAGAAAGCATGGACGCCAATACAATTGATCAGATGATTCAGGTCAATTTCGCGAAAATGGCCGAACTAATTATTCCTATCGCAAAACAGATGGCCGAGAAACAATCGGGCGAACTGATTATTATCTCTTCTGTTGCGGGTGATCGTGGCCGCAAATCAAACCAGCTTTATAGCGCCTGCAAGGCGGCCCTAACCACATTGAGCGAAGGGCTGTATCACAAATACTGGCAAACTGGCGCATTTATCATGACCGTGAAACCGGGCTATGTCGACACCCCGCTCACCGACCATATCCAAAGCATGCTGAAAGTGTCACCTCAATCAGTGGCGAAAAAAATACTCGATGCGCAAGCCAAAAAACAGCCAGTTCTATACGTGCCGTGGTTTTGGCGCTATATTATGTTTATCATTCGGCATATTCCGAATGGGTTGTTTAAGCATTTATCGATCTGAGGACCTATGCTCGACATTCTGCGGATGCTGCGACCAAAGCAATGGATAAAGAATGCGTTTGTCCTGGCACCTCTCATCTTTTCATTTTCATTTCATCATGAGCCATCACTGATTCTCGCAGGCGCTGCGGTGTTCTGCTTCATTTGCTTATCCAGCATCACCTATATCTTAAATGACCTGCAAGACTTAGAGGCAGACAGACTCCATCCGGTTAAACAGCATCGTCCACTTGCTGCTGGCAAAGTATCTAAGACAACGGCATGGATTACCATGATCCAGCTATCAGTGATCGCCAGCGTACTACTCGCCACCTTGCTTCCCACCGAATGCCTGATCGTCGCCGAAGTGTATCTGGCCGTGCAAATGGCCTATAGCTTTAAACTCAAAAGCTACGCCATTATCGATGTGATGCTGATAGCAACGGGCTTTATCCTGCGCGTGCTTATGGGCGCTTACGCAATCGACGTGCCCGTATCTGCGTGGATTATTCTTTGCACGTTCCTGCTGGCAACCTTTATGGGCTTTGGTAAACGCTATCACGAGCTATCTCTGATTGGTGATGATACGACACGCTTAAGCCTCGCGCGCTACAGCAAACCATTGCTAGACCGCTTCATCAGCATCTCATGTGGCCTAGCCATCATGGCCTACTCGCTCTATGCAGTAGAAACCGCCGAAAAAATAGGAAACAACTATTTTGTCTATACCATTATCTTTGTGATTTTTGGCGTGTTCCGATATTTACAGCATATCTATGTCGATGAGCGTGGCGGCCAGCCAGAGAATATCGTCATTAAAGATTGGTTGTTTGTGCTTAATGGCTTTGCATGGCTAGGGACGTGTATAGCGCTGCATGTTTATTAATCGACACAGCACCGATAAACATTGTTATTGCCAATCGTATCTCGATCCATCGTACCACAGGCACCATCGCCAAAAAGAACGGCTCTGTCTGTACCGCCTGATGAATCGATACTCAGCACCCATTCCTCATCATCGGTAGCATCGTTAATGGTGCCTGCTTGGCACGCACTATACCATTGCGCTATTGTGCATAATGATGCGTTACCACGAGTGGTAACCGTACCTGCACATTGATCTAAACTATCTATAAAGTCTGTTGTCCCAGCCTCGTTGGTCTGAATACAAAAGGCGGTAGCCGTACCAGCCGTTCCAATGAGCGTAAATCCTGCAGGGCATGTCGTCAAATCACCAATATTGACGTAATTGCGTTGAAGCATTTGCTCTTGGGTCATATAAATCACGACATCGTCAAACAGAGTCGTCACAGAACCAGTCGGATATTCCATCCCCTTGACCAACACCGCATCATAGCCAGTATCGACGGCATCATCATCGCAATCGCAATTCTCTAACTCTTTAGCCGTACTGACATCAAAATCAAAACGTGATGCTCCCACCGTGTGACCGCCATGACCAGTCGGCCCATGCGATACCAGCGCATAAATCGCTGCCGTGGTTCTGTTAGCCAAGGCATGGTCTTGAATCGTGATCACACCGGCTGTCGTCGCATTAGTCGCTGCCGTGGTTGCGTGATAGGTGAATCGACGGCCCCAACCATCAAAGCTATATTCATCTGGCAAATTGAGCGTTTTAACTGGCACCATACCAGCCACAACGCCTGCACCAATATTCTCATAAGTTGCCTCAATCGCACCGCCGGTACAGGTTCCTGGCACATCGGCCTCAACACCATAATTAGCAGTATTCACCGAAAGCGTAGAATCTCCCGGGCAAGGCAAGCGCCCATTGGTGCCATAAAAGGCCAACAAAGCCTCTTCGATGGCTTCCATACGCTCAACCGTTTGATCTGAATCAGCAATTTTGGTGGATTCGGTAATAAATGGCAGCACACTCGCCAAAATCACGGAAATAATGACCAGCGCAATCGATAATTCGACCAAGCTAAAGCCCGAAATACGGTGAATCTTAGAATGCACAGCTCCCATAGCCAAATGATGGCATATTGAGGCTTGGGAATCTAATGAAAAATGGAAATAGTTACTAAGTAAATCCGTGTTTATACGTAGGTGGTAGAATGCCTATGTAAGGTGATAAATGTGGAAACAGCAAGCTGTTCATCCGCATTTTTCCTTAGAAAGGAGGTAATCCAGCCGCAGGTTCCCCTACGGCTACCTTGTTACGACTTCACCCCAGTCGCTGCCCCTACCGTGGACGGCTGCCTGAT
>JALEGK010000014.1 GCA_022763105.1 Rickettsiales bacterium | reverse complement strand
TACCAAAACTAAATCGGATACTCTCGGTATCGTCGTAGTCTTCCTTAACAAAAGCCTTGGCAAAGTCAATACGGATTGGGCCAAATGGGGAGCGCCACGAGATACCAAAACCTGCTGCTGCGCGCAACGAGCCGCTATCGCGGACTTCTGGGCCGTTATCATCGACATCCCAAAGCGAGCCGACATCAAGGAATATTGCACCCATAAAGCCTAAATCTTCAGGTAATCCAAGAGGAAAGCGGATTTCAGACGAGGCGGTGTAGTAGACGTTACCACCCAGCGCATCGTCTGTGGTGATATCGCGTGGGCCAATGCCGCCCGAATCAAAGCCGCGCAGATCGCGTCCACCGACGAAGAAACGTTGGTTGATGCGGATATCCTCGTTAATTCCGGCCAGGTGACCAGCGGAACCCGCTAACATAAAGGTCCATTGTTCGGCGATTGGGATGTAATATTCGGACATGACTTCGTGGCGGACGAATTTGTCATCGCCGCCTAATCCGGCAAAGTCTTGATTTATCTGTGCGAACCAGCCTGATCTTGGGTCGAAACGGTTGTCGCGGTCATCATAGACGAGTGAGTGGCCGACGATAGAGGTGATGTTCTCACCTTCCTGATCACGGATGAAGCGGGATGCATCGGCATCGATATTGCTCACCTCGTTTTGTTCGAAGGCATAATAGACGTTGTGGCGCAGTTTTTCACCCAATGAGTAGCCTGCACGCAGGCGGCCACCGGTAGCATCACGGTCAAATGAGCTTTCCTGTCTGAAGTCTTGGGTGATCTTATACAGATCGAAACCACCAGCGATATCACGCCCGAATAGGTATGGTTCGGTAAAGCCGACATCGAATTGCTGGCGCTCAGCGGCTGCTAAGATATGGAATTTCAGCGTCTGCCCACGGCCAAGGAAGTTACGCTCGGTCAGGCCAATATCTGCCAATGGGCCATCAACAGAGGAGAAACCTGCACCTAAGCTGATTTCGCCGGTTGATTGCTCAACCACTTCAACATTCACGATCACTTTGTCTGGTGAGCTGCCTTCCTCGGTGTTGACCTTCACATCTTCAAAATAGCCAAGGTTTTTCAGGCGTTGCTCGGAGCGGCGGATTTTGGAGACGCTATAGGCATCGCCTTCAACCAGGCGGAATTCGCGGCGTACTACCGAATCGAGTGTGCTCATATTGCCGAAGATATTGATGCGCTCAACGTAAACGCGCGGGCCTTCTTTGATGTGATAGGTCAGGTCGATGATGTTATCTTCGTTGCGGCGTTTGAGAATCGGGTCGATATCGACGAAAGCAAAGCCCTCATCACCCAGCAATTCAACCATCTTATCGATAGAACCTTCAATCTCAGAGGCATCAAATTGTTCTTCTGGCTGCGTGCTTAGGAATTCAAGAAGCGCAGGTTGCTTGTCTTCTGGAAGTTCCGTCTCGATCTCAATTTTACCGAAGGTGTATTTGGGGCCTTCATCTAAGGTAAAGGTGAGGTAGAAAGCGTCTTTATCTGGGGTTAGCTCGGCAAAGGCAGATTTAACCTGAAAGTCTGCATAGCCTTCTGAGCGGTAGAAGCGGCGCAGTAGTTCTTTGTCATACTCCAAGCGGTCCGGGTCGTATTTATCGTTACCGCTTAGGAATTTATACCAGCGATGCTCTTCAGAGTTAATCGCGTCTTCGAGTGCAGCGCTTGAGAATGCGCGGTTACCAATAAAACTGATATGGCGGATAGAGGTTTCTGGGCCTTCTTCAATCTCAAAGACCAGATCAACACGGTTGCGTTCTTTCTGGATGATTTTGGGGGTGATGATGGCAGAGTATTTACCATTGCGGCGATAGACGTCGAGTAGGCGCTTTACATCATTCTGCACGGCCGTGCTGGTATAGATTGCGCGTGAACGCAGCGTGATCTCTTTTTCCAGATCCTCATCATCAATATCGTTGTTACCTTCAAAGGCGACGCGGTTAATGCTTGGGTTCTCTTTTACGGTGACAATGAGCGTGCGTCCGCGAATCTCGATGGCGACATCTGAGAAGAAGCCGGTTTTGTATAATTCCTTTAAGCCCTTGTCGATGGTGTAGCGCGAGGCACGCTGGCCTGCTTTAATACCGAGATAGGTCTCAATGGTGGGTGTTTCGATACGCTGGTTGCCGAATACCGCGATCTCTTCAATGCGCTGCCCATTCACATTACTGACACTGGTCTGTGCCCACGTATGCGCATTGGGTGTCAGGCAAATGAATACCAAAAAACACGCAATAAAAAAGGTGTGTCTGCAAAGTAATGACAGCATAGCGCTAGGAATGGGTAATAATAGGCAAATTATCAAGCTTAAAACGGGCTTTGATCACAAAAAGATCTGACGAATATCGTTATATAGCGTGAAAGCCATAAGCGAAACGATCAGCAAAAACCCTAACCGGAAGCCATATTCTTGAAATTTATGGGCTAATGGGCGTCCACTGGCACCTTCGATGGCATAATACATCAAATGGCCACCATCGAGCATTGGGATAGGCAGTAAATTGATAAGGCCAAGGTTGGCAGACAGCATGGCGATGAACCATAGAATCATGCGGGTGGTCTCGCCAATAGTGTCACCGGTTTGGGTAACTTGGCCAGACATTTGGGCAATGCCAATTGGGCCTTTGAGGTCTTTGGCAGAGCGTTGGCCGGTGATCATCTGACCCATGAACTCAAGACTCATTTCGCAAAGCTGGTAGGTGCGGGCAGTGGCCTCGCCAATCGCACCAAAGAAGGTGAAGTTCTGGATGGTCAGTTGTTTGCTGCGAATACCAATAACGGGGCGCTCAATCGGGTTGCCCAGCGCATCAACATCTTGGTGCATTTTAGGGGTAATTGATAGCTCGATGGTCTCTTCACCGCGCAGAATCGCTAAATCGACGGGCTCGCCGATATTAGTCGCAATCAGATTTGAGATATCGTTGAAGGTTTCAACTTCATTGCCATTCACCGTTACCACGCGGTCATCGGCTTGCAATCCGGCAGCTGCGGCTGGGGTGTCGGCAATGACTTCGCCGACAATTGGCTCGGTTGAGGCGACACCAATCGCGTAGAGAAAATACGTCATGATCGCGATGGTGAGGATGAAATTCGCCGCTGGGCCTGCAAAAACGATCAGCGCTTTTTGCCATAATGGCTTGAAATGGAAGCTTACTGCGCGTTCTTCTTCGCTCATTTTATCGAGTGCGGATTCATCGGGTGTGCTGGCCGCCCCCTCATCACCGAACATTTTAACGAAGCCGCCAAAAGGCAGAATCGAGACTTTCCAACGTGTGCCGGATTTATCGTTCCAGCCATAGACTTCCGGGCCAAAACCGATGGAGAACGTCACCACTTTTACGCCACACCATTTGGCGATGATATAGTGACCGAATTCGTGAATGAAGACGATGATCGATAGGATAAAGACGAAGGATAGGATGTAATGGACGCCCTGGGCGAGAAAATCGATCATGTAAAGGTAACCTCTTTTGCTTTTGTGCGTGTATCATGGTCTAGCGCGATGACATCTTCAACCGTTGATATGGGCTGTGGATTGTGCGCTGCCAAGAGCTTCTCGATTAAATCGCTGATTTGTAAGAAGCTTATTTCGTCATTCATAAAGCGCTCAACGGCAATTTCATTCGCTGCATTTAGCACAATGCATGCGCTTTGGCCCGACTTTAACGCGTCACGACATAGGTTGAGGCTTTTGAAAGTTTCGGCATCCGGCTTTTCAAAATGCATGCTGGCGCATTCGGCTAAATCCAGTTTTGGTGTGTTTAGCTCGAGTCGGTGAGGCCAAGCGAGTGTGTAGCTGATCGGGATGCGCATATCCGGCATGCCAAGCTGCGCAAGCGTCGATCCGTCTTTGTAATGCACCAAACTATGAATAATTGATTCGGGGTGAACGATGATATCAAGCTGCGATTCGGTGACAGGGAAGAGGTGATAGGCTTCAATCAGCTCTAGGCCTTTATTCATGAGGGTTGCGGAATCAATCGAGATTTTGGCGCCCATATCCCATTTCGGGTGAGCGATGGCTTGCTCTTTGGTGACGTCTTTTAGCTCATCGAGTGTTTTACCACGGAAAGGCCCGCCTGATGCGGTGAGGGTAATTTTATCGATATGACTATGATGCTCGGTGTTTAGCACCTGAAAGATGGCGTTATGTTCAGAATCAACGGGTAGCAATGTCGCGCCTGATTGTTTGCAATGCTGCATCATTAGTTCACCCGCACAAACCAAGCATTCTTTATTGGCAAAAGCGAGTTGTGAGCCTTGCTCAATGGCTTTAAGCGTTGGCTCTAACCCTGCAGAGCCGACGATTGCGGCCATCACCCAATCAGCAGGGCGGCTTGCCGCATCGATATGGGCGTCTTTTCCGGCGACCACCTCTATATTCAGATCACTCAGCTCGTCTTTAAGGGTTTGATAGTGCTTCTCTTCTCCAATTGCGACCATTGCCGGATGAAAGGTGCGCGCTTGCTCAATGAGCTTCTCGACATTGTTTTGCGCGGTGAGGGCGGCGATAGGGTATTGCTCTGGATGCTGAGAAATGACATCGAGCGTGCTTTGACCAATGGAGCCGGTAGAGCCTAAAATGCTGACGCGTTTTTGGTGAAGAGGCTGAACTAAACGTGCTGTCATCGACATCTTAATTTCCTCTACAAGGTTGCCGGGCTTAAAAGCACAAAGAGTGCATAGACGGGGGCGGCGAATGCCAGCCCATCGACGCGGTCTAAAATGCCGCCATGTCCAGGAAGAAACGTGCCAGAATCTTTGACCTGTGCTTTGCGCTTAATGGCAGATTCAAATAGATCGCCCGCTTGCGAGACAATCGCCAGAATGGTTGAGATAAACAATAGGTGAATCAAGTCGTGTGGCGTGTAGAGTAGGCCAAGCGTTCCGATTGCAACGGCGAAGCCAATGCCAAACAGCAATCCTTCAATTGTTTTTCCGGGGCTAACAGATGGGGCGAGTTTGCGTTTACCGAATTGTTTGCCGCCGAAATACGCGCCGATGTCAGTGGCCCAGACAATGCTGAAAATAAATAGCACATGGATGAGGTCGAGGTCGCGCAGGTAAATGAGTGACCAGACCGGAATACCAACATAGATCAACCCGCCAATGCGCATGGCGGCTGATGGAATGTCTTTGGTTAGCTCCACCCATTCCAGATGCATGAGTAGGGCGGCGAATAGCATGAGACCGTAAAATGAGATTGGGCTGTAGATGGTGGCGCTGAGTGCGACAATCGCCGCGATGATGCCGAAAATGGCGCGTTTGCCAAGGTCGCTAAAGCGGTTTGCTTTCTTAGCGGCTTCCAAAACGGCGCTCCCTTCCGCTGAAATCTTCAATGGCTTGTTGTAAGTTTTGCTCGGTAAAGTCAGGCCATAGCACGTCGGAAAAATACAGCTCCGCATAGGCAGACTGCCATAGTAGGAAGTTGCTTAAACGCTTCTCGCCACCGGTACGAATCAGCAAATCGGGATCAGGGATAGCGTTTGTATCCAGATGGGCGAGTACGGTGTATTCATCGACTTGTTCTGGTGTGGTTTTACCCGATGCGATTTCAACGGCCATGCTCTTAATCGTACGGATAATCTCTTGGCGACTTCCGTAGCTTAGGGCAACGGTAAGGGTGAGGGCGCTGTTGCGTTTGGTAAGCTCTTTAGCCTGTACCAGCTCCTGCTGAATATCATCGCTTAGGCGTGAGTGATCGCCAATGAAATTGAGGCGGATATTATTTTCATTCAATGATTTGATTTTTTGGCGTAGATAGTAGCGCATCAAATCCATCAGATCGTTGACTTCATCTTCCGGTCGGTTCCAATTTTCCGATGAGAAGGCGTAGACGGTGAGGAATTTCACGCCTTGCTTGATGCAGGCTTCGATGGTTTTCTCGAGCGTTTCTCCGCCCGCCTTATGGCCCAATTTGCGAGGCAGTCCCTTGGCATTGGCCCAGCGACCATTACCATCCATAATAATCGCAATATGGTTGGGGATCAGCAAATCACCTGTTTGCTTATCGTTTTCGTCTTCAATGATGGCTTGGCTTACACTCATGAGAGCCCTGATTAGACACTCATGATGTCTTTATCTTTTTCTTCGTAAAGTTTGTCGACTTTTGCGACGAAATCATCGGTCATTTTCTGAATTTCATCACCCATGCGGCGCTGATCATCTTCTGAGATATCACCGTCTTTTTCCATTTTCTTCAGCTCATCCATACCGTCACGGCGGACGTTACGAATCGCGATTTTGCAATTTTCTGCATATTTAGAAGCAACTTTACTGAGTTCTTTGCGGCGCTCTTCTGAAAGTTCTGGCACGGGTACGCGAATGGTTTGGCCTTCGCCTGATGGGTTGAGACCCAAATCGGATTCGCGAATCGCTTTTTCAACCGCTTTGACCATGCTGGCATCCCATACTTGCACGGTCAGCATGCGTGGCTCAGGTGCAGAGACGTTCGCCAACTGATTCAAAGGCATCATGCTGCCATAGGCATCGACTTGAATGGGGTCTAACATGCCAGCAGAAGCACGGCCTGTGCGAAGGCCTGCATATTCTTGGGTCAGGTTGTTCAGCGCGCCTTCCATACGGCGTTTTAGATCATCCATATCGGTCATGGTGGTATCCTTTTAGCGTTTTAGTCTTTGATAATTGTGTGTATCCCGCGACCACAAACGACATCGGCGAATGCACCGTCTTCGTGGATTGAGAATACAAGGATAGGAATGTTGTTCTCGCGTGATAGCGCAATGGCAGATGCGTCCATCACCTTCAGGTCTTTGGCGAGTACGTCATGATAGGTGAGGGTATCGAAACGAACCGCATCATCGTGTTTATTCGGGTCTTTATCGTACACACCGTCAACTTGTGTACCTTTCATGATGGCATCGCAATTCATCTCCGATGCGCGCAATGCCGCGGCAGTATCGGTGGTGAAGAACGGGTTACCCGTACCAGCTGCGAAGATCACCACGCGGCCACGCTCCATGTGGCGGATAGCGCGACGGCGAATGTATGGCTCGGCCACTTCCTTGATATCCATAGCGGATAGGACGCGGGTATCGATGCCTTCTGATTCCATGATGTTTTGCATCGCCAGCGCGTTCATGACGGTAGCGAGCATGCCCATATAGTCTGCGCTTGAGCGGTCCATGCCCTTAGCGGCACCGGAAATGCCTCGGAAGATGTTGCCGCCGCCAACCACGATACATACCTGCACGCCCATACTGGTGACTTGCTTAATGTCTTCGGTAATTTTGCGGATGGTTTGCAGATCTTGTCCAAACGCTTTATCGCCCATCAATGCTTCGCCAGAAACCTTAATGAGTACGCGCTTATAATTTGGAGCAGGGGCTATATCTGTTGCAGGGTCAGGCATGCCCACAGATATAGATTCATGTTGGCTGCCTGTAAAGGGACAATTAGGTGTGTAGATACAAAAAAGCCCGCTTACTCAGCGGGCTTTTCATAAAGTATGAAGGGATGATTATGCAGATGCAGCGGCTTTTGCTACTTCTTCTGCAAAGTTATCTTCTTCTTTCTCGATGCCATCACCTAGCTTGAAGTGCTCGTAAGCTGTGATTTTAACATCAGAACCTAGTTCTTTAGCGAATGCGTCGATAGCTTCTTGAACTTTCGCTTTACCGTCGATCACGTAGATCTGCTCTAGCAGAACCACTTCTTCGTAGTATTTGCGAATACGGCCTTCGACCATTTTCTCAGCAATCTCAGCAGGCTTACCAGATGCAATTGCTTGATCCTTCAGCACTTCGCGTTCGCGGTCTAGCTTTTCGGTGCTGACACCATCGCGGGTAAGCGCTTCTGGGCGAGCAGCAGCGATATGCATCGCGATTTGCTTACCGAATTGCTCTAGCTTGGCCTTGTCGCCAGTAGATTCTAGAGCAACCAACACGCCGATTTTACCAAGGTTTGGTGAAACTGCGTTGTGAATGTAGGTTGCAACGACACCGTTTGCTACAGACAATGCAGCGCTACGACGAAGCTGAATGTTCTCGCCGATGCTAGCAACAGCTTCGGTAACCACATCATTCACTGGCTTGTTGGCTTTTTTGCACTCAAATGTTTTTAGTGCTTCGATATCGCCATCAACATCTAGCGCATAGCCAGCAATTACAGAAGCAAGCTCTTGGAACTGTTCGTTACGAGCAACGAAGTCAGTTTCAGAGTTTAGCTCGATCAGTGCTGCTTTGGTTAGATCATCAGATGAGCTGGTAGCTACCAAACCTTCAGCCGCAACACGGCCAGATTTTTTAGCAGCAGAAGCCAGACCCTTTTTACGCAGCCAGTCGATCGCTGCTTCTAGGTCGCCATTTGCTTCGGTTAGAGCTTTTTTGCAGTCCATCATGCCTGCACCGGTTTTCTCGCGCAGCTCTTTAATAGCAGCAGGTGAAATACTCATATCGGTTCCTTCCTTGTATCCTCAAAGGGTTATGATGCTTTTGCTTCTTTATCTTCAGCAGATTTTTCAGAATCAGCTGCGTCAGCTTTTGCTTCCTCAGCAGGCTCTTCTTTATCTGCTTTGGCTTTTTTACCTTTATCCGTTGCTTCGGTAGCTTCCTTCTTCTTGGCAGCTTTCTTAGCAGCTTCAGCGTATGCCGCTTTCTTGGTAGTGGTTTTAGCCTTTTTGCCTTTAGCTGGCTTTTCTTCTGCAGCCGCTTCTACTGCTTCTTCGTCGATCACTTCAGCAGCTGGCTCTTCTGATTCGCCCAGATCTTCACCTGAATCGCTCAGGCCTTGTTGTAGGCCCTCAAGCGCAGCATCAGAGATTAGCTGACAGTAAAGGGTGATGGCACGGGTTGCATCATCGTTACCTGGGATTGGGTAGTTGATGCCGTCAACGCTTGCGTTGGTATCAACGATTGCGATGATCGGAATACCCAGCTTTTGTGCTTCTTTAATCGCTAGATCTTCACGGTTGGTGTCGATCACGAATACCAAGTCAGGCTGGCCGCCCATATCACGGATACCACCTAGTGAACGTTCTAGCTTGTCGTACTGACGACGCAGGCTTAGAAGTTCTTTCTTGGTGAAGCCAGAATCTTCCTGCTCTAGGGTTTCCTCAAGCTTTTTCAGCTGACGGATAGAGTTTTGAATGGTTTTCCAGTTGGTCAGCATACCGCCCAACCAGCGCTGGTTTACATAGTATTGACCGCAACGCTTCGCTGCTTCAGCAACAACATCACTTGCTTGGCGCTTGGTACCAACGAATAGGATACGACCGTTTTTAGACGCAACTTCCTGTACAGCGGTTAGTGCACGGTGCATCATTGGAACGGTTTTTTGCAGGTCAATAATGTGGACATCGTTGCGCTCGCCGAAAATGAATGGCGCCATGCGTGGATTCCAACGTTTTGTTTTGTGACCAAA
Organism: Rickettsiales bacterium; assembly: GCA_022763105.1. Lineage (GTDB taxonomy): Bacteria > Pseudomonadota > Alphaproteobacteria > Rickettsiales > UBA3002 > JALEGK01. The sequence goes on along the minus strand of JALEGK010000014.1, from coordinate 148 downwards.
GTGAACGCCAGCGTCAATTAGCTCGCGCATAGAAAAAGATGGTAAAGACATAATAATCTCCTTTTTACCGGTTCAACCACCACGATTATATGTTCTGGATTTCCAGAAACCGGTTGGCAGGACGCTGCCGTAACCGTGTGTGAATTCC
>JALEGK010000013.1 GCA_022763105.1 Rickettsiales bacterium | reverse complement strand
TGGTGCTTTTTTCTTAGCAGTTGCCATAGGTAACCTCCGTGACAAAAAATTTGTGTGTTAACAACACTCTCTTTATACGTTAATTGAGGTTAATTTTCTTGTAAGCGATTTGCGAAAAATAAAACGACATGTTTTTTTGCGCGCGATAGTTTTAGTTTGTTGCTACCACGACACATAAATCTAGTGGGTGAATGATTCAACACCACTAGATCATGAAACTAAAATCACTAACCGTTTTGTTCTTTGAGTTGTTCCGCAATCAGAAATGCCAACTCTAAACTTTGCGATGCGTTGAGTCGGGGATCGCAATGGGTGTGATAGCGATTCGATAATTCTAATTCTGAAATTGCCTGCGCACCACCTAGGCATTCGGTTACATCTTGTCCGGTCATCTCAAAGTGAATGCCGCTACCATGTGTACCTTCTGCACGGTGAATACCAAAGAACGAACGAAGCTCTGATAAGATGTCGGTGAACTTACGTGTCTTGTAGCCGTTCGGAGACTTCACGGTGTTGCCATGCATTGGGTCGCACGACCAGACAACAGATCGACCTTCTTCTTTTAATCGACGAACGAGAGCAGGTAAATGGTCCTCTACTTTACCGGCACCCATACGAGAAATAAGTGTGAGTTTGCCCGGTTCGTTTTCTGGGTTTAGCAAGTCACATACTTTGACGAGCTCGTCTGGCTCCATGGTTGGGCCAACTTTACATCCGATTGGATTGCCGACACCGCGTAGGAATTCGATATGGGCTTCTTCCGGGTTACGGGTACGATCACCAATCCATAACATATGTGCCGAGCAGACATAATATTGTTCGGTTTCTTCATCGAAACGGGTAAGGGCAGATTCGTAGCCTAATAATAGTCCTTCATGAGAGGTATAGAATTTGGCTTCGCGCAATTGCTCCATTTCACGGGTGCGCATGCCGGTCGCACGAATGAAATGCATACAGTCATTAATACGCTGTACGATCTCGTTGAAATGTTTGCCTTGAGCGGATGCTTCGACAAAGTCCATATTCCACTTACTGATGTGATCAAGTGCGGCATAACCACCGCGCGATAATGAGCGTAAGAAGTTAAGCGTTACGCCGGATTGATAGTAAGCTTGTAGCAGGCGTTGTGGATCGGCATCGCGAACCGATTCATCAAAATCCATCGCATTGACCATATCGCCACGGTAGCTTGGTAGCTCCTGATCGTTCATTTTCTCTGTAGGTGCAGAACGTGGCTTGGCGAACTGGCCTGCGATACGTCCGACTTTAACCACCGGGCGGCCGGTGCCGTACATTAGCGCCATGGTCATTTGCAGAATGACACGCATGAAGTTGCGCAGATTTTGTTCGTTGAACTCCGCAAAGCTCTCTGCACAATCACCACCTTGCAGAAGGAAGGCTTTGCCTTGTGCTGCCTGAGCGAGCTCTGCCTTTAGTGAGCGCGCCTCTTCAGGAGAGGTTAGGGGCGGCAAAGATCTTAAACTATCTTCCGCTGCTTTTAACGCTTCAGCATCTGTGTAATCGGGCTGTTGTTTAATAGGAAAGTCGCGCCAGCTATCAACATGCCAGTTAGAATTGCTGTTTGGGGTTGCAGATTGTGCTGCTTGGCTACTCATGACTATTTCTTTCCGTTCAATTACTGTCTTATTCAGTCTGTGCTTGATTTACGCGTCATTGCGATATAGCACAGAAGCCTAGATTATCTAAGGAGTTCCAAGCGGTATGTCCAGTAATAAAGATGCAGAGAATACGATTGCTTTTGCAGGGATTGCAGGGGCAAATGCCGATATTGCGTGTCGGCGCCAACACCCATATATGGAGACGCTCGCTTTGCCAGCGTTTGACGATGTGTTTGATGCGGTCGAGCAGGGCAATGCCAGACTTGGTATGATTCCGATTGAGAATAGCCAAGCAGGCCGCGTGGCTGAGATTCACAATCTGCTACCAAACTCTAAGTTACATATTATTGGTGAGTTTGTTTTAAAGATTGAGCACCATCTATTTGGTATCAAAGGGACCGAGCTGGATGATTTGGCTACGGTATATTCGCACCCGCAAGCCTTGATGCAGTGTCGTAACAATATTCGCAAGCTGGGCCTAGAATCTATTAGCCATGCCGATACGGCTATGGCGGGGCGTGATATTGCAGAGTGGGGTGATAAGAGCAAAGGCGCGATCTGTTCGGAGCTAGGTGGTACGTTATATGGGCTAGATTTGCTTCGCCGTAATATCGAAGATGATTCGCGTAACCGTACTTTATTTGTGACGATTGCTAAAGAGCCTATCGATCCTGATCCAGAGCTGGAAAAAGTGCTTACCAGCGTGATCTTCACCGCACGTTCTATTCCAGCTTCCCTATATAAATGCTTGGGCGGGTTCTCGACCAATGGCGTGAATATTATTAAGTTGGAAAGCTATATGGGTGAAGGCATGGGAGAGTTGGTGCAATTCTTTATTACCTTTGAAGGGCATCCAAATGAGCGCCGTGTTCAATTAGCACTCGAAGAACTTGGCTTCTTTAGTCAAAAAACCAAGATTCTAGGCGTTTATCCAGCAGATCCAGCACGTTATAAGTCTGAATAACCTAACTATTTAATGAAAATGTCATAATCAGGCTTCATCCATACGTTATAATGGAACGTATGGTAGAAAAGGCCAACAGTGATATTAGTGCGTTGCAGGGTACTCGTGATACGGTAGCTGACCCTGCGGCTCATTCATCTTTTGCGGCGCCGGTAAATAGCTTTATGAGTGGTTTCGGGCGAGCAGTTGATCACGTGGCGCCATCGCGTATGGACCGTCCTATGGCAGATGATCCTACGAGTGATCAGGCATTTGAAGACTTTAAATCCTATAACACAAATACGAACTTGCGTGCAAATCAGCGCAAATTCTGGGCTGGCCTAGTCGATAAGATCTCTATGAATGTGATGTTCGGTGCTGCTGCGGCAATTGGTACGGCTGGATTAACCAGCGCAGCGGGCTTAGCGGCTCTTCCAATCTTTTTGAGTGCGGTGGTTGTTAGTGCCGTGACGTTCTTTGCTATGCACCAGAGTGCGACACGCGAGCATTCAGATAAGCAAATGGATGTGAGTGACTTCCATGTTCGCCGAGAAGCAGCATTGATAGCGCGTGAGATTAAGGCGGAATTAAACCGACCTGATGTGGCAAAAGAAGCCTCTTCGGAGCCAAAACGCATGACTTCTATGGATGAAGAACGCGAGCCGACCTATCTAATTCGTGAACGAAGTTGGCAAAAAGTGCTTGCTGAGGCACCAGAAATCACAAGCGAACGTACCTAAAAATAAGCCGTTTTTACTCTTTTTTAATTTTTTTCAAAAAAATGCATTTTCTTTGTTGACGGGGGCACAGCATATCCCTATAACACAGCTCCCACGTTGAGTGGCGACTCGGAAGCCCTATGCGGCGCGCAAGCTTAAAAGTTAGAGTCTGTTGGTTGATAAGTAAATCGTGTTTATACGTAGGTGGTAGCGTGTCACATTAACTGTACCGTTACTATCTATTACGCATAATTACCATATATGTGATTTTTATGTTCGTAGTATCAGTTGCTGACCATAAGTCCCTTGAGGCAAGCAGCAATGGATATGTACGGTGCAGGTTCAATAAATTTCTTTGATGTCCAATTGGACATCAGGATAAACTCTTAACATGAGAGTTTGATCCTGGCTCAGAACGAACGCTGGCGGCAGGCCTAACACATGCAAGTCGAGCGAGAAAGCACCTTCGGGTGTGAGTAGAGCGGCGCACGGGTGAGTAACGCGTGGGAACGTACCCTGTAGTATGGAATAGCTCCGGGAAACTGGAATTAATACCGTATACGCCCTTAGGGGGAAAGATTTATCGCTATAGGATCGGCCCGCGTGACATTAGTTTGTTGGTGGGGTAATG
>JALEGK010000012.1 GCA_022763105.1 Rickettsiales bacterium | reverse complement strand
GCAGCAATACGGTGAACCACCTTGATGTCGATGGCAATGGTACAGCCGACTTCGAGATCGTGATGGTTGGAACGGTAGCACTGCAATCAAGTGACCTACTATATAACTAGGGTTCTTCAGTCTATGGGAGTGAGGTTTACCTCACTCCATGACGAATATTTTGCTAAGTTACAGTAAATTACATAATGAGAAATTTACGCTTTAACTCTTACTGGAATCAATTTCTTGGCTCACGAATTCTAAGATAGGAATCTGAGGTAGTGCGCTTCCCAATCGAAACGTGTAAAATCTGGACACACAAGCACCGCAGCAGCAATATTATGTGCCACAGAATGTCTGATACACACGCTGATTGGGCGCTGGTGGCTTATCATACCCCTCATAGTCATCTCTGCCTTCATATGGCTCAGACAAAGCATCTAATAATTGATGTAGCTTGCCATAGTCAGACTCTTCTTCTGCAGCAGACAAGGCAGCTTCAACGTGGTGGTTACGAGGAATAACAGCAGGGTTTTTACTCTGCATGAGTGCCAATGCCTCATTTAGTGGAATATTGTTTTGCTGCAGACGGTTTTGCCAACGCTCCCACCAATCGCGAAATTCATCTGACTGATACTGTGGATCTTCTGGGAGTGTCTCGGATATTAGCTCTCGGAATGTATTCGTGTAATCCGTATGATGACGCTGCATCCATTTCAGCAAATCACCAATCAAAACCTCATCGCCCCCCTCTTCTCCAAAGATTCCAAGTTTCTTGCGCATCATGCATATCCATGCCGTCTGGAATGCATGGTTGAAGGCGTTAATCACCTCCTCCGCCAATGTCACTGATTGTTTCAAATCATCATGCAATAACGGCAATAATGCTTCTGCCAATCGGGCGACGTTCCATTGCACAATATGTGGCTGATTCGCATAGGCATAACGCCCCATCTGATCGATAGAACTAAACACCGTTTTAGGATCATATGCATCCATAAACGCACATGGGCCGTAATCAATCGTTTCACCAGATATGGTCGTATTGTCGGTATTCATGACTCCGTGAATGAAGCCAACACGCAGCCACTCGATCACCAACCCTATCTGTCGAAGCATGACGGCCTTAATCAAATCCAGATACGGCTGATCAGACTCTTTGATATCTGGGTAGTGACGATCAATCGCATAATCGGCGAGTATTTTCAGCCCTTCCACATCTTTGTGTGCTGCCAAAAACTCAAATGTGCCAACCCGCACGTGACTGGAAGCAACCCGCGTTAGAATCGCACCGGGCAAAGCAGTCTCGCGATACACAATTTCACCAGTTGTCACAACCGCTAAGCTTCGCGTGGTAGCAATGCCTAGCGCATGCATGGCCTCACTTATGATATATTCACGCAGCATTGGCCCAAGCACTGCGCGGCCATCGCCTTGTCTTGCATAGGCGGTTTTACCTGAGCCCTTAAATTGAATATCAAATCGCTTACCATCTGATGTGATATGCTCTCCAATTAAATGCGCACGACCATCACCCAGCATGGTAAAATGTCCAAATTGATGGCCAGCATAGGCTTGCGCAATCGATTCAGCCCCATCAGGCAAGACATTACCAGAGAATAGCTGCGCTAACACATCATCACAAAGCGCATCTCGTTTCAAATCTAGTGCACTCACTAATGAGTCGTTAATGATTACTAGCTTAGGGTTCTGCACCTTAACCGGCTTCATGCGCGTATAAAAGGCGTCAGGCAGTCGAGCGTAGCTATTATCAAACCGCCAGCCCATTCGGGATATATCTTTATTCGTCATCAGGATTCTTATACACCCGATTCCAATATTCTGCATGATCAATTCGCAGCAACAGGGTGCGCTGATACAGTGCGTCGTCAGGTGTTCGATGAAGCACACCATTTTGACCACCCTTAAAAATGCCGACATCCCAAGGTTCCAGCCATTGCCTAGCATTAGGATCGGTCAAAATATTTTCATTTGGCGCGCCAGCCTTGTAAGCATCACGATTAGCCGCTTCCTCTGGCAACCATTCCGTGCCTCGCCCAGAATAGGTCACTACGAGACGCATAGGCACATTGTCCGTGTGATAACGACGGCAACCACGATTAGTACCAAGCCACACACTAACCTGATTAGTTTTCATTAACCCGCCAAACAACCAACAAAGCTGGGCGATATCTTTAATCCAGTGTGGATAGAAACTATGCTGTAGGGCTTGCTGAGGTAACTTATCTTCTAACATTGACTGAAGATACTGTTCTGCTCCATCACACGGAATCACACCAAATGTTTCCATATCACGAACTATCAACGCATCGAAGAAATGCTCCGACTCCGGTTCCCTACGCTGAATAATAGCCAGGCGCTCATCCATATCAGAAAAGCCCGCCACTGCCTCAAATTGTGTAGTTTGCAAAATCATAATGTTACAATATAACACTTTACGAATAAGAAAAAGCACGTTAAATGACGCAGTATGAGCTTTGAATGTCAGACACATAAAGAATGCGTGAGTACCGCACTAAAGAATGCTGATCGTATCTGTAAGGCACATGGTGCTCGTTTGACCGATGTGCGCAAGCAGGTGCTCACATTGGTGTGGGCATCGCATGAGCCTGTCAAAGCCTATGATCTATTGGCTGAGCTTCAAAAAGAAGACGCTAACGCCAAACCTCCTACCGTCTATCGAGCATTAGATTTTCTGTTAGCACATGGTCTGATTCATAAAATACACCGACTGAATGCCTATGTTGGCTGCGCTCACCCAAATGACGAAACACCGTGTTTCTTTCTGATCTGTAGTGAATGCAACACCGTTACCGAATGTCATGATAAAGCCTATCCAAAACTCATTGCTAACGTGTCGAGGTCTCAACATTTCACTCCACAAGCGATGAGCTTTGAGTTGGAAGGTGTTTGCGAGCAATGCGGTTAAAAAATGCCTGATTTGAACAATCCTATTCCCATCAGCGTGATTACTGGATTCCTTGGAAGCGGTAAGACGACGCTTCTATCTGCATTGCTGAAGCATGACGGCATGAAAAATACGGCAGTGATCATTAATGAATTTGGCGAAGTGGGGCTTGATCACGCATTAATTGAAAAAAGCGATGACAATATCGTTGAACTGCAAAGCGGCTGCATCTGTTGCACCATCCGAGGCGATTTGCACAAGACGCTACAAGAGCTACAACAAAAACGTGCATCAGGAGATATTCCGCCTTTTGATAAATTATTGATCGAAACCACGGGTTTTGCAGACCCTGTTCCTATCATTCATATGCTGATGAGCATGCAGGATTTAATCCGCTCTTATATCTTAGATGGTGTGGTAACGGTGGTAGATGCCGTCAATGGCATGCATACGCTAGATACCCACCCAGAGTCTGTGAAGCAAGCCGCTATGGCTGAGCGTATTATCCTGAGCAAGACAGACCTAGCGGATGAATCAGCCATTCAAGATTTGATAAAACGCCTTGAAATACTCAATCCAACCGCAGAGTTGATTCAAGCAGATCATGGCGACGTCGCACCATCTGCCCTATTTGGTCTGGGTGCATATGATCCTCATAATATGACACAGGATGTTGGAGAATGGCTTAAGCATGAAGCGCATCACCAAGAGAAACATCACGGGCATGATCATCACCATGAGCACGACCACGAGCATGATCACAGTCACCATCATCATGATGTCAATCGTCACAGCGAAGAAATTCAGGCCTTCTCATTTGTATATGACCAATCTGTTTATTTACAAGTTCTGCTGATGGCTTTGGATTATTTGAGTGGCGTTGATAATGCCGACCTCTTACGGGTAAAGAGTATTCTCCATGTTAAAGACTCAGATAAGCCCGCAGTCATACATGGCGTGCAACGCGTGTTTCACCCTGTGCAGTGGCTAGAAGAATGGCCTGATGATGACCGCCGCAGCAAGCTTGTGTTCATTACCCGCAATATTCGCAAAGAGCAAATAGAAGAATTTCTTCGGAAGTTTATGGATGCGTCACAAGACATGCCACCACCTAACAAACATTCAAACATAAACTAAAATGATAAAGAGAATAATATGAGAGACTCAGCACTCAAACTTCCTGTTACCGTACTTTCCGGTTTCTTGGGTGCAGGTAAAACTACCTTGCTTAATTCCATTCTTAATAACCGCGAGGGCAAACGTGTTGCCGTCATCGTCAATGATATGAGCGAAGTGAATATTGATGCTTCATTGGTTCGAGATGGTGGCGCCAACCTAAGTCGTACTGAAGAGAAACTAGTGGAAATGACCAATGGCTGTATCTGCTGCACGCTACGCGAGGATTTGCTCAAAGAAGTGCGCACACTCGCAGAAGATGGCCGCTTTGATTATTTGCTCATTGAATCTACCGGCATCTCAGAACCCATGCCCGTTGCCGCAACATTCGACTTTCGTGACGAAGATGGCGAGAGCTTATCGGATGTAGCCGAGCTAGATACCATGGTTACCGTTGTGGATGCTGCAAATCTGCTAGCCGATTATAGTTCGGTCGATTTCCTCAAAGATCGCGGCGAATCACTAGGGGATGAAGACGAGCGCACATTAGTCGATTTGCTTGTCGATCAAATGGAGTTTGCCAACGTGATTGTGATCAACAAATGTGATCTGGTATCGCAGGATCAGCGCGACATTGTCACCAAAATTGTCAAAGCACAAAATCCTAAAGCAACGCTGATTTATACTGATCATGGCAAAGTGGATATGAACGAGATTATGGGAACAGGCTTGTTTGACTTTGCGGAAGCTGAAGCAATGGCTGGTTGGTATCAAGAGCTGATGGGAGAACATACACCAGAAACAGAAGAATATGGCATTACCAGTTTTGTCTACCGCTCGCATAAACCATTTCACCCAGAACGCTTTTATCAATTTACCCAGCAATCTCATCCTGGCGTGATTCGCTCTAAAGGATTTTTCTGGTTGGCTAGCCGTATGCACTGGGTTGGAGAATTGGCGATTGCTGGATCATTGCTACGTCACCAAGCCGCCGGCAGATGGTGGGCGAACATTCCTAAAGAACACTGGCCTCAAGACGAGAAATGGAAAGAGCTCATGACCAGTATCTGCAGAGAACCATTTGGAGATCGCAGACAAGAGATGGTGTTTATTGGTGTTGGGATGGATGAGGCAGCACTTCGTAAGCAACTCGATACGTGTCTGTTAAGTGATGATGAGATGCATTCTGATTGGGAAAGCTGGGAAGAATTACCCGACCCATTTCCTGAATGGAGTATGGAGCAGTTCCAGCAAGCTAGCTAATGTTTCTACTGACCATTCCCTGTTATTGTATGGGTCACCCTCAAACTAAAGGAGCAAATCCGCAGTTTTGGCTAAATGTAGCATTGCTATTTCCCTATAAAAATCCGGATCCACCCTGTAAATCCACTATTATCAGGGAATACAGAGCTAGAAACGATGTGGTTGCTGACCACACAGCCAATCATCACAGTACGAACTCCTGACATTTGAAACAGAGCTGGCGCTACCGCGCAGTGTGCGGGCATTTTTCGTCCAGAACTGACACATCTTCTTTCTCAATTCTGAGTAGAAACCTTGCGCTTTTAGGCCGAATATGACCTATTTTCTCTAAACGCCAATTTCCGAGGTTACGATAATTATTCAACGGCCAATCCTAAGCTGGAAATGAGCGGTGGT
>JALEGK010000011.1 GCA_022763105.1 Rickettsiales bacterium | reverse complement strand
TGAATGCCGGCATTAAGCATCGAATCACCCTGAACGCGCACGAAATATGTGTCTTTAGGGTGCTGAATCAGGTGTTCATTCAGGTCAATCAGGGTGCTATTATCCTGTTCAGCCGCGCAAGGGCGCCCAGCAGAGACCGAAACGTCAAAATAAGGCGTTAAGTGAGAGCTTTTTGCCGCAAAAGGCTGAATATCTTCAAGATTTACCTGCATAACGACGAATCCTATGGCTGCATTCGCCAATTAGCAACAGAAAAGCCCAATTTGCAGCAATTATGTCAAATTGCATCAAGTGTTAATGCTTTTTTTGTCATTTTTTGACACACTACAGCGAAATTGAAGGGGAGTGGCATGTCCGATACGGAGAAGCCTAAAAAAGTAACATTAGAAGATCGGCTTAGACGCGTTCACATCGTTGTGGCAGATAATGACCAGCGCGTCGCGAATCTGATCAAATCCATGTTAGAAGCCGTTGGCTTTCGCAAAATCACCATTGCACGTGACGGTTATGAGGTCATGGCGACGCTTACACGCAATAATGTCCATCTGCTGATTACGGATTGGTCACTAAAGCCTTCACCAGAAGTAGAGCTGCCAGAAGAGTTTAAAGCCAAGTGGAAATTATTCCCGGTAACTAACGGATGCTCGCTGATTGAATGTATCCGGCATGATCGTGGCTCACCCAGCCCGTTCTTACCGGTGATTATCATGACGCCGCCAACCAAACCCGGCGCAATTCTCTCCGCGCGTGATGCAGGTGTGCACGAGATTTTAGTCAAGCCGCTCACCGCGCAATTGCTATTTGATCGCTTAACCAGCGTCATTGAGCGCCCGCGCATTTTTATCACGAGCGCAGACTATAAAGGCCCATGCCGTCGCCGTAAGTATCAGGCATATAAGGGCCAGGAAAGACGAAAACGTAACGTGCAAGTGGTGCGCTTTAGTAAATGATGATTGGATGAATAATGCCTGAATTGCCAAAGAACCCATTACACAACATCAATGATGTGCAAAGCTTTGAAGCCGATGACTCTGTCTCGCGCACGATTGGCAAACATGTCAGTCTAAAAGAGAAGGTGTTTACGCCTGAGAAAATCGCGGAATGCCAGCAGCTCATTAATGACGCCATGTCGAATTTCTTTGAAGAGAATGCCAGCATGCTCACCACGATGGTCGCACAATGTGACGAGCTTAAAGCGCAAAAGGTAGATGCCGCAGACGGGCTGAAAACCATTACCACTTCTGCCTTCACGCTCAAAAGTCAGGCTGATTCTTTAAGCTTTAAACTGGTGAGCGATGTGTCCGGTTCGCTCAGCGATTACTGCCACCGCCGCCAAGAATATAACGAGAATGTCGATCTGGTGATTCGCAAACATATCGACACACTCAAAGTGGCCTTTGCCAATCAGCTAGAAGGTGATGGGGGTGAAGTGGGCGCGAAACTGTTTAAAGCGTTACAGGTGCTGGTTTCAAAGAACCGTTAAATCACCAACTCAAAATCACCGAAATCAACATTATTCATATCTGACAGGCTCGTCAGATTGGTGAAAGACGCCATCAAGCTGTGTCCGCCAGCGGTGCTGCCGTTGGAGTCGACATACATCACCACATGCCCGCGCGTTGTGTCGTAGAACAGGCTGATCGATTGATCGGTTGGATCGACATCGGCGTTAATAATGTTCAGGCTGGCCGTGATATCTGCGGTCGCAATACCAATGCTTTGCAGCACAATAATCTCGGTGCCAAGCGCACCCGCACTATCAATCTCATCAATGATCGCGCCATCAACCACCGCATCATTATTACCCAGATTCAAATTCGCGACGCCTGCATTGAACTGCAGAATATCGACCGACTCAGTCGAGGTGCCGAAATCAAAATCCAAAATGGTGTCATTGCCATCCACCACGCCTTGCTCATAAGCAAAGGTGTCATTGCCTTCTCCACCTTTCATAATATCTTCACCGCGTCGACCGGTAATCACATCATCGCCGTCCTTACCGTCAAGCACGTCATCGCCAACGCCACCCAAAACAGAGTCGTCGCCACCACTACCTAAGAACAAGACGCTGCGTGATAGGCCTGCCATATTGACGGTTGCAGCCGTTGCACTTGTGGCATCGACAGCAAAGAACCCGGCCTCATTGGCTTGCGTACCCATAGTAATGCTATTGGTCGAGAAGTCACCGCCGCCAAGCGACAAGACTTCAACGCTGCTCATATTGGTAAAGGCGTCATCGGTAATGGCCGTGCCAGCCGAGCTGAGCACCACCACGTCGTTACTGGCGCCACCGTCAACTGTGTCACCAATGCCAATATCGTCAGAGGTGAACACAAATTGTTCTACGCCCAACCCGCCGAGCAATTTGTCATTCCCTGCACCTGCTGTCAGCGTGTCGCTCTGATCACCAGCAATCAACTGGTCGTCGCCAGTGCCGCCATCTAGTGAATCACCCTCATTAGAGAAGTTGGTCTCTAGAATCGAGCCATCGCTAAACACAGCAGAGGCGTCGGTGAAATTGCCTAAGAATCCTTCAAACACCATATGTTCATTTGCGCCGCGAATCAGGTGGGTGTCGCCGTTCACACGCACAATATCCAAATCGGCTGCACTACCTGCAATGGTGGTGCCGGTATCAGCACTCAGCGTCACAGCAATGCTATCGGCATCATCCTCTTCAGTGAAGACGTAATCTTTAATACGGATAATCGGAATGCCGTTACTGAAATTCATCGCGAAGAGATCATCGCCGGTGTTACCATACAAGATCACCTCGGCAGCACCGCTGGTTGGTGCGGCGGTAATGGTATCATTTTCTGAGCCTGCATAGACAATCGAGGTTTCGTTATCAGAGGTCTGCACGGTAATGCTATCGGCACCCGAATTACCATAGATAATCTCGGAGCCTTCACTTGAGCCTAGAATGGTGTCGCCACTATCGGTGCTGTCAGCAACGCCGTTACCGCCATAAATGGTGGCGTTGCCTGCATGGTTGGTCAAATCAATATTATCGCCATCGGTGTTTCCGAAAATCACATAATCACCACCAGCGATACCTGAGGTGACCGAATCACCGCCCGAACCTAAATAGACGGTCGCGGTCTGATTGACGGCACTGTTAATCTGTAAACTATCTGAGCCTGAATTAAGGAAAGCAACAACGCTGCCACTGCCCAATGTAACGGCGTCGCTGCCATCATTACTATCGGCAATGCCATCGCCACCATAAATGGTAACATTTCCTGTGCCGCCACTCATATCAATCGTGTCATCACCCTCACCACCATAATAGGTGTTGAAGTTGCTGAGGCCCGCCAGATTGATCACGTCATTACCGGGGCCAACAAACACGTCAAATCGCGCCTGACTAGGGCCAGCCGTAATGGTGTCATTACCTTCACCACCGTAAAACGAGACCGTGTCACCCAAGCCGGGTAGGCTAGAGAAGACGAGCGAATCATCACCCGCATTGGCAATAACGGTATTGCTGCCAGAGCCAACCGTAATCGCATCGCCGCCATCCTCAGTGTCGGCCAAACCATCGCCGCCATAAATCGTATTGTTACCAGAGCCTGCGATAATGGTATCGCCACCCTGGCCACCAAAGATTTTGTTATCGCCCAAACCGCCAGAAATATCAATGGTATCTGCGCCTTCCAAACCGAAGACCAGATTATTGTTATTGATGATCGGAATCAGCGCCGCGTTCGTCGTGAAATCGAGCGAGCTGGCGAGGCTGTCATCATCCAAGCCCGTGGTCAAATCACCCGCAACAATTTTACTGTTATCGTCAAAATCATGGTTGGTCAGACTGAAAATGCCGGGGGTGGTCGATAAAATGGTCGAGCTGGTGCTATCTAAAAAGACATTGCTGAATCCAGAGCGTGAAATCTGCAAGAGCGTGTTGATTTCCGTCAAATCATAAGAAGAGGCGCTGGAATTGCCAAATTGCAGAAAATCAGCGCCGGGAATAAAGGTTACCGTCTGATTGAGAATGTCTAGATAGGTATAATTAACCATAATATGTTCGTTTCACTCCGTCTGAATACTCGTCTCTTAATCGGTCTTGCCTGAAATCGGCAATCACAAAATGCGTTTCATCCGCAAGCGTGTAAGCAAGCAATATGCCAGTTGATAAGGGGTGAGGCGGGGGTTAAGCGCCAAGCGCTTCTAAATGCTTGGCTTTCAGAGTTTCCCAGCGGGTGCGGCCATCTCGATGGTCCAGATAATTGACCATAGCAGCCACCGTGCTGCGGTCATAACGCTTATCAATGCCTTCCATCAGCGATTTGATCGCATCATCGACACTCATCGCTTCGCGGTAGGCGCGGGGGCTGGTCATGGCAACAAAGCTGTTAGCCACCGCAACAATACGCGCGGTAATCAGAATTTCGCCGCGACGTAAGCCCTGCGGTCCCTTGCCATCGACGCGTTCTTGCATTTGCTCAAGCGTCTCAATCACCGGGCCGTCAAAGGCAATACCGCGCAAGATATGCGCGCTGGAATGAATGGAGTTGCGGATCTGGTCACGCTCATTCTCATTCAGCTTAGAAGAGGTCAGCAGATCAATAGAGACAAATAATTTGCCGATATTCATCAAGCGTCCGGCGGTCACAGCAGAATCCAGCAGCGATTCCTCTAAATCCATTTCCTTGCCGATGCCCTCGGCAATAAATGCCACCGACTCGGAATGGTACGCCGTGTGCGGGTCACGCTCATCAACGAGCTGCACCAGCGTGTCGATGACATGTTGCATCGTGCCGCGCATCTTCTGGTTGGTCTGCGCATATTCGGTAATATCAACCTCGGTAATCAACACGCCCGGCATATGATCTTCCGAATCCGGCATGGGGATGTCTTCAATCGGAATATGCGAGCGTTGAATCGCTGAAATGACGTGGTCATCTTCTCTCTTGACGAATCGCTCAATTACAATCGACTGCGTCGCTGCTGCCCTGCGATTGCCTTTTAAGATTGGATCGGCCTCGGCGTCCTCAAGCACATCGTTGAGTGTGCGCCCGATAATCTCGCGGCGCGGCAGGCCAAAGCGCTTGGACATGGCATGGTTGATATAGCACAATTCTTGATCCCAATTGGTGATATACATCGCATTGGGGCTGTTCTGCGAAATCAACTCAAGCAATGCTTCTTGACGATTCATCCGTCCGCTAATCATCTGGCGGTCATCTTCCACCTCGCGTGCCGTGGTATGCCGCGCTTGCCACCACAGAATAATCATGATCACCGTGAAAACACCGGACACTATCCAATAACCGCGCTCAAATGTGTCCCACTGCAATTGTGTCTCAGACAGGGCTTCCGTACGGCTGATCTGATGTATCAGAATCCACGGGCTGGCATCGAGTTGGCGGATATGCGCTAAGCTTTGCGCTCCCGCGTCATCAGTTCCCACCACCATGCCACGTGCGCCGCTAATGGCCTGCGATGAAATAAGCTGCGTATTATCGCGGTCAGGGTTTGGGGCTTGCTCATTTGCAAGTGGTGTCAGGTAATGCGCTTCGGCACCACGACGCATGATTAAATGTGCATGGCCCGTGCGTGACTGCATGTCATCGAGCATATGTTTCAGCATCTCGCCACTAGGGACAAAACCCAGCACATACGCCGCAGCTTTCTCTTCTAATAGAATGGGCGCGGCAAAAATAATCTGCTCAACACCATCTGCTATTAGTGGTCCGCTTAAGGTCGGTTTGGTGGTCAATTGAATCAGGTTGGCGGCTTCAATCGATGTCATCGCCGGTGCGCGCTCTGATTGATATAAATAGCTCAAATCCGGTGTCATCACCACCAGCCCATCAATGCCACTTTTCTCAGCCCAGCTTAGCGCAAATGCGGCTTTGCTAGAGACAGCTCTGCGCAGCACATTGCCGGATGAGGTTTTTTGAAACTGCGATGACAGTTCATCTGCCAATGCTTCAAGCGGTGCAAAATGTCTGGCCTGCCACGATTGCAGTCGCGCCATCATCTGCTGGCTTTGGTCGGCCAGTTGGTTGCTATGCCTTTGGACTCCCTCATCCAATGCCGATTGTTTGGCTTGTGTGAAAAAGATATAGCCAGTGATGACCAGCCCCAGCCACAATACCGCCAGCATGGTGCGGCTTTTGGCGAAAATCATGCCTGCGGATTCGGGTGCTGCTAGCTCTTGCGGCGCATCAGATTCCATCTCAAGCGCCGTGCGGCGATTGTCATTAGCAGGCTCGGATGCGACAGATGTTTCAGCTTGATCATTCATGCGGGCATTATTCAAGATTCGCCCAACCCCTGTCTAGCGAAATCCGTTTGATGGCATCAGATGGTTTACATTCGCGCAAATCAGCGCTAAAGCAGTGGGAGTTTGATAACGACACACACATTAGGACCCAATCATGACGAAAGCTGGATTAAAACCAAAACCACTCACCGATAATGACGACGCGAAAGAAGCGCCATTGCCGCTCTTCTTCAACAAGCCGCATGCTCTTGATGCGGAACGCCACCGTCATGCAGGGCTAGAGCAGGCGCCAGATGCGTCTTTTGCCGCTAACAGCAATATGGTGCCGGTCCATCAATTTGAGTTTGCCGAAGTGCTACGCAACTACCCGATTGCCATCATCAATGAAGACAGGCCAACACCGGTGGCCGTGCTGGGCTTGGGCCAAAGTAACGACATGGTCAATGCGCAAGGTCAGTGGCGCAAAGGCTGCTACATTCCGGCCTATGTGCGCAAATATCCCTTCGCGCTGATTCAGGTGAATCAGGAAGGCAAATACGCGCTCTGTGTAGATGAAGGTGCAGACAACTTCGTTGAGAATGGTGCAGAGCTGCCATTTTACGATGTGCAGGGCGATCCGGCAGAAGTCACGCAGAAGGCGCTAGAATTCTGCGGCCAATTCCAAAAATGCATGGATGCGACGATTGTCTATTGTCAGGCTCTCAAAGATGAGGGGCTGCTTCAGCCTAAAGAGATCAAGATTGAAACGCCTTCGGGTAAAGAGTTTGTGATTGCTGGCACACAACATATCAATGAAGAGAAATGGCGTGCGCTAGATGACAAAACCTATCTTGAATGGCGTAAGAATGGCTGGGTCGATTTAACCCATATGCTGCTATTATCACAAATGAATTGGAAATATATCAGCAACGCTGCCGACGCTAAGTAAGGTTGGCTAGGCGTTGTGGCCTGAACGGCCGTAAATATTCACTGCCTGAGACATAAGTGCTTTTAAAAAAGTCGAAATCTGCTATTATGGTGGTAAGGGTGTAAACCCGAAATGCCGCCGCAAGAAGTGACGGTAAAGGAGCTAACCAGGTAGGAGACTATGCCATGCAGGCATTCAGGCAAGATATGCTGCCCATGCAGTCACAAAGTGACCGCGCAGCACAGATGACATTTCAACCCGCAAGTTTTTCCAACGGACAGAATAAGCCGGTCGGTGATACGATCACTCAGAATGCTGTTCAGGCGGCTGATGATTCAACCGAGCTAAGCCCGCTTGCTGAAAAGCAAGCAGAGCTACAAGCGATCATTGATCGTTTGAGTTCGGCCACCACCGCGCTTGACGTCGAAGAGGCGCTACGAGCAGTGCAGGATTTTGCGGAAGACAACACCAATGAGAATATGATCGGCACGGCCATCGGCCAGCTTGCTGAAATGGCTGACGCGGCCATGGAGGCAATCCAGAGCGATCCGGGCGCGATTGGTGGTGCATTCTCATTTGAATTTAATGCGAATTTCTCACAGCGCACCATTCAGACGGAAGATGCGTATGTGCAGAAAACATCATTCTCGTTCTCATTCAGTTTTGAAACACCTAACACGGTGATGGAAGGCAATATGAGCTTCCGTGAGTCCTATAAAGAGAATGAAGATGGGTTTAGCTATAAAAGCAATGAGAAGATCAATGTAAGAATGGTCACTCTCAATGCCAATATGGAGACCAACCCGGCCGTGGAGGCCTTCAATAAGCTGACGGAAGCCATCACGGGTGTGGATGCGTCGTCGCTATTTGAGCCGCTTCCCGCGCCAGAACCGGTAGCCGCCGAGCCTCAGGAGCAGCAAACTGTACCGATAGGTGTTACCGAGCCTTATTTCCCAATTTCTGCGAAGGAATTGCTGCAAATGAAGTTCGAGCATTTAGCGATTGCTCATAGCAGTCATCACCGTCTGATGTTTGAGTTGAGCCAGTTTACCAAAACACACATGAAAGAGCTTCAGGCAGCTTAAGTTGCTGCCTGACTACTTGAGATTAGCAACACTACCCGGTCAGATTTGCGTCTGGCCGGGTAGTGTTTTGTATTGTTGCTAGGATTTTAACGATAAATCCGATATCGTTCTGCTCTAAAGTGAAGTAGGACGCCATGAAAACAACCGCCCAAATCCCTGCAGATTGCGATCTCTGTTTCCTCGTCGTAGAAGATAGCGACGTTGATGTCATGGTGATTTCACAGCACCTCGCCAACGCCTTTACTGATTGTGCCGTCGATGTGGTCGGAACATTGGCTGATGCAAAAGCGTCGCTTGCTGATAAAAGCTATGATTACGTCGTCGTCGATTTGTACCTGCCCGATAGTGAAGGGCTGGATACGCTGCGTGAAATTATGAATGTTGCACAAGAGCTGCCGGTGCTGGTCTATACCGGCGTCGAAAATGCGGAATGGTCACTTGAAGCGCTAAAAATCGGCGCACAAGACTACCTGATCAAAGGCCGGGGCGATGCCTCAACCATTCGACGTATCATTAAGCACACGATGGAGCGCAAGCGCATCGAGCAACGCATCTTCCAAAATGAGCAGATGCTGCGTACCTTTATCAAGCACTCGCCTGCAGGTATTGCCGTTTTTGATAACGAGTTTCGCATCATCATGTGTTCCGATCGTTGGAAAGCCGAACACGGCGTCGCCAACCGTCAGGTGATCGGCGAACGTCTCGATGATCTGTTCATCCACTCATCAACCAAATGGAACTATCTCTATTCGCGTTGCATGAACGGCGAGTTGGTGCGCGGCGATGAAGATAAATTTGTCACCAATGATGGCGTGGAAGAATATATCCGCTGGGAAATGATGCCATGGTATGATGGCAACGAGCATATTGGTGGTGTCATCCAGTTTACTGAATTTGTCACCAAAGAACGCGAGATGCGTAACGCGCTGCAAGATGCGAAAGACAATTTGGAGCTGAAGGTAAAAGAGCGCACCGTTGAGCTGGAAGCCGCCATGGCTGCAACCGAAAGTGCGCAACGTGCGAAGAACGAATTCTTCGCCAATATCACGCACGAACTGCGCACGCCATTACACGCGATTATCAATTTCTCAAACTTCGGTATCAAGAAAATCGACAAGGCGAAGCCAGAGAAGCTGCTCGATTACTTTACCGATATCAATAAAAGCGGGAAGCGCCTGCTGGGGCTGGTAAATGACGTGCTCGATCTAACCAAACACCAATTCGGTAAAACCAGCTTTGAGATGGGCATGCATCCGGTGGGTGAAACCATCGAAGACGCGTTGAAAGAAGTCTCAGCCATTGCCGAAACCTACGAAGTCAAACTGGTTGCAGATGTTAAAGATAGCATCGATGAGGCAGTGTTTGACCGCGTGCGAATCCATCAGGTCCTAATCAATCTACTGAGCAATGCGATCAAATTTACCGAGCGCGGTACGAGCGTCACAGTGGCGGTTGAAATGTCTGAAGATGTCGGCATGCTCAAAGGCGCGGTCCAGCAGATGGTCTTTGCCGTGATCGATCAGGGTAAGGGGATTCCGGACGATGAGCTGGATGAGATTTTTGACGAATTTGCCCAAAGTAAGAAGGTCAAAAGCGGTACGTTTAGCGCGGGCACAGGGCTTGGCCTGTCGATTTGCCGCCACATTGTAAACGGCCATAATGGTGCGATCTGGGCGGAAAATGTGAAAGATGGTGGCGCAAAAGTGATCTTTACGATACCGTTGATGGAGTTAGATGAGGAGTCTGGAGAAGATGACCAAAGTTCTGGTGATTGATGATGACGATCTGAATCGCAAGATTCTGGACGATATGTTAGAAGAAGAAGGCTTTGAGGTGATCATGGCCGAAGATGGCTTGCAGGGGCTAGAGACATTACGGGCAACGCCGGATGTAGATGTTATTCTGCTGGACCGTATGATGCCGCGCATGACCGGTATGGAGTTCATGCAGCAATTCCGCCGTCGCGACGAATGGAGACATATTCCAGTCATCATGCAGACCGCTGCGAACCAGCCTAAGGATGTGATGGAAGGGAACCAGACCGGTATCTATTTCTACCTGACCAAACCATACGAGCAAGAAACCGTGATCTCATTGGTGAATGCGGCGCTCGATGAGAAAAAGCGCGCCGAACTAGATTAGTTGTGTGGTGATTAGCGGGTCGTAATCCGTTCTGAATCTCGCAGAGAATCCAATACCCATCCGCCAACGCCCGGAGCTGATTCTTCGGTAAGCTGTTTAGGGTCAACCATGCCTAACTCAACCAATGCATTCTGACAGGCTTCGCTCATGGCGCAGTCTTTATTAGGGCCTTGCCCCATTGCAAGAATAGGCTCGCCGTCCTTACCGCGATCAATAAGCACATTGGCATCAAACCGCACCACGCCAGAGCCAATCATTCGGCCCTTATCATCATCAAAGCTGGTCTCCATGCTCCAGCCTTTTTCTTTCACACGTTTTTCTAATTCTTTATGTGGCTGTGTCAGGGTTTGCAAATGGACTTCGACCGGATCGTGCCTGCGCTCCATATCCATCAATTTTAGCTTATCACCAAAGACACGGTTACGCGCAATACGCTTATACGCTTTCTCGAAAGCCCGCTCTTTAGCCACTTCCAGACCTTGCCCCGGCGCGTAAGCATGGGCCTTCACTTCTATCAGATCTTCCTCTTTATCGGATAAGGCAATCGATACTTTGACTTCAACAAATCCGCGGTCATCCGCTTCTTTAATGACGGCTTCTTGTGGGTGCGGGAAGTTAGGTAACTGGCGGCACATGTCAGTGACGATGTCCTTACGGGGGCGATCAGGGTCTTCCATGTTCAAATAAAGTTGCGACGGCATACTCGATTGACGCATCGGCTGTAGCTGCGTCATGGCAAAATGCTCTAGGAATGAATAGATGGCATGCGACGAAGCGCTGCGCATATCATTACCAATTGAGTATTTTGGCGCAGACATAATCAGCCCGCCATCATCGGGTTTTAGCCCAATAATAGCCGCACAATAATGGTCTCTTTCGGTAGGAAGTTGCTGCTCAACTCCTTTTGGAATAACGGCGTCGCCGTAAACAAACTGGCCTTTCAAATACCCGCCAGCCATTGCCATATCAGCAATGCCATTTATCTCGCTTGGGCGGTTCTTAATGGCTTTAATCGCTTCGCGTTTCAGCTTTTGCCAGCGGCTATCATCGGGGTATTGTGCCACAATCATCACCTGCATGGCATCATATGCTAATTGCATTTTAGGCGGCAGGGGTGTGCCTTCTTTCCAGGCGCCATTTGAGACCAATTGCGGCATGTCACTGCTTTTATATTGATGCATTTTGAAGCGTGAAATGGCTTCGCGCTGCACACGTTTGGGCAAAATACCCGTAGCCGAACAGGACTCTAAAAGGTACGTGAATTCATCTTTGTTCAGAGCGCGCAACTCAGCCTTAAGGGCATCTTTATCTGCTTTGTTTTTAGCCTTCTGCTCTTTATCTTGCCATGCTTTTGCTGTTGCTTCATGGCGTGCATATTTTTCTTCTTCGCGTTCTTGGCGACGTGCCTCGCGTGCGAAATGCTCTTCGGCAATTACAATGGCATTGATCTGATTGCAATATTCACGCAAGGTTCCTTTATCGACAGGCAGTTTTTTATAGCCCAGATTGCTGGCGATATTCGTCACCAGATTGATGTAATCTTCATCACTCAAAAGCGGATGCATGGTCGGGTGAAGTGCATTGCCAAGTGCTGCCACCACGCCACGTTTATTCTCATGGCCCATCGCGTTTAAGATAGCGGGCGCATGGCTCCATAATTGCTCGTGAATGGTGGGTTTGAGCGTTTCTTTTTGATCCTCAGGGATTCGTGCTTCCACCAAATTTTCAATCGTCTGGATGGCCTCTACCGCATAATGTGCCATATGCTCATTGAAGTAATCTGCACCACGACGAATCGGAGAAGTGAAGTGACAATAAGCTCCCTTCAATCCGTCTTTAGCAAGCTCGGTATGTTTGGTGCAATCGGGGCTATAATAGGCGCGCTCAATGCCGTCACGACCAACATTGCTGCCATCAAAATTACGATACACGAACGGCAAATCGGTTTCTTCGAAGAAGCTCGCCACGCGGTTATTGGCGAGCAACATATAGGTCTCAACCATTTTCATAATGCTGAGTTTGTTCTCATCCAAATTGGCGGTGTTCGGATCGTAGGCGCGCTCGTCTTTAGCAAATTTATCAAGGTTGCCAGTGCGTCCAAAGAAGTTGCGTTGCAAGCCATCAGAGACTTGCTTCATCAGTTTGAATGTATCGCGTGCCGTACTTGATTTTTGTGACTCGATGCGCTTATACGCCCCTGCATAATCGGTGGCAACAGCGCGGGTAATCACCGGCTCAAAGCGGGTGCTGCCATCAATGGGCATGAAGTTTTCATCTAAGTCGATATGCACGCACATGCCCAAACGCTTTCTCAAATGCTCTAGGCTCATGCGTTTTTCTAATGGCTCAGGGAACATCGGGTCATTCCCCCAAGGGCGGTAAATGGTGGTGGCACGGCTATGGGCGACATGGTCAAGCGATTTCTCATCTTGAGATGCTAGCGGGACATGACCAGCCACATCGGCAATGGTCACCTCAACATGATAGCCATGCTCGGTTTTACTAACATTTATCGCATCATCACGATCTGACGCCGTGGTCGCAGGAACATTGTCGATGGTATAAGAATCGGTGATGCGGCGTGCAAGGCGATCTTTTTGCTGAATATAGCCTGTGTCGGCCGCCTCTTGATAGTGACGATCCGTGAATTCTGCGCGTGTGCTGTCAAATTGTTTGGGTTGTTTTGCCATTCCCGTCCCATGCGATTACACCAATACTGTGCTAAGGCACAGTGTCCCAAGGTGAATAGTAGCAAAAATGCGGGTCATCTGTATGACGCGAACATGACAGTTTGATGAAATGATAAGGGGTTGTATTATAATGAGAAGCTGGGGGGCGGAACGGAGCGCAAGAGATTAAAAGGTGCCAGTGGCACTTTTTGACGACTAAGCCACAAAGACTTCTTGAGCGAGATGGAAGCGAAGCGAAAGCTAGTGCTTTATGCGAGCGATAGATAAGCGGGTTGATTGGCGTGATATGGGTGAGAAATCTGGAGGCCCGGAACGGAATCGAACCGCCGTACACGGATTTGCAATCCGCTGCATCACCACTCTGCCACCGGGCCATTTAGCGCAGAAAGGCACACTTAGACCCTAGGCGGGGCAAAATCAAGCCTTGAATCTTTAAAAATGCGTATTATCTAGTGGGCGCAGTCATGATCACAGGTCGTGGATAGGTTGGGCTTTTCCATTGCTTTTTACCCCTGATATCAGTAACCCTGCGATAACAAGAGAGTGCTAGATATGGATGTTTCTACGGCTGCGCGCCACCATATGATCGATGGTCAGCTTGAGCCAAATCAAGTGCAAGATGAGCGAGTCGTGGCGGCCATGGGCATTTCGCCGCGCGAACGCTTTGTGCCGGAAGGTTTTGAGAATTGCGCCTATGTCGATGATAATATTCCGTTTGGATCAAGCCGCTATCTGATGCGCCCGTTGGCGCTGGGCCGCATGTTGCAGGCCGCGCAAATCATGCCAAAAGAAAAAGCGCTCGTCATTGCCGGTTCTACCGGATACAGCGCATTGGTGATGTCGCATTTAGGTGCAGATGTTACCGTAATTGAAGAGTCCGGCGAGCTGGCCAATAAGGCTCGTGTGATTTTGCAAGATTTGGGTCAGCAAAACATTTCGATTCGTACCGCTGCACAGCATCAGGGGTGCCCGGAATCAGCACCTTACGACATCATTCTAATCGATGGTGCAGTAGAAGATGTGCCTCAAGCCATTCTCGACCAGCTATCTGATTCGGGGCGCTTGATCACGGTACGTAACAAGCAGCTAAAACCAGGCGAGCCCGTTGGCATGGGCGAGGCCATTATCATTGAGAAATTTGATGGGCAGTGCGTCGAGCGCGCATTGTTCGATACGGCGGTGCCAGTTCTCTCGGCATTCAGGAAGGATTCAGGCTTTGTCTTTTAAATCAAAAGCGCGCCAGCTCTTATGCGGAGTGGCAACAACGGCCATCATCACGGGAATAGCGGTCTCTGCGCAGGCGGGCACATTCGAAGATGCGCTGCGTTCGGCTTATTTGTCTAACCCGGAGATCAAAGCACAGCGCCGCTCGATGGAGCAGGTCAATGAGCGCGTCAATCAGGCGATTTCTGCGTTTCGTCCCGACATCAGCGCGACCTATTCGAAGGGGCGCCAGAAAAGCTCATTCGCCGGTTCGGCCGATGCGAGCAACGACACGGAAACACGCGAGATCAATCTGGTGCAGCCACTCTTTTTGGGGGGCAGTAATTACTTCACATACGAAAGCACCAAAGATGAGGTGAAAGCCGCGCGTGCGCGTTTGAACTCGTTTGAACAAAATATCCTGCTCGATGCGGTCGTCGCCTACATGGATGTGGTGCAAAATCAGGCCGTGCTTGATTTGAGCGAGAATAATGCAGAGGTGCTGGAAAAGCAGTTACAAGCATCGAAAGACCGTTTCAAGGTGGGCGATGTCACACGTACCGATGTGGCGCAATCCGAAGCGCGCCTGTCACGTGCCAAATCCGATGTGATTCAGGCCAAAGGTGATGTTGAAATTGCACTAGCAACTTTCGAGCAGGTCATGGGTTACAAGCCAGAAAATATCCTGCTGATGCCAGAGCGCTTCCCGGATTTGCCGCAAAATCTTGATCAGGCAGTGGAAGTGGCGATGGATGCCAACCCAAATCTGGAAGCTGCGGACCGCGATAAGGATGCCGCCGAAAATGTGGTCGATGCGCGTGTCGGCACCATTTTGCCCCAGATTTCTTTGATCGGCACCATGAGTCGTCAAGAAGGTGCGGGCGTATTTGGTAATAGCGACTTTGACAATGACTCGGTGCGTGTCAATGTCACCATCCCGCTTTACCGCAACGGCTCGGATTATTCGCGCGTGCGTGCAGCAAAGTTAAATGCTCGCAAACTCGGCTTCGATGCAACTTCAACCGCACGTCAGGTGCGCCAGGCCGTGATCGAGGCGTGGGAGAGTTTGCAGACCGCAAGCGCTACCATTGATGCGGTGCAGGAGAATATTAGAGCGGCTGAAATTGCGCTCGATGGCGTGCGTCAAGAGAACCAATATGGCTCGCGAACCGTGCTCGATGTGCTCGATGCCGAGCAGGAATTATTTGGCGCGCGGGTGAATCTTGTACGCGCACAACGCAACCGTGTGGTTTCTTTTTACAACATGTTGTTAGTGTTAGGCCAACTGAACCCCGATATTTTGGGCTTAAATGTGGACACCTACAATCCTAAAGACCACTATAAAGACGTAAAATGGCGTTGGTTTGGCTTCTAGGTGGGTAGATGAAAACATTTACTTGTCAGATCAGGGATAAGCTTATTAGAATGAGCAGATGTCTTTGATGAGGGGGGCACGTAAGAAGAAAAGGGCGCATTAGTGGCACCAGAGGCAAACTTAGAAGATCAGGACCAATCGATGGAGGAGATCCTCCAATCGATCAAGCGCATTATTGCCGACGATATCGATGAAGATGAAGGAGAAGAGGCGATGCTTGCTCCTGAAGAGCCTGAAATTGAAGGCGACGAGGAAGAAGATATCCTCGAGCTTACCGATTTAATCGAAGATGAACCTCAGGAAGTTCCTGAGATGGAAGAAATTTCTGCGGCCGAGCCAGAGCCGGAGCCGGAGCCAGAACCTGCAGCTGAGCCAGAACCCGTCGATCCACTTGCTGATATCCTATCCGACGAAGCGGCTGCTGCCAGCTCTTCCGCCATGGATAAGCTTAAAAATGTGCCATCTACCCCACGTCCACGCACCGAGTCGCCATCATTCCGTTCTGGCACCACGGTCGAAGATCTGGTGATCGAAGCATTACGCCCAATGTTAAAAGAATGGCTCGATGCCAATCTGCCGGGCATGGTCGAAGATATGGTTGAGCGTGAGATTCGCCGAATCAGTAAGTAATGGGGCCTTCATGATCGCTAAACGATTCGCGCCTCTTGCTCTAAGCCTCTCATTTATATTTCTCTCACATGCTGCCCATGCTCAGGCTGCATTTCCAACCATTGACCCGACCATGTTCGATCCGGCGTCAACCTTTGACCCAACCGCACCGTTCGACCCCAATAACCCGATTGCCAATTCGCCTGCGCCCGTCACGCCGATTGAGCCGGTGGAGCTGCCAGATCAGGACTTTGAAACCGATGCCACCACCTTGCCCGCACCAGTCGATGAAGAGGTGTTTGACTTCTTCCAGCCTGGCTATCAGCTAACCGATGATGATCTAAATAAAAAGCTGACCGATGATGACAGCAACAAGAAGGAAGTCGTGAAGCCTAAGAAAGTGGCTAAGCCGCGCCCAACCTATCAGCGCCTGTTCAATTACCGCAATCAGCGCTTGCCGCATGAGATTTATAAAAAGCAATACCGCCCAGAAAACCGCCATTTGCCAACGGCTTTCTATGAGCATGAATATGATGCTGCGACCTTTCAGGCCGCTGCTCGCAATAATCTGCATGGACTACGTGCCCTCATCAATAGTGGCCGCAGCCTGACTATGGTTAACCCGCAAGGTGAAACTTTGGCCGGTGTGGCGGCTCGTAATAACGCACACACAACGCTGCGCTATTTGCTCGCAAAAGGCGTGACGCATTTTGGTGCGCAACAGCCTTCGCGCTATGATACGCAAACCTTGGTGGCGGTGCGTTCTGCCCAAACACCTACCTACGCCCAGCCAAAGCCAGAAGAAGAGTAAAGCCAGCACTTTACTTGGGCGTCACAACTCGTTAAACCTAGCATCCAATCAAAAACACATGATAGAGAGACTCGCATGACCAAAACCTATGGCAAATCTACGCTGCCTAGCCGCTATGTAACGCAAGGGCCAGAGCGCGCACCACACCGTTCATACCTCTATGCTATGGGGTTGGACCGCACCCTCATCGACCAGCCACTCATCGGTGTTGCCACCACCTGGAATGAAGCCGCACCGTGTAATATCGCACTGGGTCGCCAAGCGCAGGTCGCCAAAAAAGGTGTGGCGGCAGCGGGTGGTACGCCACGCGAATTCACCACCATTACCGTCACAGACGGTATCGCAATGGGCCATCAGGGCATGAAATCATCACTTGTCAGCCGCGAAGTCATTGCCGATTCGGTAGAGCTAACCATGCGCGGCCACTGCTATGACGCGCTCGTTGGGTTAGCGGGCTGCGATAAATCATTGCCCGGTCTGATGATGGCGATGCTGCGCCTGAATGTCCCAAGCGTGTTCATGTATGGCGGATCGATTCTGCCCGGCCAATTCAAAGGCAAACAAATCTCGGTGCAGGATGTCTTTGAAGGCGTCGGCATGCATGCCGCAGGCACGATGAGCGATGAAGAATTAGACGAGCTGGAACAAGTCGCCTGCCCATCATCGGGTTCATGCGGCGGTCAATTCACCGCTAACACCATGGCCTGTGTGTCTGAAGCGGTGGGCTTGGCGCTGCCCGGTTCTGCGGGTGCGCCTGCACCATACGAATCACGCGACGCCTATGCATTTGCTTCCGGCGAAGCGGTCATGCAGCTACTAAAAAACAAACTCCGCCCACGCGATATTGTTACGCGCAAAGCGCTCGAGAATGCCGCAGCCGTGGTGGCAGCAACGGGTGGCTCGACCAATGCAGCCCTCCACCTGCCAGCGATGGCGCATGAATGCGGCATTGAATTTGATATTCACGATGTCGGCGAAATCTTCCAAAAGACGCCATACATCGCAGATTTAAAACCGGGCGGCCGTTATCTGGCGAAAGATATGTATGGCATTGGCGGCATTCCGGTGGTCATGAAAGTGTTGCTCGATGGCGGATATCTGCATGGCGATTGCATCACTGTGACCGGCAAAACCATTGCCGAAAATCTGGCCGATGTCAGCTTCCCGGAAGAGCAAGACGTGGTGCGCCCACTCTCTAACCCGCTATCCGAAACGGGTGGCGTGGTATCGCTGAAAGGGAATCTTGCTCCAGAAGGGGCCATTGTAAAAGTCGCAGGCATGAGCAATCTGAAATTCTCAGGGCCAGCGCGTGTCTTTGAATGCGAAGAAGATGCCTTCGCCGCAGTCGAGAAGCGCGAATATAAAGAAGGTGAAGTCTTGGTGATTCGTAATGAAGGACCAAAAGGCGGCCCCGGCATGCGCGAGATGCTGGCAACCACCGCAGCGCTCTATGGTCAGGGTGCCGGTGATAAAGTCGCTCTCATTACCGATGGCCGTTTCTCTGGCGCAACCCGCGGATTCTGCATTGGCCATGTTGGCCCCGAAGCGGCAGTCGCAGGACCAATTGGCCTCATCAAAGACGGCGACATCATCACCATCGATGCGGTTAAACGCACAATTGATGTTGAGGTGAGTGACGAGGAATTTGCCAAACGCAAACAAGACTGGAAGCCGCATACCCATGACTATCAGTCGGGCACGCTTTGGAAATATGCGCAAACCGTTGAGTCAGCCGAGAAGGGTGCCACCACCCATCCGGGCGGCAAGGCAGAAGTGAAAGCCTTTGCGGATATCTAGAAAAAGTCGATGCTGACCGAGAAGGTTTTCTCGACCTTGCGCACCATTTTGGCCGTCGCCAGAATAAAGATATGATCGCCTTCATGCAGGATGGTGTTGTCATCGGGGATGATCAAATCATCCTTGCGTAGCAACGCGCCAAAGACAATGCCGCTTGGCAGCTTGATCTGCGCGAGCGTCTTACCCGCCAATGAGGAACTCGCCATCACTTCGGCTTCAATAATTTCTGCTGCGCCATCAAAGATCGCATGCACCGCAGAAATTTTACCACGACGCACATGCTCTAAAATGCGAGACACCGTCGTCTCACGCGGATTCACGGTTACGTCAACACCCAGCGCACCAAGTAGCGGCGCGTAAGTGGCGTTGTTTACCAGCGCAATCGAGCGCTCGGCACCAAAACGCTTTGCAAGCAGCGATGCCAGAATATTGGTTTCGTCATCATTGGTGACTGCAATCACCGTTTCGGTGTGTTCAATACTCGCTTCGCTCAAAATCTCGCGGTCCAGCGCGCTACCGCACAGGATAGGGGTTTTGTCGAGATGTGTGGCCAAAAACTCGGCGCGCTTGCGATCATATTCAATCATCTTCACGCGCAGATCATGCTTTTGGTCTTGCTCAACTTCCTGCGCCAAAAACATGCCGATATTACCGCCACCCAGAATGATCGCGCGACGTGCTTCACATTCATCATGGCCGAATAGTGACATGGTGGCGCGCATATCTTTGCTGTCGCAGATGAAATAAACAGAATCACCTGAGCGAATGACGGTGTCTTTATTGGCCGTTACGAAGCGACCATCCTGTACAAGGCCAATGACATTCATCATCAATTCAGGCGCTCGCTGCTTGATGATAGAGACAGGCAGATTCAATACCGGACAATTCTCATCGCAATGAATCGCGACCACACGCACGCGATCATCCGCAAATGGAATCATATCAAGCGTGCCGGGCGCATGCAGACGACGCAAGATCGCGCGCGCCACCTCAATCTCTGGTGAGATGATGACATTCAGTGCGAGCTGGTCATTCGCATACAGGCTCGACCAATCCGGATTCAGATAATCCTGATTACGGATGCGGGCAATACGCGTTGGAATGTTGAACAGTGAGTAGCCAATCTGGCACGCCACCATATTCACCTCATCGGAATAGGTCACCGCAATCAGCAAATCGGCATCTTCTGCGCCCGCTTGCTTCAGCACACTAGGGTGCGATGCATGACCAAGCAGCGCCGTACAATCCAGATTGTCATTGATCTTCTGAATCAACTCCGGCTTGTAGTCGATCACCGTGATTTCATTATCTTCGCGGCTAAGCTGTCGCGCAATCGAGTAGCCGACCTGACCGGCCCCACAGATCAAAATGCGCATGCTGTGCTCCCTAAGTGATGAAAGCGGTGAGCGTGAGCGGCAAGCACGAAGCTTACGCGGCGGCTACTGCTTTCTCTTTATCTTCGTTATGGATACCAAGCATTTTTAGCTTACGATGTAAAGCAGAACGCTCCATTCCAACGAAGTGGGAGGTTTTCGAGATATTGCCACCAAAGCGGTTGATTTGCGCCGCAAGATACTGTTTTTCAAACATCTCACGTGCTTCACGCAATGGCATAGACATAATATCGCTGTTCATTTCAGGTGACACTACCGCACGGTTAGTGCTG
This sequence comes from Rickettsiales bacterium, assembly GCA_022763105.1. GTDB lineage: Bacteria > Pseudomonadota > Alphaproteobacteria > Rickettsiales > UBA3002 > JALEGK01. The sequence continues at coordinate 71,191 of JALEGK010000011.1, read as the reverse complement.
AACAATTCCGGCGGCAAATGATCTGCCTTAATCGGCTCTTGCGGGTTACCCGGCGTCATGATCAGCAGCCATTCCATGATATTGCGAAGATGGCGCACATTGCCCGGCCAATTATAAGCTTGAAGCACTGCCACTGCATCTTCTGACAGGCGACGCTCGCGCAGGCCCGAAAGCTCAGCGGCACGGCGCACGAAATAATGACACAGATCAGGAATATCATCGCGTCGCTCCTGAAGGCTAGGTACTTTTAACGGTACCACGTTCAAGCGGTAATACAGATCTTCACGGAAACGGCCCGCGGCGATCTCGGCCTGAAGGTCTTTATTGGTTGCGGCAATCACGCGCACATCGACCTCAATCTGCTTGCTACCATGCACGCGGGTGAAGGTCTGCGCCTGAAGTGCACGAAGGAAACGGCTTTGCGTTTCTAGGTGCATGTCAGCGACTTCATCAATGAATAGGGTGCCGCCATGTGCACGTTCTAGCATGCCCACTTTTTCTGCACCACCATTCGGATTCGGATCTTCGACACCGAACAACTCTTGCTCCACGCGTGAAGGCGAGATGCTTGCAGCATTCAGTACCACGAACTTATTACGTGCACGATGCGACTTCGAGTGAACCAGACGCGCAATCACTTCCTTGCCTGTACCCGGCGCACCGGTTAGCAGTACGCGGCTATTGGTTGGTGCGACTTTCTCAATCATCTGACGCACATTGGTAATAGCGGTCGAACCACCGATCAACTCGGTCTCTGGCTTGCCACGCAGGCGTAGCTCACGATTCTCAAGTCTCAGCAGGGCGGTTTCCAGCGCATGTTTAAGTACAAGCAATAGGCGTTCGCTGGTGAATGGCTTCTCGATAAAGTCATACGCACCCAGCTTAATCGCCGATACAGCGGTCTCAATATTACCGTGACCGGAAATCATAATCACCGGTACATGCGGGTATTTCGCTTGAACACGCTCTAAAATGCCCAGCCCGTCCAGCTCGCTACCTTGTAGCCAGATATCTAGGATAATCGCCGACGGCACACGCTCAGCCAGCGCCTTCAATGCGGTGTCACTATTATTAGCAACGCGTACATTGAATTTTTCATCTGAGAGAATGTCGGAAATAAGGGAAGTAATGTCAGACTCATCGTCAATGACGAGAATATCAAGATTCATCTGCACCGCTCCTTCTAATCAATTGGAGTTACACATCTTTGCCGATGGGTGTTATTTTGTTGTTGCACAAATGCTACAACATTTGATTGGAATAGCAAGCACAAAGTGATGCAAAAACGTCACGCTGTGGATAATCTGCATTGCAGAGCAGCATCACCCTGTGGCCTCGGCGTCCTTTTTGCGTTTAGCAAAACGTAGAATCACACGCGCACCGCCGCTTTCACGGTTTTCAAGTGTCAAGGTGCCCTTATGGGCTTCCACATGCTTCTTAACGATAGCGAGCCCCAACCCGGTGCCTTTTGCACGGGTGGTGACATAGGGTTCGGTCAATTGATTGATCTTATCAGCGGGGAATCCGATGCCATTATCTTCAATCGTGATGACCAATGCGCTCTTTGCCGACGTAACGTTCAGGCTAACTTCACCTTTTGGCCCATCTGGCTCCTCTTCGAAGCGCGATTCGATACCTTCCGCGGCATTTTTCAGCAGATTCGTCATCAATTGGCCCAATTGACGCTCATCACATTTCATAATCAGCCCATCTTTTGGAATATCGGAGCTGTAAACGACATCAGGGAAGGCGGTGCGCGCCGAAAAGACGGCATCGCGCAGCGTGTTGGTAATGTCATGCTCGACCATAACGGCCGCTGGCATGCGCGCAAACGAGACAAACTCCTCCACCATCTGGCCGATATCGGCTGTGTGGCGTGCAATCGTATCAGTGTAGCGTTTAAATGATTCGCGGTCTTCTTCCGACTCCAACTGCTCCATATATTTACGGCGCAGGCGCTCCACAGACAGCGTAATCGGCGTGAGCGGGTTTTTAATCTCATGGGCGATACGCTTGGCAACATCGGCCCATGCCGCGCTTCGCTGGGCAGAGACCAGCTCGGTAATATCGTCAAAGGTAACAATATAGCCTTCAATATCTTTATCATTCAGCTCCGCCGTCACCCGCACATGTAAGTTCAGCTTCTTCTCGCCGCGCAAGAAGGTGACATTCGCCTCAGCCTGACCGCCATCCATTGAGCTGGCATTTTTTAGCAGTTCAGCAATATCGGGCATCAGCGCCTTAATCGGCATGCCTTTGAGCGATTGCTGCGGGTCGTTTTGTAACAACTCGGCGGCGGTACGGTTATTGAGCGAAATGGTGAATTCGCGATCAAGCGCGACTACTCCGGCGGATACGCCAGCAAAAATCGCCTCGGTAAAGCGACGACGCATATCAAGCTGACGGTTCGCTTCAACCAGCTCGCTACGCTGTTTGCTGAGCTGCGAGGTCATGCGGTTAAAGGTGCGCGCGAGCTGAGAAAGCTCATCTTCCTTGCCACTTACCGGCACACGCGTATCAAAATCACCGGCGCGTACTTGCTCAGCCGCCGAGATAAGGCGGGTAATCGGTACGATCAATTCAATGGCTACATAGATACCGTACCAGATTGCAGAGAGCAGCAAGAGCAAGGCAACCAGCACAAAGAGCAGCGAGAATTGGAACTGAATATCGGTAATGTCACCACGTAGCTTGCGATATTCATTCACCGCGCCCTGACTCACCAACATATGGTCGATGACTTTCGAATCCACAATTCGGCCAATCATTAAATAGACATCTGCCAGATCATCAAGCTTGAGCACGGCGCGGATTTTATTATCTTCATCCGCCAGAATCACAATATCGCCGACATCAACCTGCTCCATCACATGGCTGGGTAAGCGCTCAAAGGTGAGCGAGAAGCTTAGCTGCGTACGCGCCACCACACGCTTAGGTGTAAAGACAATGGCCTCTGTCAGGTTACGAAGCGCAGCCTGCGCATCAATGATCTGCTGAAAATTATGTGGTGCGGTCATCAGCACTGGCAACTCACGGCGAATGTCATTCGCCATCGCCAGCGCATCGGCGCGAATCGTTTCTTTATGCTCATCTAAATAGACTTCTGCTACCGCGACCGATTTTTCCAGTGCGGTGGCAATGCGGTCATCAAACCAGCTTTGAATACCGAAATGAAAGAGCAGGCCAGAAAAGAGCGAGACCATAATGGTCGGAATAATCGTCACCAAACCAAACACCAGCACAATACGTGTTTGCAGGCGCGAGCCTACTTCACCGGCGCGCATGGTGCGCCACAACCCCAGCACACGGCGACCAATCAGGAAGAATAAGATAACCAGCAGACCGGCATTTATCAGACTTAGCGTCGTGAGTGTTTGCGAGGTCGTGCTCAGCGGTGTTTCAGCAGATGAAATGGCAAACCATACCGCCACACCAGAGCTAAGCACAGCAATGGCTAGTGCTACCGCCATCACTTTTGAAGGGCGCAGTTTTTTAAACCATTTCGGAATATGGCTTAAATGATCCGGTTCGTTCACAGGGGTTGCCACGCTGCTCATACCTATGCCTGTCGTCTGAGCATTTCGCGGCGCGCGCGGCCAATGCCAAGTTGGGTGATTTTCTTGCGCAGCGTATTGCGGTTAATGCCAAGCACTTTGGCTGCACGCAATTGATTGCCATCGGTAGCGCGCAACGTCTCTTCAATCAGTGGACGCTCCACCACTTCTAACACGCGATCATATAAACCATCAGGCGGTAATGCATGCGGATGCGCATCAAAATAAGCGCGCAGATGATTATGAATATCATGCTCTAGCCCGCCACGTGCCTGATTCGGCATGGCTTTGGTGGCCTTGCTGTAGCTGAGTGTTTCAACATTAGAAGAAGCATCACTCGATGGAATCGGCGCGGCCTGACGCAATTCTTGCGAGACCATTTCGGCATCTACGGTGCTGGCAGAACATAGGGCGCAGAGTCGGTAAATTAAATTCTCTAACTCGCGAACATTGCCCGGCCAATCATGTCCATGCATCACATTCAGCGCGGCATCTTCTAGCTGCTTTTTCGGCAAGCCTTTGCCGGTCGCCTTATGCAGAAAATGCTGCACCAATTCTGGAATGTCATCGCGGCGATCACGCAGTGGCGGAATGCGCACCGGCACCACATTGAGACGGTAATATAAATCCTCGCGGAAGCTACCATCGCGAATCATGCTTTCTAAATCGCGATGCGTGGAGCTGATAATACGCACATCGGCCTGCTCGGAATCACCCTGCTGCAAAATGCGTAGCAGATGGTTTTGCGCGGCAGCAGGCATATCACCGACTTCATCAAGATAGAGTGTGCCGCCTTTAGCTTGCAAAAAGCGGCCTTCATGGTTGGCATCGCCAAACAATTCGCGCTCAATCTGATCTTCGGGGATAGAGGCCATATTGACGACAATAAACGGCGCATCCTTGCGAGGGCTAAGCTTGTGAAGCGCGCGCGCGACCATCTCTTTGCCCGTGCCCGATTCACCATGCACCATCACCATCAGATCATTATGGATCAGCCGTGCAATCACTTTGAACACATCTTGCATGCTCGCCGAATGGCCGATCAAAGCGGCGTCATCATCCAGCCCTTCAAGCGTGGTGGGCTGCTCTGGTTCATGCGGCTGGTCTGACAATGCACGACCAACGCTTGCAATCACATCATCTAAATCAAACGGCTTGGGCAAATAATCAAACGCGCCCAGCTCGTTGGTTTTCACGGCCGTCATTAAAGAATTCTGCGCGCTAATGACAATAATGGGCAGCTCAGGGCGCATCTTCTGAATCACGGGCAGCGCATCTAGCCCGTTGCCAGAGGGCATCATAATGTCTGTAATCACGACATCGCCAAGTCCTTCCTCAACCCATTCCATAAGGGTGGGGAGGTTGTGCGTGACCATCGGCTCGTAACCGGCGCGGCGCAACGCTTGGCTTAAAACAACGCCAATTGCCTCATCGTCATCCGCGATTAATATAGTGGGTTTTTTCGTGTCGCTCATTGCTTGCTTTGCCTAATTTTTAGGCAGGCTAGTGGAGGGCACGGCAAAAGGCAAGGGCTTCTGCGCGATTTAGCCACGAAAAGCGGGCAGCATGACCTTAAAGCGTGTAGTTCCTGCATCAGGTGGCTCCAGCGAGATCATCCCGCCATGCTCACCCACGATCTTGGCGACAATCGCCAGACCCAAGCCCGTGCCCGATGTTTTGGTGGTCACAAACGGGTCAAACATGGCATCGACAATCGCCGGATCTAGGCCGCCACCATTATCTTCCACCGTGATTGCGATTGGCAAAGCGCGCAGCTCGCCTTCGCTTTTATGCATACGAAACGTGTGGTTGATCTGGTAATGCGTGCCGAGTTTAATGTCGGGCACAACGCCTTCAGACAGGCATGCCTCAATCGCATTTTGCACCAGATTCATAAAGAGTTGGGTCAGCAGCGCCCGATCGCCGCGCACTTCGGGGAGTGACGGGTCATATTGTGTCGCAAAGCTAATCTTCGTGTCGCGCTGTGATTGCGTCAGTTCGCACACATCCATCAGCACCTCGTGAATATTCACGGCCTGATCGCACGGTACGGGTTGGTTCGAGAAGAATTCGATCTTTTTCAGCAAGCCGCTAATGCGGTCCACCTCACGGCAGATCAGCTCGGTGAGCGCCTGATCGTCCTTCGACACATTCTGTGCAAGCAGCTGCGCCGCACCACGAATACCGGAAAGCGGGTTTTTAATTTCATGCGCAAGCATGGCAGCCATGAGCGAGGCTGACGGGGTAATATCATGCGTGGCGTGCAGCGCGGGCTTCTCGTAAGTGCGAAGCGACGCCTGATCGTCCTCAGGTAATAGCGCGGTCATGGGATTAGTGAATCACCGCATCGCTGGCGGCTTGATGGTCTAACACGCGGTTATAAAAATCAGTGATGAATTGCGCGACCTCATTCGCATCATGCATGACATTCATTGCGCGGCGGAACTCGGCCGAGCCATGCAGCCCGTTCGAATACCAGCCAATATGTTTGCGGGCAACACGCACCCCAACATCGCGGCCATAAAGCGATAGCATCTCATCATAATGCTCTAATAATGTATCGAGCTGCTCTGGCAGGCTCGGTGCAGCGCAATGCTCGCCATTTAAATATTGAATCACCTGATTCGGGAACCACGGGCGACCATAAGTGCCGCGACCAATCATCACGCCATCCGCACCCGATTCATCGAGTGCGCGATCGACCGATTCAAAATCGGTGATGTCACCATTGACAATCACGGGCAGATCAATCGCTTCCTTCACGCTGCGCACAAAGCCCCAATCGGCAGAGCCTTTATACATCTGGCAGCGCGTGCGCCCATGAATCGTAATCATCTTAATGCCGACTTCTTCGGCAATCTTTGCAAGCTTCGGCGCATTCAGCGAATCATGATCCCAGCCCATACGCATTTTGAGTGTTACCGGAATGCTGACCGCCTTTACCGCAGACTCTAAAATCTGCGCGGCTAATTTCTCTTCGCGCATCAGCGCAGAACCGGCCATACCATTGACGACTTTTTTAACCGGACAACCAAAATTCAAATCAATGATATCAGCGCCGCGTCCTTCATTTAGCTTGGCGGCCTCAGCAATCGTTTCTGGGCAGCAACCAGCAAGCTGTATCGAGAATGGACGCTCAGTCGGCTCAAAGCGCGACATGCGCTCGGCATTTATCGTCTCTAAAATCGCCGCCTGACTGGCAATCATTTCCGATACCACCATGCCCACGCCAAAGCGCTTCACTTGCTTGCGGAACGGCAGATCAGACACGCCGGTCATCGGTGCTAAAATCACCGGAGCATCAAGCGTAACCGGGCCAATATGAATCGGTGCCATCTCACGCTTTTTCAGCGGTGGCATCTCATTCATTTCTACTTGCGGTTGGCTCTCGCTCATGCTTAGCTCCTCATTTATGCGCCTTGCATAGAAAAAATAGCGAAAAATGCAATGATTTTCAACGAAATGGACCATCTTTTATTCTCACGCCCGGCGGGCCAAACGGAGCCAAGCCTATGAAAATCGCGGCTTTAGTGGTGGCAGCCGGCCATTCTAGGCGTATGGGCGGCGAAGTGCCCAAACCCTACATGATGCTCGATGGTCAGCCGGTTTTGCGTCATTCGGTCAAGGCATTGCTTGCCCATCCCGCCATCGACTCGGTGCGCGTGGTGCGCCATGCCGATCATACGGAATGGTATGTCAAAGCGATTGACGGGCTAGATGTGAAAGAGTCAGTCATTGGCGGTGTCACCAGACAACAATCGGTCAAGAACGGACTCGATGCGCTCGAAGATGAAGCGCCGGATATCATCCTCATTCATGATGCGGCACGCCCGGGGCTTACCTCCGCACTGATTGATCGGATTATCGAAGCGATGCAAACCCACCGTGCCGTCATTCCTGTGCTGCCCGTCAACGATACCATTAAACGTCAGCGCAAAGGCGTGATTACCGAGACCTTGGTGCGCGATGAGCTATGCGCCGTGCAAACACCGCAAGCCTTCCGCTATGATCTGATTTGCAAAGCGCACGCGGAGTTCACGGGCGATGCGACGGATGATGCATCGATAGCAGAGGCTGCCGACATTCCGGTGCATACCGTGCTCGGCGAGGCGACCAATGCCAAACTCACCACCCCAGAAGATTGGAGCCGTATGATGGCCAACACCCCCAACCTGATCACCAAAGTCGGACAGGGTTTTGATGTCCACGCGCTGGAAGAATCGGATAAGCCGATGATGGTTTGTGGCATCGAAATCGACACGCCGTTATCACTCAAAGGACATTCCGATGCGGATGTCGGATTGCACGCAGCCGTCGATGCAATCTTGGGGGCGCTGGGTGCCGGAGATATCGGGCAGCATTTCCCACCATCTGATGATCAATGGAAGGGTGCGCCATCATCAGCTTTTATCGAACATGCGATCACGCTCATGCAAGAGGCGGGCGGCACGCTTGACCATCTCGACATCACACTCATCTGCGAAAAGCCGAAAGTCGGCCCACACCGCGAGGCGATGCGCAAATGCGTTGCAAAACTTTGTGGCGTGCCGATCAGCCATATCAGCATCAAAGCCACCACCACCGAGAAATTAGGATTCACCGGAAGAGGTGAGGGCATGGCCGCGCAGGCAGTTGCTACTCTACGTGTACCATCAGGAGAGACGACGCATGCTTAAATGGTATCACCCAATCGTTCTCATTGTCACATGGTTCACAAGCGGATTAGTGCCCAAAGCGCGAGGCACATCTGGCTCTTTTTTCGCACTTCCAGTGGCGTACATTATTCAAACCGAACTCGGCATGGTTGCATTGTGCGCTGCAACAATTCTGGCTTTCTTCGTCGGGTGGTGGGCATCTCATATCTACATGCATCGCAATAATCGCATGGATGATCCGGGCGAAATCGTCATCGATGAAGTGGCGGGTATGTGGTTAACCATCGCCGCTATGCCGCTCATGTGGCTAGGCCCAACCCAAGAGACCATTCTCTATGTCTATATCGCCGCCTTCTTTGCGTTCCGGTTTTTTGACATTGTCAAACCATGGCCGGTGAGCTGGGCAGATCGAAAAATCAAAGGCGCGCTCGGTGTCATGCTTGACGATATTCTGGCCGCGATTTATGCGCTTGCAACTTTAGGTTTTGCTGGACATGTGCTGTCATATCTTGGTATGGTGAGCGTTCGTCTAACCCACTAGGGGGCCTAGGGTATGGACTTGCAACACCTTCATGATAGCGCAACGTCACTCATCAATGAGGCACGTAACCGCGATGTAAAAATCTGCACCGTCGAGTCATGCACGGGCGGTTTAATCGCTGCTACACTCACCGAAATTCCCGGCGCATCTGACGTGCTATGCTGCGGTGCCATTACCTATTCTAACGAATCGAAAACGCGTATCATGGGAGTCCCGCCGGAGATCATTGAGCAGCATGGTGCGGTCAGTGAATCGGTGGCCTGCATGATGGCCGAGAATGCATTAGAGCGTGCACCTGCTACGTTGTCAGTTTCGGTAACGGGCATTGCGGGGCCGGGTGGTGGAACCGAGCACAAGCCTGTTGGGCTTGTTCATATGGCGACCAAATTCGAAGGCTATGATACCATCGCCAAGCATTTCCATTTTAAAGGTGACCGTCACATGGTACGCGCGCAAGCTGTTGAGGCTGCCATTCAAATGCTGCGCGATCGTATTTTGTAATACTAGAGAGACTAGCTTGCTTCGTCTTCCATTTTGGTGCGGAAGTCGCGCGCCCAATCGGTTTTCTGAGATTGACGAGAACGTGCCACGGCAAGCGCATCGCCTTGCACATCTTCTGTGACGACAGAACCAGCCGCAACAATCGCACCTTTACCAATCACCACAGGGGCAACGAGCGCGGTGTTTGACCCAATGAAACTATCGCGCCCAATCTCGGTGTGATACTTCCTGAAGCCATCATAGTTACAGGTGATGGTGCCTGCACCAATATTGGCATCTGCGCCAACATGCGCATCACCAATATATGATAGATGCGAAATCTTCGCGCCCGATTCAACATTGGCTTTTTTAATCTCAACGAAATTACCAATGCGGCAATCCTCGCCAATATTCGTACCCGGTCGTAATCGAGCAAACGGTCCGACCATAGCGCTGTGTCCAATGACGGTTCCTTCTAAATGCGAGAAGGCACGAATCTCAACCTTGTCTCCGACCACCACATTCGGGCCGAAATAGACATTGGGCTGCACCACCACATCGCGCCCCAATTCCGTATCAGCGCTTAAATAAACACTCTCAGGGTCTTGCAATGTTACGCCATCTTCCATGACTTTCGCGCGCAGGCGCGATTGCATAATGGCTTCCGCCGCCGCTAAATCATTGCGTGAATTGACGCCCATAACCTCATCGGCAGAACCATCGACAATCTTGCAGACATAGCCCTGATCACGCGCACCCGCGATCACATCGGTAAGGTAATATTCGCCTTGCGCATTATCATTGCTTAAATCACCCAAAAGCTCCCACACAATCGTGCCACGAATCGCCATCACGCCCGAATTCACGCGCTCAATCGCAAGCTCTTCGGCTGTTGCGTCTTTGGCTTCAACGATGCGTTCTAAATCACCTGCATCATTGGTAATCAGGCGGCCATATGGCGGGGTAGGGTTAGCTGAGAAACCAAGCACCACCACACCAACATTGGCATCCGATGCGAGCACGCGCTGCATGCGTTCAAACGTCTCAGGAAGCATCAGCGGGCTATCACCAAATAGCACCAGCACATGGCCCTGATGTCCGGCCAAGACCTCATGCGCGGATTGCACCGCATGGCCCGTGCCTAACTGTTCGGTCTGCGTGGCGTGCAAAGCGGTCTTATCCGTTTGGGTAATCACCGCGCGCACATCATCTTGCCCCGGAGAGGTGACCACCACCACCGGATGGCATCCGGCTTTTTTCGCAGCAGACATCACATGCGCGACCATTGGCGTATTCGCTAACGGATGCAGCACCTTTGGCAAATCCGACTTCATGCGCGTGCCTTTACCGGCGGCTAAAATAATCGCGGCAGTGCTGTGCGAAGCTGTGTGCGTTTGTGGGCTTTTACTTGTGCTCGAATCACTCATCAGGCTATCCTGTCTTAGGTCTTACAAAATAGGTGGTAGCATAGATGCTTCTTCAACAAAACAGCGATTTACTATTTATCCTTAGCTCTGCGGCAGCGCTCATTTTCATGGTGATCGCCTATTTTAACTGGCGAGCGGCAGCCGTTGCGCGCCGTCGCGCCCACCAGCTAGAGGTCGAGCTGGCCTCAGTCGAGTCCTATCAGGAACAGATTGAAAGCCTAAAAGCCGAGTTACAAGAAGCCATCGATGCCCGCATTGAAGCCGAAAAGCAAGTCAGCGTCGCAGGTGAAAAAGTCGCCGCTGCCAATCAGCGCATGCGCGACTGGGAAGCTAACCGCGAGGAAATGCTCAAAGCATCCAAGGCGAGTATTTTAGAAGCGGGCAGTAAAATGTCATCGAAACTGCTGGAAGATCATAAGCGCGAATCCGAGCAGGCGAAGAAAGATTCCGAAGCGCGCGAGAAGAAAAACAAAGACGAGCTAATGAAACACTGGCATGAGCTGACCCAAGCGGTTGCCAAAATTCAGCAACGCGAATCGCAAACCGCACAGCAGGTCGAAACCGTCATGCGCGCACTCACCAACCCGTCCGGTGCCGGTAAAATGGCAGAGATTGGCTTGGCTAATTCGCTGAACGATCTGGGGCTTCAAGAAGGACGAGATTTCATCCAGCAATTCCATGTCGCAGGCGAGTCGCAAAATATGCGCCCCGATGTCGTCACTTATCTGCCGCAAGATTTGGTCATGGTGATCGATTCAAAAGCATCGAAGTTTCTGCTCGATTTAGCAGAGGCAGAAGGCACCGAAGATGAGCCACGTGTGATGAAGCAATTGCTGCAAACCACCCATACGCACCTTGATGCACTCGCGCGCAAACAATATGCCGAGGCGGTGGCGAAAACATTGCAAGCCCAAGGCCGCACGATGGGCCGCATGTTAAACGTCATGTATCTGCCATCCGATGCGATGCTAGAGAAAATCCGCGCGGCAGATCATGGCCTATCCGCAAAAGCGGAGCGCGCCGATATTATTCTTGCTGGCCCAGCCGCACTGGCCGGATTGCTCTCGCTCGCGCGTCAGCAAATTGCCGCAGCCAAACAAGACGCCAACCAGCAAACCATTATTGCGCTGGTGCGCGAGGTGATGGATAGCTTCGCCACCGCACTCACCCATGTGGACGGCATTGGTCGCGGGGTGAAAACATCGGCCGATAAACTCGATGCCTTTGCCCGCTCGCTCAATGCGCGCCTGCTACCAAAATTGCGTCAGCTCGAATCGCTTGGCGTGCAGCCAGCGAAGAACAAATCGCTGCCCCATGCGATTGCCTCATACGAGGTCCGTCGCTCAGATGAGGTGGTGACGATTGACGCAGAAAATGATACAAATGAAGAAAGCGATGGCACCCTCGCCATCGAAGAAAAGCGGAGTGCTTAATATGACCCAGCCATTAGTTGAACAAACCCTCGATTTACCCCTATCAGCCACCCTGCCGTGGCGATCGGTGGGCGGTACCATTTTCGGTATGCCAACGGCCATCCGCACCACCTTTTCAGCCGAGCACCTCAATGAAGATGCGCTCTATTACGAGCTGCGCGAAGCCGACATTCCATTCAGCTCTGTGCCGCTGGCAGATGATAAAACCAAGCGCAATGTTATGATCGCGGGGGATGTGAATATTCGTCTGATGTTAGCAGCCGGTGCCACCATTGATGCAGAGGTGGAAAAGCTGGTTAGCCAGTTACTGGTTTAGTGTGAAAGCTTAGCGAACGGGCGCTTTGTCGAGCGTTGCCTCTTCTTGCATAGGCATGGCTTTTAAATCTGAAGTGAACACAGCACTGGTTGGTCCGTTAAGGTCTAATTCGTCACCGGTCTTGTTGCACGCATTGCACGCACAATCGCCACCATGTCCAGCCTGTTCTAATTCCTGAGTCATGCTTTAAGCATAACATGTTGATATGTCAGTTTTATGAAGGTTTGTGCGATTATCGGCTAGAGCTTGTGACGCGCATGCAGCGCCGCTCCCAGCGTGCCTTCATCCAGATAATCCAGCTCGCCACCCATCGGAATGCCTTGCGCTAACTGCGAAATCTCAACATTTGCATCGGATAGTTTCTCGGTAATGTAATGCGCGGTGGTCTGCCCATCGACAGTAGCATTGGTCGCCAAAATAATTTCTTTCACGGCATCGGTTGAGGCGCGGGTAATCAGCGACGCGATATTCAGCGCATCCGGTCCGCGACCATCAATGGCAGAAAGCGTGCCACCCAAAATATGATAGCGGCCATTATACATATGGCTGCGCTCAATCGCCCATAAATCCGATAACTCCTCGACCACGCAAATCACTGCATCATCACGCTTAGGGTCGGTGCAAAGCGGGCAGGGGTCAGACGTGTCGAGATTGCCGCAAACCGTGCAGGTCACAATCGCCTCCAGCGTGTCTTGTAGTGCATGAATGAGTGGCTGCATCAGCGGCTCTTTTTTGCGTATGAGCTGCAATACAATGCGACGCGCCGAGCGCGGACCAATGCCCGGAAGTTTGGAGAATTGCTGAATCAGCCGTTCAATCGATGCGCCCGCCATTAGACCAATTCCTTCAGCATAATAAATTCGCGGTCTTTATGGTTGCCGACCGGATAGATCGCCTCGGCGACTTTTTCAAAATCAAAGCGTTTGTAAAATTCCTGCGCGGAGTAATTCTCGGAATACACGCCGAGATACAAATAGCGAATATCCGGCTTGAAGAAATCTTCAACCGTTGCCATCAGTGCCTTGCCCATGCCGCGCCCCTTACAATCGGGATGCACATAGAGACGATGTAATTCCGCACAAGGCTGCTTAGGGTTTTCTACCGGAGAACGTAGCCCGCCATATTGTGCGAAGGCGAGCATGTTGCCATCTTCCGAGATGACCGAGAAATGCACCGTCTCATCATCGAGCAGTTTGGCGAAATGTTCTGGCTGATAATGATTATTCAAATGCGCATGCAAATCATGCGTTGAGTATAGCTCACCAAAGGTATGCTCGAACATTTCCGCCGCAAAGTGACTCAGTGCGGGGATATCATCAGGGGTGGCAGCGCGAATCGATGGCATAACGCCGCGCCATTAAAACGGCATCTTCATGCCTGGTGGAAGTTGAATGCCGCCGGTTAGATCGCTCATCGCATCCGCCATGCCTTCATCGGCTTTTTTCTTTGCATCTGCATGTGCCGCAATAATCAGATCGATCAGCATGTCTGGGTCTTCCGGATCAATCAGCGACGGGTCAATTGCCAAACCGTTCAGCGCACCCTTGCCGGTGAGTGTGACTTTCACCATGTCACCGCCAGCGGAGCCTTCAAATTCCTTCGACTCCATCTCTTCTTGCATTTCTTGCATTTTGGCCTGCATCTGCTGGGCCTGTTTCATCATCTTTTGGATGTTCATGACGCGTCTCCTTCATCATCTTCTTTTATCGCTTCTACTTTTACCACTTCCGCACCGGGGAAGAGTGTCATCACTTTCTGCACGCTTGGGTGCGCACTCACATACGCCTCGCGTTGCTTTTGCTCGATCATCTCTTGCTCGCGCAAGCTTGGCTCACCTTCTTCTTCCGAGAAGGCCACAACCCAATCGCGTCCGGTTTTCTCTGACAGTACGCGCTTAATGCGTGCAGCAAAATCAGCCGATAAATGACCGGTTGGGCGAATAGCTAAATGGCCGGGCTTCAGGCTCACAGGGCGGACATCATTAAACAGATGGCTGTAGAGCAATGGCTCATCCGCAAAGGCTTTGAGTACATCTTGCATGGTCTCAAGGACTAGCGCTTCTTGGGGCTCTTCTTGCGCTTGTGGTGTCTCAAGCGGCATCACTTCGGCTTGAGTGGCGAGTGCCAGATTACCAGTTGTTGCATGATTGGTTGCGCCGCTCATCGGAGCACTACCAACAGCGCTTTGACTGACAGCGGACGTTACCGATGCGCTACTACCACCACCTGACGATGCAGGCGCACCACCATTGCCACTAGCGCCACTCGGTGCAGTAATTTGCCCCGATTGAATCTGCTGAATGATCTCTTCAGGCGAAGGTAAATTCGCGCCATGGGTGAGGCGCACGACAATCATCTCCGCTGCGGCTAATGGCTGCGGTGCTTGCTTCACTTCCTCTATGCCCTTCAGCAGCATCTGCCAGCCGCGTGTTAAGGCAGCCATGCCCAATTGCTCGACCATGGTCTTGGCTTTTTGCTGCTCAATATCAGAGTATTTCACATTGTCGGCCAAATCAGGTGCCAGACGAATGCGTGTTAAATAGTGAGTGATTTCCAGCAAGTCCTGAAGCATCAGCAGCGGGTCGCTACCGCGATCATACGCATCACGCAAAATGGTGATGGCTTCTTGTGCTTGCCCTTTAAAGATATGCTCTAGCAACGCGAAGGATCGAGATTTATCCGCCATGCCCAGCATGTCGCGAATCATCTCTTCGCCTACTTTGACTGAGCCGCCTGCATCGGTGCCCATCGCAATCGCCTGATCGAGAAGCGACAGCGCATCACGCACCGAGCCTTCTGCCGCAGTGGCAACTAGCTGAAGTGCATCGGCTTCCACATCCACCGATTCTTGCGCGCAGATATTGCCAAGGTGATTGGCCAGCATTTCAACATCGAGTCGGCGTAAATCAAAACGCTGACAACGCGAGACAATGGTAATCGGAATTTTGCGCAGCTCAGTGGTTGCAAAAATAAACTTCACATGGGCTGGCGGTTCTTCCAGCGTTTTCAGCAACGCGTTGAACGCGTTCTTCGACAGCATGTGCACTTCATCGATGATGTAGATTTTGTAGCGCGCCGAGGTCGGGGCGTAATGCACTGTCTCGATAATATCGCGGATATCATCAATACCCGTGCGCGAAGCGGCATCCATCTCGATCACATCGACATGGCGGTCATCGAGAATCATTTGGCAGTTCGGGCATTCCCCGCACGGATCGGTGGTCGCACCGCCCATGCCATCGGGGCCGATACAATTCAGGCCACGTGCGATAATACGTGCCGTGGTTGTCTTACCAATCCCGCGGATACCAGTCAGCAAAAACGCATGCGCAATCCGGCCCGATGCAAACGCATTGGTAAGGGTGCGCACCAACACTTCCTGACCAATCAGATCATCAAAGCGCTGTGGGCGATATTTACGTGCGAGCACGCGATAGGCAGAATCAGACATGCGTTAAAACTAGTCGGTTTTTCGCTGCTGTAAAGCCTTATCGCTAGGGTGAGTGTAACAAATTTAGGCGCGGCTGAGCCTGATAGCGTTGCGAATAGTCGGGCGTGGTGCTGGGCGTGGTATGTGGCACGGCATGAGGCGCGTTATGAGGCATGGTGCCAGCGTGCGGCATTTGCCCTTGTGGCTGCGGTGCTAAACGCGGCTGAACAGCGCTAGGAGCCATGCTTTGGCGCGGCTGCATAGGGACCGTGATATGGTTGTCATAAGAGAACATTGCGCCCGTTGCCGCATCAACGCCAAATCCAACCAGCCCAAGCAGGCCAGTAATAAGATTCAAAAATGTCCAAGGCTGCACGGTGTAATCACCTACGGCCTGACCGGCATAACTCTGATTCACGCAAGTAATCTGCAAATCACTGGAGTCACGCTCGACCTTTAATGGAATGTCATTGGCAATACGCCAGCTACGCTTGGAATTCGCCAAGCCACAATGTGCAGGCATCGGCGGGTAGGTGTGAACTTGAATTTGTTGCTGGGTGGTACCAATCAGCGTCGCGCAGCCCGCACTATGGAGTGCAAAGATAGCGAGTAGCATGCCGCTAATCCATCGACGCATAGCTCCCCCAATCGCTAAGCTTTACAAGGTGTGGCTGGCGAGCGACCCGAACGCACACCCGCTTTGGCTGCTCCCTCTCGGGCCTGACCTGGGTAAACAGGGGCATCGCCCGCCGCCAACCACTTGATGCGTTATAGTGCCAATAGGCCGCATTTTCCAGTGATTTTCGGGCTAATGTGGCGTTTTTTGCGCTACGGATTTGAATGAGCGGCCAATTTTGGTTATAGTAAGGCGCTAAACAATAATAACATTTAGGTTACGTATATGGCTCGCACAGCCAAAAAACGTCAGAAAGCGGAGGCTGCGCCGCGACGCAGTTTTATCCAAAGACGCATGCACGAACTGATCGGGGTCGGGCTGTTGCTCGTTGCTGCCTATGTCGGTGCATCCCTTTACAGCTTTCATCCGGGCGACCCATCGCTCAATATCACCGGCGAAGGCATGATAGAGAATTGGGGCGGGCTGATTGGCGCCTATCTCTCAGATATTCTACTGCAAACAACGGGCTTGGCTTCATGGCTATTCGCACTCACCATGATGGGGTGGGGCTGGCGCTTTATGATGAAGCGCGGCAGTCGCGGCATTGTTATGCGCACTATCATGCTATTCATTGGCCTCATCACTGTATCAGGCGTGTGTGCCGCCATCACCCCGTGGAGTGAATGGCCGATTGTCACCGGTCTTGGCGGCTCAATCGGACTCATCGTGCGCCAGCCGCTTGCTACCTTTATTGGGCCAGAAGGCTCAGTCGCGCTGCTGGTCGCTATCAGCTTGCTGGCCGTGCCGCTCGCCATTGGCCTGCGAAGCCAAGAATGGAAAACCATTGGTTCTTGGGTGGCGAAAGGCGCCGTTGCTGCAATGGTCGCTGCACGTCACGTCATTCATGTGATCAAAGTTGCGCTTCGCGGTACCAGCGAAGAAGGCTCTCATATCAAGATCACCGAGAATCCTCGTCAGGCGAAAGTGAAAACCCCGCCTAAGCCGAAGCTGCATGTGAAGAATGTGACACCACGCGGCGATGATGACGAGATAGAAGAATTCGAAGAAGAGGCGCAGGCTTCCTTCGACTTGCTCGAGAAGCACGGCCATTACAGCTTGCCATCGGTGCAACTGCTCTCCAAAGGCCCAGCCAAATCGAAAAAGCGCAAAGTCAGTGAAGCGTCTTTGTCGCAAAATGCTGCATTGCTCGAATCGACGCTTCAGGATTTCGGCATCAAAGGCGAGATCACCCGCGTCCGTCCAGGACCTGTGGTGACCTTGTACGAACTTGAGCCAGCACCGGGCGTAAAATCATCACGCGTGATTGGCTTGGCTGATGATATTGCCCGCTCGATGAGTGCGGTCTCTGCGCGTATCGCGGTCATTCCGGGACGCAACGCGATTGGTATAGAAATGCCAAACCCAAGCCGCGAGATGGTGTTCTTGCGCGAGATGTTCGAGCATGAAAAATATAAGCGCACCAAAGAGAAGCTGCCATTGGTGCTGGGTAAAGACATTGGCGGCGATTCGGTCATTGCCGATCTCGCACGCATGCCGCATTTGCTGGTGGCGGGTACGACGGGTTCAGGTAAGTCGGTTGCCATCAACACCATGATCATGTCGCTGATCTATCACCACACGCCAGAGCAATGCCGCTTCATCATGATCGATCCGAAGATGCTGGAACTCTCGGTCTATGATGGCATTCCGCATTTGCTGTCGCCGGTTGTGACCGAGCCGGGCAAAGCCGTCGTTGCGCTAAAATGGACGGTCAAGGAAATGGAAAACCGCTACCGCCTGATGTCCAATCTCGGTGTGCGTAATATCGACAATTACAACAAACGCATCAAAGACGCCGCCAAGAAAGGCGAGGAGCTGTTCCGCACCGTCCAGACAGGCTTTGACCCAGAAACGGGCAAGCCGGTAATGGAGAAGCAGCCTATCGATATGAATCCGCTGCCTTATATTGTCGTCGTCGTCGATGAAATGGCTGATCTAATGTTGGTGGCTGGTAAAGACATTGAAGCGAGCATTCAGCGCCTTGCGCAAATGGCGCGTGCTGCGGGCATCCATATTATCATGGCAACGCAGCGCCCATCGGTGGATGTGATTACCGGCGTAATCAAAGCCAACTTCCCAACGCGCATCAGTTTCCAAGTGACCAGCAAAATCGATAGCCGCACCATTTTAGGCGAGCAGGGCGCCGAGCAGCTATTGGGGCAAGGCGATATGCTCTATATGGCTGGTGGTGGGCGCATCCAACGTGTGCATGGCCCATTCATCTCCGATAAGGAAGTCGAAGAGATCGTCGCATTCCTGAAAACTCAAGGCGAGCCGGAATATGTCGAGGATGTCACGAAGGATGATGAGAATTTCGACGTATTAGGAATGGGTGGCGATGACACAGGCGATGCTGACAAGCAGCTTTATGATCAGGCGGTAGCCATTGTCTTGCGCGACCAGAAAGCATCGACTAGTTATATACAGCGCAAACTGAAGATTGGATACAACCGTGCAGCTCGCATTATTGAACAAATGGAAGAAGATGGCGTGGTCAGCGCCGCGAATCATGTCGGTAAGCGCGAAGTGCTGCATCGCTCTGCTATGGCTGGCTAGCCCGGCAACTGCCGAAACCTTCAAAGCGCCACTCCCATGGAACCCCGATACACCCGCAATAGAGGAGCAAACCTCTAGCGAAATCGATGATATTCAAACATTGCGCCGCGTGGAGCTTTACCTCAATAGCCTCACCACCATGGTCGCGACCTTCACGCAAAGCTCGCCCGACGGCAATTTCGCAACCGGCACTATGCTACTTAAACGCCCCGGTAAAATGCGTTGGCAATATGACCCGCCAACACCTGTGGTGATGTATGCAGACGGCACGCGCTTGGTGTATGTCGATTACGAGCTCGATCAAATCAATTACGTCGATATCGAGGACTCGCTCGCCGCATTGCTCACCCGAAAGCGCATCAATTTTGCAGATGATGAGCTGCGTGTAATCCATTTTCGCCGCGGGGCAGACTCGATTCGTTTTACCGTGCTCGATGCGCGCCAACCCAATGAAGGCCGCGTAACGCTAGAGTTCACCGACAACCCGCTAAGCATCGAACGCATGAGCATGACCGATGCGGCAGGGCAGATTGTCCATGTCACCTTTAAAGACCAGCAATATGGCGTGGCACTAAAGAACGATCTTTTTGTATTTGACGACCCACGTAAATCGCGGTTACGTAATTACCGTCGTTAATTACAGCCCAAGGATATCTCATGCCAAGTTTTGACATTGTCTGCGAAACCGATTTGCAGGAAGTCGATAATATGATCGGCAACGTCGTGCGCGAAATCACCAACCGTTACGATTTTAAAGGCAGCAACTGCACCGTTGAGCGCGCAGAGCAGACCATCACCATCACCGCAGATGATGATTATAAGCTCGGCCAGATCAACGAGCTGATCAAAACCCACGCCGTGCGCCGCCAAATTGATCCCGTTGCGTTCGAATTCAAAGAAGCCGAGCGTGCAAGCGGTAACACCTTGCGCCAAGAGATCATCATCAAGCAGGGCATCGACCAAGAGAATGCCAAAAAGATCACCAAGGAAATCAAAGCCAGCAAGCTGAAGGTGCAAGCATCCATTCAAGGTGACAGCCTGCGCGTGAATGGTAAGAAGCGCGACGATCTGCAAGAAGCCATCGCCCATATTAAAGGCATGGGGCTAGAGCTACCACTCGACTTCAATAATTTTAGAGATTAGCACCATGAAAACCATCGGCCTACTCGGCGGGATGAGTTGGGAATCTACCCGCGAATATTACCGCCTATTCAACGAAGGCGTGCGTGATGCCAAGGGCGGGCTGCACTCCGCCAAGCTGCTCATGCATTCATTTGACTTCGCTGAAATAGCGCAGCGCCAACATGCGGGCGAATGGGACGCGCTGGCAGACATGTTGGTGAACGCCGCAAAAGGATTGGAGGCGGCAGGCGCAGACGCGCTGATGATCTGCACCAACCTGATGCATAAATTCGCACCGCATATTCAAAAAGAATGTGACATTCCGCTGATCCATATTGGCGATGCTGTCGCCGATGCGATCAAAGCCAACGGCCAAAGCAAGGTCGCGCTGCTGGGTGCTAAATTCACTATGGCCGAGCCATTCTATAAAGACCGCTTAGCCCAGCAGGATATTGAGACCATCATCCCCGAAGGCGAGGATTTCGATGAGATCAGCCGCATCATTTACGAGGAATTATGCCAAGGCGAGATTCTGGATGCCTCGCGCAATAGCTACCTGATGATTATTGCCAAATTGGCAGAGCAGGGCGCGGAAGGAATCGTGCTTGGATGCACCGAGATTCCGCTGCTAATTCAGCAAGATATGTGCAATGTCAGCCTGTATGACACCACCGCCATTCATGTGCGCGCAGGGCTTGATTTTATGCTCGATGGCTCGGCCAAAAACTCCCTCAAGGCCGCATCTTAAGCCATTGAATTAAAGGTAATTTAACATCTGGCCTGTAGTCTGGCACTATGGCAGATGAACCGTTTTACACGATACAACCATACCCAGAAGGGGAGAGCTATCAACGCTTTGCCCATTCCAATAGCTTTCTTGAGCCGCCATTAGGGCTGAGACAGATGTTTGCCGCCATCAAGGACGACGATACGAAGAAAGCCTTTGTCAGCGCTGGTCTCACGCCTCCTATCTATAATGGAGAACCAATCACGCCAGCACAGGTGCGCACCGCAACGCGTATTGTTGCAGAAGAAAGACCAAACGGTAAGGGCGGAACCGTTCAGCCTGATACGGAAGGCGGGTTTGTCGTAAAGCTCACACGAGACTTATGGACCAAAATGAATGAGGTGGACCGTCGGGTCGACGAGTTTATTGTGGGAGTAAAAGATGATGAGAACCCTGAACAAGGAAAACGCGACGAAAACTGGATTTTCTACCAGCAACGAGCTCACGTAATGGATGAGGCCAACCGGCAAGCGCGATTATTGAAGAGTAACCCTACGGGCTGGTTGATGGAATTAAGGGACGGCATTCCGTTTGTTCCGAAAGTAAAAGGCGATTGCGACGAATATGCACTCACGAAATATGTGATGCTAAAAGAGTATTTCCGCGAGAATGGCTTGCCTGTAAGCGCGCTGTTTCTAACTGTAGTGAAAGAACAAGATGGGGCAGGCCATGTGTTCCTAACGGTGAATACCGATAAAGGCGCGTTTGTGCTCGATAACCAGTCCGATCTGATCCTGCCATTGCAAGAATTGGTGACGGATAGAGGAAAGATCCAAGCCAAATATACGCTGCAAAGCCGACAATCAAATACATCAGACGTGTCTTGGGTTAAGGCAGTATTAGACCCTAAAACGGGCGGTACGTTCAGACCGATCACGGCTTGGGAGAAGGCTGGAACCACGTTCATTCCGCCAAATGCAGAGCATAAGCCGAATGACATTATTACCAAAGGTGTGTTGCCTGATCAGACGAAGATTACGTTGGATGCTGATGCGGAAATGCGCCCACTCGATGCATCCTTGCCAAAGCGCGATGATGGACCAAAACGTCTATAAATTAGCCCTGACCTCTGCCTAGCTTTTGCTCCAACATATCTCTCAACGCTCTTTGCGACTCTTCTTTTCTGGCAGCTTCAATAGCGGTCGTCACTTCGGCATTAGTAATCTCGCCTACTTCTACACCACGCTCTTCAGCTAAACGCTCTGTCATTTCCCTGCGTTCGGCAGCGTCTGCTCGTTGGCTCTGTCGCTGCATATGGTCTCGTTTGGTGCTCATAATCCATCTCCTGTTGTGATGCAGTATAACATATTGAAACGAAAGGTGTGTGGATAAGCCCCCAACCCATGCATCTTTCACGAAACTGTCACACACTAAATTTCTAAAATTAGCTACATTGATTAGACCAAGAACAACATATTCATAGGTAAGCAAATGACGACGAAAGACACCGCAGAATACGAACTCGTGACCGACATGATCATGACCATGATGGGTGTTAATCGTATGGCCTATATTAAGCCAATTCGTCAGGCTGATCGTGCAATCTACACCGTTTTCGCGGCAGATGGCACGGCTTTAGCCGAATTTGAATGTCAGGAAGAGGCGTTTCGTTCAATTCAGGAGCATGAATTGACCCCAGTACGCTTACATTAGAAGAAATTACGCTAGAAAACGCTGTTTTATTCGCTATCGGACGCCGGATCGCCGATAATCAGGTCGAATGTATGCGAAAAAGCAGTCGGGGCGGTGGCGTCCACACCATGTTTTAAGGTGACGACCGCCTGATAATGCCCGCTGGGCCACACCTCTTCCTGACGTTTCTTGCCAATAAACTGAAAATGCAGCGCGCGGTTCTTCTCCATCACCGTATCATGCTGCACCAAATGCTTCCCATCTGGCCCAAAAATCATCAAGTAAAGCACATCACCTTTGCGTGGGCCGATAATTTCAGCCCAAAACGCCATCACGTCACTCTCGGCTTCTACCTGAGCGAAGGCGTCAGGGTTATCACGCACCATCTTGACGGTTGGCGCGACATTGGCAAATCCCGCCTGCAGCAGGCGAGTGCCGGTATAGGGCATTTGCTCCTGCGCATCCTTGTGCCACAGGTTTTGACCATGCATGCAGACGCTATTTTGCATCGGGCCGGTAAACGGGTCGATGATCTGGCCGTCCTTATCGGTAATTTGCAAATGCAGATGCGGAAATTCGGTCGCGCCTGATAGGCCGATCTCGCCCAACCGGTCACCGGCTTTTACCTTCTCACCGGCTTTCACCAAAAGGCTGCCGCGCTTCATATGGCAATATTGGCTGACATAGCCATTGCTGTGCGAAATGCGCATGCCATTGCCGCATTCCTTACCCTCAATCTGCGCGGGCACGGTGTCATTCATATTCACATCCGCCATTTCATCGCGGGTCGCCTCGACCTTGCCATCCGCCACGGCGAGTACAAACACGCCCTCGCGCATCTGCTGCACATTCTTGAGGCGAAAATCGGTGCCCTTGTGCGCGTCATAGCTTAAATGCCCGCAATTCGCATCGCGCCATGCGCCTTCTGCCGTGTCTAGATCGACGTAATTCTGAATAAAGCACTCGGCATTGATCTCGCATTCCACCGGCAATTGAAGGCTAAAGGCGTGCGAGTAAAGCGGCATCATCGTGACCATGCCGATCACAAACAATAGGCTTAAGATCAACATGCCGAACATGATCATGCGGCCATCCCTTCTAAATCAATGCTGATGGGCACATGATCAGACGGTTTCTCCCAGCCGCGCGCTTCAGGCAGAATGTCGCTGGCTGTGAGCTGGCTGCGCAATTGCGGTGTAATCCAGATATGGTCTAAGCGGCGGCCACGGTTAGAGCCGGGCCATTCGCGCGAGCGATAGCTCCACCAGCTATAAAGCTTTTCTTCCATCGGCACATGCTCGCGATGCGTATCAATCCATTCGCCTGCTGCGCGGAAGGCGGCCATCCGCTCAACCTCAATCGGGGTATGGCTAACCACTTTCAGCAATTGCTTGTGCGACCAGACATCATGCTCAAACGGCGCAATATTCATATCGCCAACAATAATGCTCTTCTGTTTGCCCGCAACTTCATCGGCAGACCATTGCGTTAATCGATCAAGAAAGGCGAGCTTGTCTTTGAATTTCGGGTTTTCTTCCGGATCGGGAATATCGCCGCCCGCCGGAATATAGACATTATGCAAACGCGTACCATCAGGCAGGGTGGCCGCAATATGGCGCTTCTCGCCATTGCCAATGATATCATCGGCGCTGACATCGCTAAGCGGCAGCTTCGAGAGAATCGCGACGCCGTTATAGCTCTTCTGTCCGGCAAAGGCGACATGCTCAAAGCCGAGCGCCTTCATCTCCATCTCCGGGAAGAGATGGTCTTCTACTTTGGTTTCCTGAAGGCACAAAATATCGGGATTGGCCTGATCAATATAGGCTTGCAGAATCGGCTGGCGAATACGCACCGAGTTGATGTTCCACGAAGCAATGCGGGTGGTTGAATCTGTCATGGCGCTACTGAACAAACAAAAGGGCGGCCTGTCAAAAGAAAAGCCGCCCAATGTGACTCACCCAAACGGGTAAGTAGGGAAATTATGAGTGAGCGCTGGTGCGCACAAAGTCTGGATACGCGTCCAAGCCAACTTCGGCACGGTCGATGCCAGTTTGCTCATCTTCATCAGAGATGCGCAGGCCAAAGACGAGTTGAACTATCTTCCAAGCCACCAGACTCGCGACAATGGTGAAGCCACCATAGCTCGCCACACCAATAAACTGGGTGTAGAAATCAGCGTTAGGGTTGGTGAATGGCACGGCCATCGTACCCCAGATACCGCACACCAAGTGAACCGGAATCGCGCCGACCACATCGTCGATGCGGCGCTTATCAAGCATTGGTACCGCTAGCACCATAATGAATCCGCCCGCAGCACCAATCAGGAATGCCTCACCCATTGATGGGGTGAGCGGCTCAGCGGTAATACTGACCAAACCAGCCAACGCACCGTTTAGCACAAGCGATGGATCAACCTTTTTATACATGATCTGAGTCGCAAACAGCGCAATCACCAAACCACCGCATGCCGCGATATTGGTATTAGCGAAAATCACAGACACGGCAGCTACATCAGCCGCGGTACCCATCGCAAGCTGCGATGCACCGTTAAAACCGAACCAGCCTAACCACAGAATGAACGTACCAAGCGTTGCCAATGGTAGCGACGAACCCGGAATACCAACGGGCTGGCCGTCGGCAGTGTAGCGACCTTTACGAGGGCCAATAAGCAATACGCCGACAAGTGCAGCCCAGCCACCCACAGAGTGAACGATGGTAGAGCCAGCAAAATCAGAGAATCCAGCGACAGACAACCAGCCGCCACCCCATTGCCATGAACCAGCAATTGGGTAAATGATACCGGTGAGGATTGCAGAAAAAGCAAGGAAAGACCAAAGCTTCACGCGCTCTGCAATCGTGCCTGACACGATAGAGGCTGCGGTCGCAACAAATACCATCTGGAAGAACCAGTCAGACGATGCGGCGTAGCCTGCTTCGGTGCCAGCAAAGGTGCCGTCCTGCGCGATGCTGCCAGAATCATCTGGGCCCCACATGGTGAATGAACCGATATAACCGCCATCCACGCCATCATACATCAGGTTGTAACCAAGTAGGAAATACATGGTACCAGCAATGGCATAGAGCGAGATATTCTTTACACAAATGGTCGATACGCTGGTAGAGCGCACCATACCCGCCTCTAAGCAGCAAAAACCAGCCGCCATAAACATCACCAAAAAGCCACCAATAAGGAAGAGTAGGCTATTGAAGATAAACTGGGTTTCAAGCGAAACCTCGGCTAAGGCAACTTGCGGCAAACACGCCAGCACTGCCGCGCCAAGTAAAGAGACAAATACCGATTTAGAGAACAGGGCAGACATAGGGCTACACTCCTGAATGATGGTTGATTTAGGATGGACAAGAGCGCCTTTGCTATATGAAGTCAAGCATCGTGCTGCGCTGCACAGTTTTTAAGCAGGCTGCTCGTTCAATGACCACATTTTGCTGACAAAGCAGTCTAAAAAGCGCGGCGTGCGTCGTAGCACTTGGCATTAAACGCAAAGCGCTATAGAAGTAGCGCATGGCAGATAAATCCACGGATATTGCGATCATCGGCGCGGGCCTCGTTGGCTCTGCAATGGCGCTGGCATGTGCCAAGCGTGGTTTTTCCGTGGCGCTGATTGACCGCGAAGATGCCAAACACCAGCAAGAACGTGGCTATGATGGGCGTGCATCGGCGATTGCCCTTGGTTCGCAGCGTGTGCTCGAATCGGTCGGCGTCTGGCAACACATTACCGAAGCAGAGCCGATTCTGCATATCAGAGTCTGCGACCAAGACGTGCCTGCGCATGTCGATTACCATTACCAGGATGTTGGCGAAGAACCGTTCGGCCATATCATAGAAAACCGTTTAATTCGCAAAGCATTACAAAAAGCGGTTGAAGCAGAATCTGAAATTGAGTTGGTGGCGCCAACCACCTGCGAGCAGATTGAAACCACAGGCTCGCATGCCGAGTTGAAGCTATCAGATGGCACGAACATCAAAGCGAACCTATTGCTGGTCGCGGATGGCAAGCTATCGCATACCCGCAAAATGCTGGGCATCGATGTCAAGATCAGTGAATACGGCCAGACGGCCATGGTCTGCACCATCGCCCATTCCAATCCGCATAACGGTCTCGCGCTAGAGCGATTCCTGCCCGCCGGTCCATTCGCGATGCTGCCAATGACTGAGGGGCGCAGCAACATCGTCTGGACCGAATCTGACGAGATGGCCGCGCATGTAATGAGCCTCAATGAAGGCGCGTTTATCGAGGAACTTCAATTGCGTGCGGGCGATTATTTAGGTGATGTCTCATTAGCGGGGCCGCGCTTTACCTATCCGCTAAAACTCCTGCGCGCTGCTGAAATTACCCGCCCCCGTATCGCACTCATTGGCGATGCGGCCCATGCCATCCACCCGATTGCAGGGCAGGGGGTGAATCTGGGATATCGCGATGTTGCCGTCATGGCCGATCTGATCACCGATCAGGCAAAGCTCGGGCTAGACATTGGCTCTGGCACCGTGCTCGATCATTATGCGCGCTGGCGCGAGCTGGACATTACCAGCATGGCAAGCGTGACCGATGGGCTGAACCGACTATTCTCAAACAATTGGCTGCCTGTTAAGCTCGCCCGCAATATCGGGTTGTCAGTCGTCAATCGTACAAAGCCGCTCAAATCATTCCTCATGCGCGACGCGATGGGGTTAAATGGCGACCTGCCAAGCATGATGCAAAGGAAAGCCTCATGAGTAGTAAACGCTTAACCCCCATGCTCTCGATTATCGTGCCGATGTATAATGAGGCAGAGGGCATCCCCCAGCTCATGGAGACGCTGAAGCCAGCGCTTGATAAGATTACCCAAGATTGGGAGTTGATTTGCGTCGATGATGGTAGCCGCGACAGCACCGCTGACGCGATTGCCGAATGCTTCGATGCCGATGATCGCATCAAGCTGGTGCGCCTGTCCCGTAATTTCGGTAAAGAGATCGCACTCACCGCAGGGCTATTCCACGCGCAAGGCGATGCCGTGATTCCGATGGATGCGGATTTGCAAGACCCGCCAGAGCTGATCGCGCAAATGGTCGAGAAATGGCGCGAGGGCTACAAGGTGGTGCTGGCGACCCGACGCTTCCGCCGCGGCGATGGTTGGTTCAAGCGCCAATCGGCACTTATGTTTTACCGCATCATTCGCCGGCTATCCCATGTGGCGATTCCCAAAAATACTGGCGATTTCAGATTGATGGATCGCGAAGTTGTCGAGGCGATTAAACGCATGCCCGAACGTACCCGCTTTATGAAGGGAATTTTGTCTTGGGTCGGCTACCCAACCACCCATGTCTATTATGATCGGCCAGACCGTGCCGCAGGCGAGAGCAAGTTCAACTTCGTGAAGCTCTGGAAGTTGGCACTCGATGGTGTGTTCTCTTTCTCAACCGTGCCACTGCAAATCTGGACCTATATGGGCGCGATCATCGCGAGCGTCTCCTTCGGCTATGCCATTTACCTGATCGGTCGCACCATGCTGTACGGTGCGGATGTTCCCGGCTATGCATCCCTCATGGTGGCGGTGCTCTTTATGGGCGGCATACAGCTGGTTAGCCTAGGCGTGATCGGCGAATATATTGGCCGCATCTACCGCGAGACCAAACGTCGCCCGCTTTATCTGGTCGATACCACGCTGGGCACAGAAAAGGTCGATGCCTTTGTGCCTTATGCGCGCCATCGGGATTAACTCTGTCTCCTAAACCCATGCGAATCCTGCTTTTTGCTGGTGAGTGCACCAACCCTTCGCTATGCTCGCACTATGTTTGAAATGCGTCCGATATTATTGGTCAACGGTATCTTGCTCGGGCTTTTATCCCTGATCATGCTCATCCCGTTGATGCTCGATTTGGCCTTGCTGAATGAAGATTGGAAAGTCTTTGGCATGTCCTCTTTCATCACGGGCTTTGTTGGCGGCATCTTGTTTCTGACCAATCGTGGCTATCGCAGCACCATGACGATTCGTCAGGCCTTTATCTTTACCACCTTCACCTATGTGATCATGTCGATCTTCGCATCGCTGCCACTGTATTTAAGCGAGCTCGACCTTTCACTCGCCGATGCCTATTTCGAATCAACTTCAGGCATTACCGCAACCGGCGCAACGGTGCTGGTCGGGCTAGACCGCATGCCGCCAGGCTTGCTGCTTTGGCGCTCACTGCTCAATGCGATGGGCGGTATCGGGATTGTGGTCTTGGCAATGGCGTTACTCCCCATGTTGCGAATCGGTGGTATGCAGCTCTTCCGCACCGAATCATCAGAAACGATGGACAAAGTGCTGCCACGCGCACCGCAAATCGCCGCAGTGATCTCTGGTGTGTTCATCTCCCTCATGCTGATCTGCGCCTTTTGCTATTGGCTTGCCGGTATGAGCGGCTTTGACGCTATCAACCATGCGCTCACCACCATTGCGACGGGTGGCTTCTCCACACATGATGCATCGATTGGTCATTTCAGAAACCCGGCCATTGAGTGGATTGCCATTATCTTCATGATCTCCGGCGCATTGCCGATTATTCTGTATTATCAGATGATGAAGGGTAAAGCCTCAGCGCTTTTGCAAAATGCGCAAGTAAAAGGCTTCTTCATTATCGTTGGGCTGGCGACGCTTGTGCTGGCGGGTTGGCTGATCATTGAGAAATCAACGGGCTTTATCGATGCGCTGCGCATGGCAATGTTTAATGTCGTCGCGGTCGTCACCACCACAGGCTATAGCTCGGTCGATTATGGTAATTGGGGCACCTTCGCTACCTGCATTTTCTTTATGCTTATTGTGGTGGGGGGCTGTACCGGCTCTACTTCCGGCGGTATCAAGATCTTCCGTATTCAGGTCTTATTCGAAACGGCTAAAGCGCAGGTGCATCAGCTGATTCATCCACATGGTGTGTTCATTCCGCGCTATCATGGCAAGCCGATCACGGACCAAATCTCTAACTCGGTGATGAGCTTTATTATCTGTTTCGCACTGTGCTTTACCTTCCTTGCGGTGGCGCTGTCCTTTTATGGGCTGGATTTCTTAACCGCCATGAGTGCATCCGCGCAGGCGCTGGCCAATGTTGGCCCCGGCTTGGGCGATATTATCGGCCCCGCTGGCAATTACAGCACGCTACCTGATGGACCAAAATGGATGCTCGCCTTCGCTATGATTATGGGACGTGTCGAATTATTCACCGTGCTGGTGCTCTTCACCCCAAGTTTCTGGCGCGACTAATCGCATAGCCTGCTCTTGACATTGCGCACTCACCCTACCATATAGCCGGTATGGAAGAGAATGAAACCGTATTCAGCCAAACCACCGATAGCATCCGCGTATCGGTTGTGCCGACCTATCTGAACGACCAGTCAGAGCCAGAAGATCATTTATATGTCTGGGCTTACACGGTTCAGGTCGAGAATCTGCGCGACGATAAAGTGCAGTTGATCAATCGCCATTGGCAAATTACCGATGCGCTAGGCCAGATGCAGGAAGTGCGAGGCGAAGGGGTGATCGGCGAGCAGCCGGTACTCAAGCCCGGTGAGGCATTCCGCTATACCAGTGGCACGGCCCTGCATACCCCATCAGGCATTATGCGCGGCGAATATGAGATGGTCTGCGATAATGGCCTGTCATTTGAGGTCGAAATCCCGCCATTTTCGCTCGATAGCCCGCATCAGCGTATCAATTAGATGTCGCTATCTAGCTGTTTTATCTAAAAAACTGCGATTTTAACCTTTTATTGTCATCATTCTGTCATAATTCTCATGTAGGATAGAGTAGTACCTATCTAATGAACAGGAGAGATATATCAAATGGGTAGTTTAATCAATACCTTAGCCATGTTGCAGGCCAATCAGAACGGTGGTTCTGGTAGCTCTGGGCAGCGTGTGTTTGGTTGGGCGCCTGAGCTGGACTTTAAATCATTCGGTGATTTACAGGCGATGATGATCTCGGTTTTCCCCGATCCAACCAAGGTATTGACCGCTGCGAAGCTCTTTCCGCAAGGTAATCCAAGCCCGCTCGCGAATATGCTGTTTGAGGCATTCAATATGGGTAATACCGACCCGTTCAGCCATGTGGAAGGCATTGAAGAGTTGATGGCGATGATGAGCGAAATGCAGGGCAGTACATCCTATGCCAATTATTCAGGTGTTGATGATTCTGGTGCCATTATTTCCTATTCTGGTGAGTTCGGCGAAGCCGCTCCAAGCGGGGTAGGTGGCAAGTCCGGCGGTGGCCGCGGAATCGGCTAAATCACATATATTTCAATAAATTATTTAAGTTATTCACATTGCTATGCGCTAGACGCATAACCGCTTTTCCGTTTCAGCACTACTCATGCTGCACCGCGTCATATACCTTCAGCACAACAGTAGGAATCATCCTACAGTTGGGGGGAAAAGATGAGACGACTAACTACAGTGATCGTGACCGGGTTGCTACTCTCCGCATGTGCTACCGCTAATACGCAAAAGCCTACGACCGATTGGACGAGCTTTTACGGCAATGGCCAAGTAGCGAAGGTGAGTAACATCAAGTCGCTGATATCGCCTGGGTTCTATTAGACGCCAAATTCGGGCTTGAGGGGTGCCACCTCGCCTGATCTGCGTCTGACCGATGGTAAAAAAAGATGGGATTTTGCCATCGGTCAGTCTCTGTCTCTCAAAATTCTAAGAAATACCGAATCTGATTTACGTAATCCGACTTACTTATGGGTGAGCACAAACGCTTCTTCTAGCATGCGCGCACAGGCTTCCCACGAGTAGTTCTGCGCATAGGCGACGCACGCATTGCGGTCTAATGTCAGCGCGGTCTCAATCGCGGTTTCCAAATCATCATGCAGGCAACCAACGGCCGGGTTTTTAATCACATCAATCGGGCCAGTCACCGGATAGGCGGCCACTGGTGTACCGCAAGCAAGAGCTTCTAACATCACCAAGCCAAACGTATCGGTTAGGCTGGGGAAGACGAAACAATCCGCTGATGCATAGATTTCCGCTAAATGATGGCCGTGCTTTTGGCCCAAGAACACGACATCCTCATATTCTTCTTCCAGTTCCTCGCGCTGCGGGCCATCG
The DNA here is from genome assembly GCA_022763105.1 of Rickettsiales bacterium. Lineage (GTDB taxonomy): Bacteria > Pseudomonadota > Alphaproteobacteria > Rickettsiales > UBA3002 > JALEGK01. The sequence goes on along the minus strand of JALEGK010000011.1, from coordinate 39,503 downwards.
CCTACTACCACTTTGGTGCCTTCAAGCTCTAGCTCTAAGAACTCTTCTAAGTTCTTCTCGACTGCCACGCGGCCAACATACAAATATAGCGGTCGTGGTAAATCGAGCTCAATGCGTTGCTCTGGGTGAAATAGCGTCGTATCGACCCCACGACTCCACGGCGTACAGCGGGTAAAGCCGCGCCCTTCCAGTTCGGCGTGCAGGGTAGGGGTGGCGACCATCATTTTGTGTGCATGGTTATGAAACCATTTAAGATATTTGTAGCACCAACTTTTAGGAATCTTGAAACGTGCGGAGACATATTCCGGAAATTTGGTGTGAAACGAGGTGGTGAAGCGCCAACCCTTATGGGTACACAAGGCGCGTGCGGCAAAGCCCAGCGGGCCTTCTGTGGCGATATGAATAATATCAGGCTCTAACGCTTCTAGCTGTTCGCCTAACTTAAATATGCCGCCATAAGCCAGTCGAATCTCTGGATAAGTCGGGCAGGCAATCGATTTGTACATATCCGGCGAATAGATGGTGACGGTATGCCCAAAGCTCTCTAGTTGGCGCACCACCGTTTGCAATGTGCGCACCACGCCATTGACTTGCGGCAACCATGCATCGGTCACCAGCGCAATATGCTTGGGCCCTGAATCAGACATCGAGTTGGAGCTGACTGTCATCCTGTCCTCTTTTGTTCATTTCCTCGGTCCAGTGGATGATTTCCATCGACCCGTCAAAATGCTCCACCAAAGCGGTGCAGCTTTCCACCCAGTCACCATCGTTATAATAGGTGATGCCGTCAATATCTCGTATCTCGGCATGGTGGATATGTCCACAGACAACGCCGTCCAAACCCTTAGAACGGGCGGCATCTGCCAGATACATTTCATAGTCGCTAATCACCTGCACGGCCTGCTTTACTTTATGTTTGAGATGCGCAGATAGCGACCAATAAGGGTAGCCTAATTTCTGACGGACAAAATTGTAATAGCGGTTCAGCCGAAGCGCGAAGACATAGGCATAATCGCCGACGAAGGCGAGCCATTTCGCATATTTCATGATGCCATCAAACTCATCGCCATGCACAATCAGCAGGCGGCGGCCATCGGCGGTGGTGTGGATCATCTCGCGCTCCATCGAAATGCCACCAAAATCCAGCCCGCAATAATCACGCAAAAATTCATCGTGATTGCCAGGCACAAAGACAACATGCGTGCCTTTACGTGATTTACGCAGCACTTTCTGAATCACTGTGCTATGGGCTTGCGGCCAGTGCCAGCCGCGCTTGAGCCGCCAGCCATCAATGATATCGCCCACCAGATAGAGCGTTTGCGATTCGTTGAATTTCAGAAAATCGAGTAGGTATTCGGCTTTGCAATCTTTGGTGCCTAAATGGATGTCCGACACCCAGATGGTGCGGTATTGGCGCGGCTCAATATAAGCCTCACTCCGGTCTGATTCGTCGTCATCTTGTGTGTCGAAGAGTGTCTGCATCCCCGCTCCCTCATCGCTACCTTCACTATAGCACTATCGGACAACAAAAAAAGCGTGATTAGGCGTGTGGATAATCTGCGGGATAAGCAAAAAAACGCATATAAAATAAGGGGTTTTCTTCATCTAAATGTCATGTTGGCACCAAATGGCGCTGCTATAATGAAAGGGTGAGAAACTGTAATCGAAAGGCGCATTTTGAGCGATAAAGGCACATCGCAGGAAGTAAGCAAAAGCAACGTGCATAGCGCGCGGGCGATGGAGTTTGTCCAAAGCCAGATTGTGGGCATCGCCGCTGCCATTGGCGCGGTATGGGTGGGGCGTAGCGTGGCGCCTACCAAGCTGGACCATGCAGCACAGGCAGTAGAGAAGATTGTGCAGAAATACCGCCCCGATTTCTCGCCGGAATATACCCATGAATATTCGCGCATGATCGTCAATAACGCGGTCATGTATGCCGCTGGCTTCACCACCACCGTCACCACAGCGGTAGGCCAAGCGCGCAGACGAAGAGATCGTGAAGGTTCCGATAAAGATTACAGTGTGGGCCAAGACACGCGCCGCGTGGCTACCGGCTGGCTGGCAGGCGTTGCCGGATCACAAACCGCGTGGGAGCTAGCCAATACCTTCATGCGCAAAGGCAAGGGCAACAACAAGGCCATCAATAACTTCATTGGCGACGCTGAAAAGGCGCTTGATAAATACGCCTTTAACGAAGTGAAAATTGGGGCAAACACCAAATTCTCAGAAGCCGTGGTGGCGAATCTGACTATGATTTGCGGCGCGATTCCCTCAGCCGTGTTGGCTCAAGATATGTATGAGCAGCTCATTCATGACCAAAGCCACTCCAAGGACCGATAAAAACACTCGCAACTTACGCGCAAATACCCTACATAAACGCGCATGGCTCAAGATAAACCACAAAACATCCGCAACTTTTCGATCATTGCCCATATTGATCACGGCAAATCGACGCTGGCTGACCGACTGATTCAGCATTGTGGCGCTGTGGAAGAGCGCGATTTGCAAGAGCAGATGCTCGATAATATGGAGCTTGAGCGCGAGCGCGGCATTACCATTAAATCGCAAACGGTGCGTTTGGTTTACAAAGCAAAAGATGGCGAAACCTATATACTCAATCTAATGGACACGCCGGGTCACGTTGACTTTGCCTACGAAGTGTCACGTTGTTTAAGTGCGTGTGAAGGTGCGCTGCTGGTTGTTGACGCTGCGCAAGGCGTAGAAGCGCAAACGCTTGCAAACGTCTACCAAGCCATCGATCAGGATCTAGAGATCATCCCCGTGCTCAACAAGATCGATCTGCCCGCGGCTGAGCCAGACCGTGTGAAAGAACAAATCGAAGAGGTGATCGGCATCGATGCATCGGATGCTGCGATGGTCTCGGCCAAAACGGGAATAGGTATTGAAGATTTACTGGAAGCGATTGTCACCCGACTTCCAGCGCCAGCCTATTAGATTGCGCTATCGCCCCTGACCGTCTTTAGCCGGTTGAGCATCGTCTTTAACCTTCGCATTCTTCAGCATCATGGGCAAGCTGCACCCATCCGCTTTAATCTTCTCTAGCATATCAGCATCAGACATGCCTTCAGACTGTCCGGTCTCTTCGCGAATCTTTTTAAGTCCAGACGTTAAAGCGGCATCTCGGTCATACGCCACGCCAGTAGCGCGGGCGGTTTTCATTGTGTCTTTAATGGCATCATCCAGCTTCGAAAAAGCGAACCCACAAGTCAAAGGCTGCTCTGCGCCACCTTGATCAACAGTAACGGCTGCCTTTCTGTCTTTGGCGACCCCTAAACTGGTATCTTTCAACGTATGAACCAAAGCAGACACTTCTTTGGTCATATTGGGCATGTAAACAGATAAGCGCGGGTTTTGCGTACCGGTTACAACATCTGCAAAGAGCTCGGCAAATGCTTCTGTAGCCATTTGTGGCTCGGTGTCATGCTCGCCGCCCAAAGCACGTGTTAAATAATGATGTGCATTAAAATCACCGGCAGGATGCCCGCGCAAATACCCATCATTGCTGGCTGCATAACCATTTCGCTTGATATGCTCAATATCTTTTTTCATAGCCTCCATCAGCTTGGGGTGATGAGCAATCTCCCCAATCATTTTAAGTGCAAACCCTTCTGTTTGAATGGTGCTGAAAATGGCTTGGTGTTTGTCTCTGACCCCGGTCAGCTGTGGGAAATGTTTGGCTAATTCCGGATCAGAATTGATGGCCCCAATAGCAGTAAGCGTAGAAGAAAATGGATCAACCATATAATTGCCAAGCTTATAATCATCAGGGTTCATAACAATTTCAAGGTAATGCAACGTACCACTCGGGCGGTTGACCAAATCTTGATGAAGCTTGCCTTGTGTCGAAGCCCATGTCTGTACCATTGGGTTGGAATGGCTTTTAAGCGCTTGCCATGTTTCAGGTGGCAATGCTTTAATGTCTTTTTTGAATGCGCTAATCGCTTCAGGCAAATGGCGATCAATCGCATCTTGCACTGGTTCGGCCAGTAGATAGCTAACCGCATGTCCAGCCTCATGCACAATAACATCTTGGCTTAAAGAAGCGAGCTCTGTGGTAGAGAGCTTCTCTTTTTGCAAATATATGCCACCTTCGTCAAACTTGGTACTATCAGGCCTGCCGAGGATAAATTCTGTTTCATCGACAGAAATCACATGTGTTATGCCACCATTATAAAGCCTGTTTGCCATATTGCCGAGCGATGCCTCGGCCTGAGTTAACTCAAACAAGGCTCTCATCTTGGCGTTTCCAGCAATAGCGGGGTCGATCAGTGTGTCATCTGTTGTTCTGGCATTTAGCCATGCTTGCGCTGTGGCAGGTAATTTGACTGACTCTCCAGCCAAACTTTTTGCACGTTTAGCAGGATCGCGCTCGACTCGGCCCAGCGTGATACCCAATGCTTCTAGTTCTTTTGCCCAGTTGGTGGCCATAAATCCCTGTAAAGATGTGTTTATTTCCCCATCGTACCCTAGCATCAAAATATTAATAAAGCCTTAGGATGGCCAAAAATAACCGTGTTTTTATACGATCTACTGGTTGTCAACGCCGTGTTAGTCGTGCATAACCATGCCCCATGTCTGGTCTGATCAATAATCCGCTCAAAGCGCTACTCATCGATAGCTGGTACGACACCTATCTCGGCGTCATTATTTTGGTGCGCGTCTATGAGGGCGAACTGAAGAAGGGCCAGAAAATCCGCTTCATGAATGCGAAAGTCACGCAAGATGTGAACCAGGTGGGCGTATTCACCCCAAAGACGGAAGAAGTCAAATCGCTTGGTCCGGGTGAAGTTGGCTATATCATCACCGGTATTAAGCAGGTGGCCGATACCAAGGTCGGTGACACGATTACAGAAGAAAAACGCCAGACCGAGAAGCCACTCGCAGGTTTCAAACCCGTGCAGCCTGTGGTGTTCTGCGGTATCTACCCGACGGATAATGGCGAGTATGACCACTTGCGCGATTCTTTGGGCAAGCTGCATCTGAATGATGCGTCTTTTCTTTACGAGCCAGAAAGCTCGTCGGCATTGGGACTAGGCTTCCGCTGCGGCTTTTTGGGGCTGCTGCACCTAGAGATTATTCAAGAACGGCTAGAGCGCGAATATGATGTCGATCTGATCACCACCGCGCCAAGCGTGGTCTATGAGCTAACCATGACCGATGGCGAAGAGATTTTGCTGCACAATCCGGTCGATTACCCCGACGTTGTCAAAATTCAGGAAGTGCGCGAGCCTTGGATTCGTGCCACCATCATGGTGCCCGACGAGTTTTTGGGCAATGTGCTGAATCTATGTACCGAAAAACGAGGCGTGCAAGAAGAGCTGACCTATGTCGGCACCCGCGCCATGGCGATTTACAAGCTACCGCTCAACGAGGTGGTGTTTGATTTTTATGACCGTCTAAAAAGCTGCTCAAAAGGCTATGCGTCTTTCGATTATGAAATGGCAGGCCACGAGCCGGGTGATCTGGTCAAGCTGAGCGTGCTGGTCAATAGCGAGCCGGTCGATGCGCTGGCGCTCATGGTCCACCGCAGCCAGGCAGAAACACGTGGTCGGGCTTTGTGCGCGAAGCTCAAAGACCTCATCCCACGCCACCTGTTCAAGATTCCGGTGCAAGCCGCAATTGGCGGTAAAATCATCGCCCGCGAGACCATCGCTGCCATGCGTAAAGATGTGACCGCAAAATGCTATGGCGGTGACATTACCCGTAAGCGCAAGCTTCTGGAAAAGCAGAAAAAAGGTAAGAAAAAGATGCGCTCTATCGGCAATGTCGATATCCCGCAAAGCGCCTTTATCGCAGCCCTCAAAATGACGGATGATTAAGCCGCTATCCGGCGCATTTCCTCACCCATGTTGCAGAATCGAACGGATGTGACATTGATTAGTTTCTAGACGATTTAATGTGAAGCAATTGATTGCACAATCGCGTGGAATCCATACACTAAATAGGCGACTAACCAAACATAAGGCTGAGCATGGAAGAAGCCGTCAAACGTATCTTTACCGAAGACCTCAAAGAGATGCTGTCACAGAAGCGAAATGTGACCTTATATAAATATATGGATTTGGATGCCGGCATGAATGCCGTGGAATCACAAGTTTTCCGCTGGAGCTTGCAAGACCAATTCCACGATCCGTACGAGATGCAGTTTGATCTGCTGCGTAAGTTTGATGCCGATCAGGAAACCAAGCAATTCATGCGTGAAGCGCGCACCATGGTCTCCAACCCGTACTTTGAAGGTGGCGATATGAATCCGGCGATCAAGTCGGTGATTATGTCGATCAAGCGCGAGCAGGAAAGTAACCGCCAGCAGCTATACGCGACGCTAGAGAGCAATATTAAGGCGAAATACCGCAAGATCGAAGAGGTCTCGCGCAAGGTCAACCACCAGGTCGATGCCTTCTCAAGACAGCTGGGCTTTTTCTGCGCTTCGGCCACGAAAAACAACATGCAAATGTGGACGCATTATGCCGACAACCATAAAGGCGTGGTGATTCAACTGCGCACGCAGCGTCATAATGGCTCTTACGATTTCGCTGTCTGCCAGCCAGTGCAATATTCGAATAATATGCCCGAAGCGCTAAACCACGAGCTATTCAAAGTGGCGGTAGCCAAGCCACCAAACCCGCGCAAAGTCTTTGAAGATCTGTGCTTCACCAAAGCACTGGAATGGTCTTATGAAAAAGAATGGCGCTGCCTGCGCCGTATTAGCCGCGATAAGTTTGAAGACGTGCCATACAACCCGCTCGCCATCGATGCGATCTATTTTGGCTGTGCCACCCCAGACCATATCCGAGAGCGCTTTATCAAAATCATCGAGACGCGCCTGCCACATGTCGCTGTCTATGTTGCAGCACGCAGCAGCACCCAATACGGCTTGACGTTTGAATGCCTGAAAGATTGGGATGATGATAAAGCCCGGGCGATCAAATCTGAGCAAGAGCAGCAAGCTGCCAAACAAGAGGCAGAAGCCAAGCTGGCTGATGAGCGCGAAGCAGTGCTGGGTGAAGAAGAGATCGATATGGAAGCCATGAAGGAAGCAATCGACAGCGAATGGGACGCAGTCGGTGGCATGTTTGGTGGTAATAAAGGCTAACAAATCCAAAAGTAATAGAATTTGCTTAACCATGCCCCTATAACAGGGCGCATGCAAACACGTCTGAAAACGCTCAGCTCCCCGGCGATTATTTTCTACGTCATGCCCTATCTAATGGTGCTACTAATTCTGGGCACATTGGCGCAGCGTGCCATCGGGCTATATGAGGCGGAGCGACTATTTTTTGCCTCTTGGGTGGTGTGGTATGGTCCCATTCCCATGCCCGGCGTGTATCTAGTGCTCAGCCTCATCACCATTCCGCTTTTCATCAAAACTGTGTTTGCTACCTATTGGAGCTGGCGCAATGCGGGCATTATCCTAACGCATATCGGTGCGTTGCTGTTATTGCTGGGTGGCGTGCTGACGTCACTGACGGCACAAGAAGGCTATGTGGCGCTTGGGGCAGGTGATAAGAAGCACATCGTCTCCGATTATCATGCGCGCGAGTTCGTCGTGATAAAAGACGATGAGGTGATCCTGCAACTGCCGCATCATGATCTGCATGACGAGATGGTGCTGCAAGCAGAGGCAATGCCATTTGATATCCGCATCGTGAATTATTGCCGCAATTGTATGCCTACCGAAGTGCCAGAATCAGATACGCCGCGCCATCATATTGCTGCGCGCTTTGATCTGAAAGATGCAAACCTGATGAAGCAGGATGAGGAAAACCAAACCGGTGCCATGCTATATGTTACCGGCGCATCCGATGAGATCGACGGCATCTATATTGCGTTTGAGAGTTTGCCGCACCCATCATCCTTTGAGTTGGGTGGCGCGACCTATCAGCTTGCCATGCGCCGCACCGAGCGCGAATTGCCCTTTGCGATCTCACTGCAATCCGTCGAGAAATTCACCCATCCGGGAAGCGAGATGGCGCGCGAATATCAATCAGCGGTGACCATCCACGAACAAGAGGATATTGAATATAGCAGCCTTATCCGTATGAATGAGCCGCTGCGTATTCAGGGCTATACACTCTACCAAGCATCGCTCGCACAAGAGCGTGACCGCACGGTCAGCGTGTTAGCGGTGGTCAAAAATGACGGCTGGTTATTCCCCTACATCTCAAGTTTCGTGATTGGGGTGGGGCTGATCTGGCACAGCATCACCCGCATGAAAGAGCGCGATAAGCGCATGCAGGAGGAGCAATGAGAGCGCTGCTACTGAGCCTTATGGCGTGGTTGCTGCTTGCTCACACGGCGCAGGCAGAGTCACTTAATGTCAACGCACTGGGTGCGCTGCCCATTCTGCATGAAGGGCGCATTAAGCCGATAGAGCGCTTTGCCCAACTAGAGCTAAGACGTATGCATAAGGCCGAGCAGCTTCCCAATATGAATGCGACAGAATGGTTGGCACAAGCACTCTTCCGCCCGGACCTTGCCATCCACCAGCCAGTCTTTGCCATTGCCGATGATACGCTGGTGAGTTTCCTCAACCTCACCGAACGCGAATCCGGGTTTTATGCCTATAGCGAAGTCACTCCGGCGCTGGAAAAACACAAGGCGCTGCTAACACGTCTGGCTAATAAAGACGCCAATAGCTACAGCGCGACCGAACGTCGAATCTGGCAGCTATACGAAGCGGTCGATGCGATGACGCAGATCACCGGCAGCCTATCACTACTCTTGCCGCAAAAGATTGAGACGAACGATAAGCTGCGCGATTGGATGCAGCAATCAAAACAAAGTCGCTGGCGTTATATCGATGTCGCCAACATGCTCAACCCACTTGAGAATGAAGTGAAGCGTATCGCGAAAAAGAAAGGCGATGATGTCAGCCGCTACAGCGATTGGGAACAGCGCTTGCTCATGCTTTCCTACCGCTACGCATCGCTGCATTCCATCGGCCGCGATAATCATTTGTTGCGCGTTATCCCGTCGGATTGGAGCGAAGAGCCAGAATGGTTCTCGCCGTGGGAGATTATCAATGATGGCAAAGGCTCGCCGAGCACCGCCAAGCTGTTTGCCTCATGGCAAGGCTTGATGGATGCGTATCATGCAGGCGATCAGGCGCAATGGTTGCAATCGATTGCAGCGCTGAATGCGAGCATGCAAAGCCAAGAAATGGTCTCAAGTTGGGATTTGGTGCTAGAGCAATTATACTATGATGCCCATTTGATTGAGCTAAGTATGCTGGGCTATGTCGCCGCGCTACTATTGGCATGTTACGCTCTATCCAAGCCACATCTACGTGCAGCTCGCATGGCGTGTCATGTGCTCGGCGCCAGCGTCGTATTGCATGCAGCTGCTATTATTATTCGCATTTTGGTGCTTGGCCGCCCACCCATTGGCACGCTCTACGAATCCGTGCTCTTCGTGGCATTCATTGCGGCCCTGCTAGGGCTGTGGCTTGCCAAACGCAAAGCCTACCCCGAAGGCATGGTAATCGGCGCGGGGCTAGGTGCATTTCTGCTTAGCATTAGTGGGCTGTATTTAGGCGAAGGCGAAGACGGTATGGGCGTGCTGGTCGCTGTGCTCAATACCAACTTCTGGCTGGCAACGCATGTGGTCTGCATCACCATTGGCTACGGCGCCACACTCATTGCCGGACTGGCAGGGCATGTTGCACTGATTGCGCCCGATAAATCACGTCACTCTGCATTGCTCATGCTCACCATTATAGCATTGCTCTTTACCACAGTCGGCACCATTTTAGGAGGCATCTGGGCCGATCAATCATGGGGGCGTTTCTGGGGTTGGGACCCAAAAGAAAATGGCGCATTACTCATCGTGCTCTGGCTGGTGTGGTTGCTGCATGGCAAATGGGCAGGCAAGCTAGGACGCTATGGCTTTGCGGCATTGCTTAGCTGCAGCACGATCATTGTTGCGCTGTCATGGTTTGGCGTGAACTTGCTCAATGTCGGATTGCATTCTTATGGCTTCACCGAAGAAGCCGCCTTTGGGTTGGCCGCATTTTGTGCTATAGAGGTAGCGCTCATTTCGGTGCTATATATGCGCACGCGATCTTTACGGAAAAGGCAGACAGCATGAGTCCGAAAAAAATGATGATAGCTTTTGTGGTAATCGCTGCGGCAATCTGGATGTTCTCGGATATGCAGCGCGACGCGTCACGCGCCGCGAGTACAGAAGCGGACCAGAGCAACCTGGCGCCCGATGTGACCTTCCTCTCGCTCTATGATGACGATGCCGCAGAGCTATCTGATTATCGTGGGCAATATGTGCTGCTAAATTTCTGGGCGACCTGGTGTGGGCCATGCGTCAAAGAATTCCCCCGATTGTTAGAATTTGCCGCAGATAATTCAGAGGATCTACAACTCATCACGCTCAGCTTAGATAAAACCCCGCGGCTAGCCAAAACCTTTATCGATGCCTTGCAAGGCTCAGATGAATCATCGTTAGAGAATGCCTTTCATAGCTGGGATGAAGGTGGCACGATTGGCAATGAAATCTTCCAAACCTACCGTCTACCCGAATCGATTTTGATCGATAGAGAAGGGCGCATGGTGAAAAAATATGTCGGCGAGCTGAACATTCCGGACCTATTACAGATCGAGCAGATGATCGAAGCATCCGCTGACCCTTCCTGACGGGCGGGCGCCACGCTAAGCTCTCATCAGGAGAGCCTATGTATTACATCACATCTTCAAAACATGACGACGCATTGCATGCCGATATTTTAAAGCTCACAGAGCATGCCGATGCTGAGCACAAAACAGATCCGGTGCATCACTGGTTGCTGCATTATGGCATCATTGACCCAAGCGCCAACCTGCAACAAACCCGTGCCGACTTTCAATTGCTGCGCGATGTGCGCCGCAGCTTCCACCAATCCATGCGCATTCTATGGGCGACGTTATTCAAGGCATTGGCGATTGCCTTTGCCGCCATCATTGGCCTTGGCGTGCATAGCTATATTCAACAAATGATGAGCGCATCATGACAGATAAAGACACACAGAAAGCCATTCACTGGCAATGGCGATTGGCTAATATTCTCGTCGTCGAAGATGACTCGGTGGATTGCAAATTGCTCGAAGCCTTTTTTGACGGTAACAACCTAACCAATGATGTGCAGTTTTGCGGTACCATTCAATCGGCGGCACATTACATGCAGCATCATCACGTTGATCTGTTGTTCCTCGACATCGAGTTGCCTGATGGTAATGGGCTAGAGTTTTTGTCCAATCAGGTCATTCCATCTGACTGGCTCGCCCGTGATAGCTCCAATCATTATCCCGTTGTCATCATGTCGGGTAAAACCAGTGTCGAGCGATTGCACCAAGCACGTGAGCAGGGCGTTTATATCTATATGGATAAGCCGCTCGATCTCACAAAATTACACGCCGTGATCCGGCTGCTAGACGCCTTTCATATGGGTATTTTACTCGATGAAACGGCCCATGAGCCATTAACGCATGCGATGTAACGCCTTAAATGGCTGAAATGAATAGCGATATTCCGTGTTTGATCGCTGCGGCAGTCATGCTAAATTTAAGAGTAACGTGTTGCAAACCAAGATGACACGCTGATACAAGTAAGTGACAGGAGGCTCGGCTATCTCAAGCACCATTGGTACAGACGGAAATGATACGTTAATCGGCACAATCGGCATCGACAGTATGCTCGGTGGCGATGGCGACGATACGATCTATGGCGGCACTGCCATTGCCGATACCATCGACACAGCCGATGTAATGGCAGGTGAAGGTGGCGAGGATTGGCTGTTCGGAAATGCAGGTAACGACACCATCTATGGCGGCGGTTTAGAGGAAAGCTTAGATAGTGGCAACGACACCATTTACGGAGGTATCGGGCTGGACATTATTGACGGGCAAGATGGCGATGACGTGCTATCTGGTGGCGGCGGTCTGGCGCACCCGGAAGATGATGCAGATGTCATAAATGGCGGTGCAGGTTCTGATACCGTCGTGGGTAATGGTGGCAGCGATAGTATTTATGGTGGCACCGGAGGCGATTCACTCTTTGGCGGTGCGGGAGACGATATCATCTACGGACAAGACGGTGATGACGTCATGATCGGCCAGCTCGGTGCTGATACGTTGATTGGTGGCGATGGTGCGGATCAGTTCTTCTTCACACAGATCGGTAACGTCGATGTCGTCAGCGATTTCACCCGCTTTGAAGATGTACTCATCTTAGCGACAGGTTTAGGTTCAAACGAAATCGAAGATTACGCCACCATGATCGAGAATTCTGAACTTGGAGAAACCGGTTTGGTCATCGACTTTGGTAGCGGGCACACCCTAACACTCACCAACATTACGACGTTAGGCGAAGACGAGGTTCGTTTTGCCGATGCAGAAGAATTTGTAGCAGACGTGGTCGCGCTTGGCTTTTAAAATTGCTGCAGCATTTTTTTGCAAAAAATTTCATCTGACCTCTTGAATAATTTCACAGCGCACTAAATTTTATTACGTAAGAGACACGGTGCATGCATGGCCGTGTAACCACATGCCAGTGCGGGTGTGGTGCTCTTATGTTTAGTTTAATTTTGTTGTTTAATCTTGCTTGTTAAGGAGGTTCACTCATGACAACAGCCCTTTCGTTCGCCCCGCTTTTCAGACGAAGCGTCGGCTTTGATCACTTCGATGAATTGTTTAATCGCCTGTCCGAAACAGATGATTCTTCGCTGGCCTATCCGCCCTATAATATCGAGAAGCATAATGACAATGACTACACCATCACCATGGCAGTCGCTGGCTTCTCCGATAAAGATTTGAACATAACGCTCGAGAAGGAAGAGCTAAAAATTTCTGGTCGTATCGAAGCGCGTGAAGAAGAGGATAAGGTCGAGTACCTGCATCGTGGTATTGCGACCCGTGCCTTCGAACGCACCTTCCGACTTGCCGATTACATGCGCGTGCAATCGGCAGAACATAAAGACGGGCTACTGCGCGTGCTGATCTCCCGCATCGTGCCCGAAGAAGCCAAGCCGCGTATGATTCCAATCAATGCAGAGCGTGGTAATGACGCAAAGCTCATAGAGGGAAAGGCCAAAAAGCTCAAGTCGTAAGGTAAGCAAACCATACTCCTTCTTGATAAACTAAGCTCCCAAGGCTTAGCGCCCCGCCAGTCGCTGCCCCCAAGCCCTGACTGGCGGGGTTACTTTTTTCAACTTTTTGCATTGCACATCTTGAAACCCGCTGCCATCCTCGCCACATCTATAAACAAGACATAACGGTCATATCTGACCATGTAAGGGAGAAAGAATATGTTAAAACAAACGCTTATGATAGGCGCTGCGCTGTTGCCGATGATGGCTGCCGCCGCTGATATGACGCCGGCTAATGAAATGCCAGCCGGTGAATATACGCTCGATAAAACCCATGCGAGCGTGACCTGGAAGGTGAATCACCTAGGGCTGTCGAATTACACTGCACGTTTTACCGATATCGATGCGACCCTTCATTATGACCCCAAAGACGTGACCAAAAGTAAAGTGACGGCAACGATTGACCCATTATCTATCGAAACCGATTTTCCCGCCACCGAGAAAGAAGATTTCAATATGAAATTGGCCGAAGGCGAGGATTGGTTTAATGCAGGCAAATTTCCAGCCATTACATTTAAATCAACCAAAGTGTCAAAGACAGGTGAGAATACGGGTGTGATGACGGGCGATCTGACCATGCTGGGTGAAACCAAGCCGGTCATGTTCGATGTTGTCTTCAACGGTGCCTATGCCAAAAAGCCATTCTCTAATGCACCGGCAATGGGTTTTTCTGCTAAAGCAAATATCAAACGTTCGGACTGGGGCTTCGATACTTACGTGCCTATGATCGGCGATGATATCACGATTCTGCTTGAAACCGAATTTGGGCAAAAAGCCGAAGAAGCGAAAGCCGAGTAATGAACGAGTCAACGCCTACGCGTTATCATAGTGCCGCGATTGTGCTGCACTGGCTAATGGCGATTGGCTTCCTGCTGATGCTGGGTAGCGGCATCACTATGAGTTATATCGAGCTAGAAAAATCGCTGACCTTCAAGCTCTATCAATGGCACAAATCGGGTGGGGTAATATTGCTCTGTGCTGCGGCACTCAGATTGCTTGTGCGCCTGATCACACATACTCCAGATATTCCAGCCTACCTCCAAGGGCTGGAACGTCTGGCGGTCAAAGCCGGTCATTGGGGCTTATATGCCATCATGATCCTGATGCCGCTCAGCGGATGGGTCATGGTGTCATCCAGCCCATTTGGCTTGCCCACCATCGTGTTTGGTTGGTTTGAATGGCCGCACATCCCCACCATCACATCTGATGATAAGGCAATCTATCAGGCATCAAACAGCGCCCATTTCTATCTAGCGATTCTGTTTGGGCTGATGATTATTGGTCATGTCGGTGCGGTCATCAAACACCGCATCATCGATAAGCATAATCTGCTAACGCGCATGTGGTGGAGCAAAGCATGAAACATATCATCACAGCATTAGCATGTATGCTCTTTGCGCATGGTGCATGGGCCAAAGACTACGCCATTGATTATGAGAACAGCATGGTGACGTTTTCTGGTGAGCATGCGGGCAATGTCTTTGACGGGGCGTTCATAGGTTGGTCAGCAGAGATATCATTCGACCCAGCTAAACTAGACGCCAGCCGCTTTACTGCCAGCTTCGATGTTAGCACCGCCACCACTGGCAACAGCATGTATGACGGCACATTGCCAACCAAAGACTGGTTCAATGTAAAGGAGCATCCCAAAGCGAGCTTTACCTCATCGAGCTTTGCGCTTACCGAAGATGGGACATATAAAGTAATCGGTGATTTGACGATACGCGGCATCACGAAGCCGGTCACCATGGTGTTTGCGATCAAAGATCTAGACGCTAATCCGGTGATCGCCACTGGCGCGCTCACCATTGACCGTTTGGCTTACGATATTGGCAAATCATCAGACGGTGCTGCCGAATGGGTGAGCCGCGAGATTCCGGTGAAGCTTAGCATCACCGCGACGCCTAATAACTAAGCGAGCTCTTCCTCTTTCGGCGGATGACTTTTATAATCCACCACCACGCGATAACGCGGGTCACTCTCTGCATCAATCTCAATAAGGTGTCCGGCGCGCTTGAGCAGACCGCGACAATCACGACTTAGATGCAGCAAATGCAATTGACGGTCATTGCGAATATAACGCTCTGCCAGCGCATCAATCGCTTCAAGCGCTGAGTGATCCCACACGCGTGAATAGCGAAAATCAATCGTGACATCTTTCGGGTCATTACTCGGATCAAATAATTCTTTAAAGCGGCTAATCGACGCAAAGAAGAGCTGCCCATGCAACGTGTAGGTGATGTGGTCATCTTTTTCCTCGCTCGCCTCAACATAGATTGAACGAGCCGATTCCCATGCAAACACCAATGCAGAAACGATGACACCAACGACCACAGCAATAGCGAGGTCAGTGGCAACCGTAACGGCAGAAACCAGAATCAACACAAACGCATCACTGCGTGGAATCTTGTGAATGATACGGAAAGACGACCATTCAAACGTGCCAATGACGACAACAAACATCACGCCAATAAGTGCGGCGACTGGGATCATTTCAATCCAGTGTGAGGCAAACAGAATAAAGCACAGCAAGAATAACGCGGCGCTAATACCGGCTAAGCGCTGACGTCCGCCGGACTTGATGTTAATCATGCTCTGGCCGATCATCGCACAACCGCCCATGCCGCCAAAAAATCCGGTCACGACATTAGCCGCGCCTTGCGCAATACATTCGCGGCTATTACGTCCGCGTGTTTCGGTCATCTCGTCAATCAAAGTCAGCGTCAGCAACGACTCGATCAGACCAATGGCCGCCAGAATCAGCGCATAAGGAAAGATGATACGCAAAGTCTCAAAGTTAAGCGGTACATCGGGAAGTGCAAAGCTAGGGAGGCTACCGGCAATGCTTGCCATATCGCCCACCGTGCGCGTATCGATGTCGCCAAAAATCACCACAGCTGAGGCAACCAGAATACCGGCCAACGGAGCAGGGAATTTAGAGGTCAGCTTCGGCAGAAACAAAATGACGCCCATCGTAATCGAGATAATGCCAAACATCACCAGCAGCGGGTCACCCTGCATCCAGACTAATGCGCCTGATGCATCTTCGACTTTAAACTGGCCCAGCTGAGCCAGAAAGATAACAATCGCTAAGCCATTCACAAAGCCAAGCATGACAGGGTAGGGCACCATGCGGATGAATTTACCCAAACGGAAGAAGCCTGCTAACGCTTGCAATACGCCCATAAGCACGACGGTAGCGAAGAGATATTGAACACCATGCTGCGCCACTAAGCTGACCATCACAACAGCCAGAGCACCGGTCGCGCCAGAAATCATGCCAGGGCGGCCACCAAAAGCAGAAGTGATCAACCCGACCAAGAAGGCGGCATATAGGCCAACCAGAGGCTCAACCCCTGCGATGAACGCAAAGGCCACGGCTTCTGGTACCAATGCCAGTGCAACGGTCAAGCCAGATAGAATTTCGGTTTTAATTGTCTGAGGCGATAATGTGCCAACCATGCGGAGTCCCTTCCCATCAAATCTGGGCGGAACTTAACCATATAATGCAGCAATGCAAGTAAGATCAGCGATTATGGGGGAGATTAACCCCATTCCCACTCCACCGGAATCGAGATGTCTGGGTGCAGGCTATGATGCACAGGGCAGGTGAGTGCCGCTTTTTTCAGAATCTCTTTTTGCTCATCACTCAGCGCATGAGGGATATGCAAATGCACGTTTAATTCACCCACGCGGCGCGATGGTGCCGTTGCCATTGACTTCTCAACGCGTGCCGTCGAGCCAGATACATCAATGTTATGTTTATTGGCGTAGATGCCAATCAACGTCAGCATGCAGCTGCCAAGCGCGGTTGCCACCAGATCAGTCGGCGAGAAGCTCTCGCCCTTGCCATGATTGTCAACCGGTGCATCGGTGAGCATGGTAGTGCCAGAAGGCTCATGCGTGGCTTGCGTGCGTAAATTTCCTTGATAATCGATGGTAATAGCAACCATTTGGACATCCTTTCTTTGCAAAATGATGCGAAATGTAGCATTCTGGCACGGCTTAAGACCACAAAAATAAACAGGGAAATCATGACAGAAGAAATCGAAGATGCCATTGATGCACTCTTGCAGGGTGATTATACGGTGAGTATGGACGGCGATGATTCGCTGGCGCTCAAATTCAATGAACTGGCTTCTATGTTGCGATCGCGCGTCGAAGAAGAGATGAGCCGCGTCGTTTCCGTATCGGTAAAAGCGAATGAAACCGCTATTTTCTCAGCTGAAATGCTTTCTACCCTGCGCAAGGTAGATGAGCAAACCCAATCGATTGCCGCAGCCAGTGAGGAGATGACCGCGACGGTCGGCGAGATTGGCAAATACGGTATCAATATTTCGGATCAAGCGCAGATGGCGCAAGAAGCAACGATGGAAGGTGAGCATGCCTCGCTTGCCACCAAAGACCGTATGAATGATATCTCGCAAACCGTAGAAGAAACCGGACAACGCGTTGCAACGCTGGATGAACTATCCGCAAAAATTTCAAATATTCTGGCTACCATCAAAACCATCGCATCTCAGACCAATTTGCTGGCGCTCAATGCCACCATCGAGGCGGCGCGTGCTGGTGAGGCGGGCAGAGGCTTTGCCGTGGTTGCATCAGAAGTGAAGAGTTTGTCGAACCAAACCGCAAAAGCGACCGAAGAAATTGATAGCATTGTCGTGCAGCTTAAAAGTGATATGAGCGCGATCATGGATTCGATGAAGCGCAGCTCGGAAGCTGTGGAGTCCGGCGAGATTTCAATCGCTGACTTGAGTGAAAAAATCACCATCATTCGCCAGCGCATTGATGAAGTGTCAAAAGATACGGTGCATATTTCTAATACCCTTCAAGAGCAAGCAGTCGCGTCGAACGAGGTGGCAGAGGGTGTGGCCGCTATCGCGACAAGCAGCGCGAAGAATGTTCAAGATGTCGAGCAGATCGTCGACGCCATGAACGAGGTCGAGAAAATGATCTCGGTGCAAGTCGCCTTTATGGCCGAGCTGAATGTTCCGGCAAAAGTAGTTAAGCTTGCGCAATCCGATCATGTGATTTGGAAGAAGCGCCTAGCCAATATGATCGCCGGGCGCGAAGGGTTAAACCCAGATGAGCTGGCTGATCATCATACGTGCCGATTGGGTAAATGGTATGATGCGGTCCAAGACCCGCGCTACAAAAATAACGCGGATTATAAAAAGTTGGTCGACCCTCACAAGCGTGTACATCAGCACGGTATTCAGGCCGTGAAATACTACAATAGCGGTCAGGTCGATGCAGCTCTGGCTGAGATCAAACAAGTCGAAGGCGCATCGAAAGAAGTGCTCGAATTGCTAGGAAAAATGGAATCAATCGAGAAGGTGGCGAGCTAGAGTCTCGCTTCGAATATTCACCAAGGAGTATCCATGACTGACATTACCCGATACCAATCAGGACCAAAACTCAGCCGTGCCGTCGTGCATAACGGCATTATCTATCTATGCGGACAGGTCGCTAAAGATTACGAAGCAGATTTAAAAGAACAAACCCGCACCATGCTAGAGCGCGTTGATGAGCATTTAGCCGAGGCAGGCACCGACCGTAACCGCATGCTATCGGCCACCATCTATATCAAAGACATTACCCAAGTCGCGCAAATGAACGAGGTGTGGGGCGAATGGCTGGGCGATGGCCCAAGACCCGCGCGCACCTGCGTGCAGGCGGAAATGGCCAAGCCAAATATATTGGTGGAAATTACGGTAACGGCAGCGCTTTAACTACGCGCTACAACTACACACTACGATCGTCTGATTGAATTTGCTTATTGATGCTGTCCAGCAGCTTCAGGAAGTTTGGTGAACGCGTTTGCAAACCAACACCTTGTGTGTTTGCACCCACCACACCCATATTCACATGGGCGAGTGGTGGCTCTTTGTCAGGAAAGCGAGATTTTAGTAATGCACGGTCCTCGCTCATGCGATCTTTTGCAGGGTTCTCATAGGTTTCTTTCAGTGCCTTAATCAGATCACTATTGCGGTAAACCTCTTTTACATTCGCTAAGAATCGACCCGCTGGCGTGTTTGGCTTTGGCATCGGTGCATCAGGATCGCGATAGCTACGCGCCGCCTCTTCACCTGCTAAATCCTGAATCAAATTGCCCAGTAATTCGCGCACTGCGTAAATGGCGTTTTGTGCACGGGTTTTATCGACGGTACCTTTCTCTGCATAAGGCTCTAAATGCTCACCCGTCAGATTCACCAAATGCAATGAGAATGAGCCGCCCTTATCTTCGATCAAGATGTTGCTTGGCACGGCAGCTAGTTGGTTGTCGATACGATGCAAGCCATACCAACCAAGCTCTGCAACTTGCTCAATAAGATGCTGCAACTCCGGCATCTTGCTGTCAGCAATCGATGTGTCGCTCACCAGACGCTCCATCAGCGCATGACGTGCGCCATCATCTGTGCCATGCTGACGATTCTTCCAATTCTCCATCCAACGCTCCAGCGAGAAGCCGGGCATGCGTTTAATCACTTCAATGCCGGTCTTTTGACCCTGACGATCAACGCCTTGCAAATAGGTTTGGCCGAGATCAAACCCTTTAAAGATGAACGGTGCAGGGGTCAGGTGTGTTGTGCTTTTTAGTGCGACCTCGAATGTCTGAGCCGGGCAATCCCATTTCTCGGTACGCCCGCGTTTTTCTAGCAGTTCGTTCGATAGACGAAGCCCAAAAGCTTTCTCTGATGATTCGCCATTGCTAAGGCGTGAACCAGCCTCGAATCCTTTAAGCTTGAAAATGGAATGCTCGCGCCCCGAATCAACGAATTGTCCGTTAATAGGCTGCCAGCCTGAATCGGTGCGTGTACGTGAATTGCTGACCGAATTCGAGATCATTTCCCGAATGGTATTGGGCCTTGTCGGTGTTTGTGTGCCGTTATCTGCCATCTCATCCCGCGCAATATTCTAACTAATTAGATAATAGCGCAAAATTATGACTGTTTGATGTCAGTCATGTGATGGTTTGATGTTGATATCACCCAATCGCTAAGCGGCTTCTTGCCCCGTTGCACGACGCATATTTCCAGCAATTTCGGTGATCGAATTGGCGACCCGCTGCGTATTGCTTGAAATCTCGTTGGTGACCGCGCTTTGCTCTTCAATCGCAGACGCCGTGCCCGATACTTTCTCACTCACGCTTTCGGCAAATTCGCGAATGCGCTTCACGCTTTCGGATACGGCTTGCGAGATCTCCTGAACCGCCTGAATCTCAGCGGTAATGCCTTCGGTTGCTTTGGTGGTCTGATTGGCTAAGCTTTTCACCTCAGACGCTACCACGGCAAAGCCTTTACCAGCCTCGCCAGCACGCGCAGATTCGATGGTCGCATTGAGTGCCAGCAAATTGATCTGACCGGCAATGGTGTTGATCAACTCAATCACATTTTCCATTTGCTGCATGCTGGTAACCAGCCGTTCAGTCTCAGCATCAGACTCAATGGCGACTTGCAGAATGTCGTGCGTAGAGGTGTTGGAAGCAGACATGTTGCAGGTGATTTCCTGCACCGATGCAGAGAGTTCCTCTACAGCCGATGCCACGCTTTGTACATTGCCCGAAGCATCTTCTGCCGTGTGGGTGGTCTTCACCAAATCCGTGACGTCAATCGCGGTTTTCATCACACGGATTACCTTGCCATTCGCATCCATAATCGGGGCGTAGGTCGCCTGAATCCAGACTTCTTTGCCGCCCTTACCAAAGCGCTGGAAGAAGCCGGTGTTAAAATGACCCGCACGCAAATCATCCCAAAAATGTTGATACTCAGCGCTGCTGGCATATTCAGTCGTCGCAAACATGCTGTGATGTTTGCCAGCAATTTCTTCTAGGCTATAGCCCATTGCGCCCAGAAAATTGGGGTTGGCGCGAATAATGGTGCCATCCGGCTCAAATTCAATCACGGCATAAGATTGCTCAACGGCGCCCATTTGCCCTTCAAATAGGGCGTTCTTCGTCTTTTGTTCGGTAATGTCGCTGGCATATTTGATCACACGCATGGGGATGCCACTCGCATCCATGATCGGGTTATAAGATGCCTGAATCCAGATTTCTTTGCCGCCTTTACCAAAACGTTGAAATTCACCAGAGAAGAATTCGCCATTACGCAAGCGCGTCCAGAAGTTTCCATACTCAGTGCTTTTAGCATATTCAGGGTCAGCGAACATACTGTGATGCTTGCCTTGAATTTCCTCTAATGCATAACCCATTGCCGCGCAGAAATTCTCATTGGCAGTAATGATGGTGCCATCCAGCTCAAATTCAATGACGGCTTGTGAGCGCGAAATGGCATCAAGCTGCCCTTTAAAAGAGGCTTCTTGTTTTTTCTGCTCGGTAATATCGGTCGCATATTTAACGACCTGTACCACTTCGCCATCATCGTCCAGAATCGGGTTATAGGATGCTTCAATCCAGATTTCTCGTCCACCTCGGGCAAAACGCTTAAATTGCTGGGCTAGAAAGTCACCGCGTCGCAGTGATTTCCAGAACATGCGATAATCATCGGATTGTGCGTAGTCCGGATCAACGAACATGCTGTGATGTTGCCCGACGATATCGCGAAGATCATACCCCATGGTGTTACAAAAATTTTCATTCGCGTGGATAATGCTGCCATCCGGCGTAAAGCGAATAACGGCCTGAGAACGCTCGAGCGCTTCCAGTTCTTTGCGGTTTAATGAGTTATGTGAGTTGTTGCGTCCAAAAAACATCTGTTCCCCCCTGAAAAGAAGTGTTTTTATATAAGGAAATGGTATGGCTGGGTGGTGGCTAAGTAAAGAAAATGGCCGATTTGGGCGAGGTGACTGTCCCAAAATAAGTCATTCATATTCATGAAAAATCGATGACAGTTTAAACCGGCACCTAGTTTCATCGATGTAATTGGTGTAAAATGCAGCCATGTCAGACCCACGCTCGAACAAAGCCTATGATGACGCCTATCAGCGCATGCAAACCGCATGGGGTAATACTAAGGCCGAACCCTTTTGTGTGCATACATGCGAATTCACCGATGAGATGACCGATGAAGAGATGCGTTCGGTGTTTCGTGTCATGTCGGGTGAGCCCAAAGCCATCTATGATGACACCGCCACCGGCAAACAATTTCGTCTGCAAAAGGGTGATCCAAAGCATGGCATGATTGGTATGGCCACTACAGCCATCACGCCAGCCAGCCCGATACATTTATGGAGAACTGGCTCCGGTCTGTGCCTGATCAATCCACCGATATCCTTTATTAGCCGTCACGATATCAACTCTATCTATATGGAGAATGACGTGCACAGCGAGAAGCCTTCAAGCAAACAGGTAGGGGTTTTGCAATGGCCGCGCAATGAGAAAAGCCTCTTTCCAGAGATCGACGAAGTGCTCGATGGTCTACAATTTGATAGCCCAAATTTGGGGCGAAAAGAAAAACGTATGAGTATTGACCCTAAAAGCACAGAGCGTCAGGGCAAAGCACGTGCGGCCTATGACGCGCTGATGGAATTTTACGACGCCCTAGGAAGAGACGCAAAGCCGCATTGGCATAATGAAGCAGTGGTCAATGCAAAATTAGAGCATTTCGGCGGCATCTTCGTCAATGTAACAGACAAAATGCCCGATAGTGCTGATCCCATCGATTGGGATACGTTTTTGCATGCGGATGGCGGCAAAGAAGTGGCGATGTACTTGCTCGATGCGGTACGCCATGCCGCGATTGCCAAGCAGGTGATCGATGAATATCACGCCAAACATCCAAAAGCCCATATCGCGCAGCCAACCATTGCGATCTATGACTGCAGCAGCACCGCTCATTTGCATCATTTCCCACCAACTCAACATAATATTGAGCTGCTAGAGCAGGTTAGGGACGAAAAGGCAGGGGTGAGCGAATCAGATATTTTGCTAGCTCAAAAAGCGCAAGAAACCGCCATTCCCACCACGCCAGACGCGCAGATTCAGGGCGGCGATATTGAGGGTAGTGCACGCTTACAGGTCGGTATTGGCCGTTAAACGTCGATTTACCCACGAATCACTTGCTATGCGCGCCCACTTCGCGTAGTAAGAGGGGGAGTTTTCGTATGCTCTTAACATCTGTAGCCGCTATATGTGGCTGGCCGAGTCAGGCCCAAGCGATCCTCTTCATGTTGATCTAAGGCGTTTGGAAAGAGTAAATCGGTATCTGCATGGGCAGATTTCCGGGAGAATGACTCTTAACATTTGCTTATGAGGAGATAAAAATGGCGAATGGAACAGTAAAATGGTTCAACCCTACTAAAGGCTACGGCTTTATCGAGCCAGAAGATGGTGCGAGCGACGTATTCGTTCACATCAGTGAAGTACAAAAAGCAGGTCTAGCCGAGCTTAACGAAGGTCAAAAAGTTAGCTACGAGCTAGCAACCAACAAAGGCAAAACCGCAGCTGCTGAGCTGAAACTGGTTTCTTAATCCTTCCCTGTATTGATCCGCGGCTCACGCTGCGGAAATATAGCCGATAGAATGACAGATAGGGTAACTCTCTGCGTTTAGTTACCCGTACCTTCTGTCAGATGGATTCCGTTGGCTTTTTTCTGCGCTTCCCATAGACTGGGGCCATGACCGCACTCCGCATCCTCATTTCCACCTGCCTGTGCCTGATCGCTGCGAACGTGGCGGCACAAGATGCACTTAATTTAGGCGATTGCTATATCAGCGTCGAAGACATGCATCAGGCAATGGAGGAAGAGCCAAGGCTCACCAAGCAGCACCGCGAATTGATCGAGGCGATTCTGACGCGCGCCGTCAGTGCCTGCGAGGCCGAGCAATGGGAAGAAGGCGGCCAAGCGCTCAGTGATGCCACTGCCGAATACCATGCGGCGCTGGCCGAAGTGAATGGCGATGTTACTCCGGTCGAGTTTTGGCAGAAAGCCGATTATATGTGGGGCCATCGCTCTTACCGCAAAATCGATTTCCGCCAGATACAACTGAGCTGCGATGATAAAACCGATTACGTCGCCTGGCGTATGGATTGGGACAACCCAGACCATCCGGGCTTTAACCTGCTGGCCGTTACCAAAAATGATGCGGGTGAGCTGAAAACAGCATACATCAATCTGCCTGTGGGCGAGGGGCAATTATCAGTCTGCACCAAACCAGACCTGCCAGACCCCACCATCCATTTCGATGAGAAGGTCACGCCAGACTTTCAAGAAGAGCTAGGCATAGAAGTCTGCCCGCACATCATCCGCATTGATGATGGTCGCTGCGACAACATTCGCATCATGTGGCCCAAAGATGCTGCAGGCGAGGACGTGAAATTCATCATCCATCGGAATTAGGTTTTTAGGATAAAATTTTAAGTGAAAATAAGTACAGTATATATGCTACTATTGCTGCAGCAATATACTCGACCCAACTAGATGCAATTATGGCTCCAGTATATGCATTGTAGGATAGCTTAAGAAAAGATAACACCCCTAGCCAAGCCAAAATATGCCGCTTTATGTTAAGGATGGCAATTAATGCAATCCTAGCAGGCTTGGGCATTAGTCGGACGAACTGTCCAAACTTCGTGATTCTGCCTTGAGGTTTTTCAAGAGGAAGTCTCAGGTTTTCGGTGAACTCTATCTTCATGGTATGAGAGATGAGTTTGTTCTTTTCTAAAAAATTGAGAGCGTTAGCAACGTTTAATTTCTGAATATATCGTTCATTGTCGTTTGCAGCTTCAGGTGTGTCTAGGTTTTTTAGTATTGCGTCAGTATCAAAAGTGCCTTCTATAGAGTGTGTTGTGACACATTCTTCAAAGATATGATTTATGACTTGTGGTACTTCTAACACCTGTTTTCTACCGACATCCTAATAAAAACCATATGAGTGTAACGCTTCGTTAGCTTGATTAACACCCCAATCACTAACCTTCTTCACTCAAAACCCTATCCCCCCATCAATAGCCGTCACAGAATGGCATGTTTCTACGCCAGAAAAGCCTTCATGTGCGGTTTGTCTTGCACAGATGTAAGCATTTATCTTAACTGGGTACTCAGCTAGTCGAGGTATGACATGATCCATCCGCTGCGTTCCTTGCGCACTAAAATTATTCTGATGGTTGGCGGTGTGGCCGCGGGTGTTGCCCTACTGGTTGGTGGGCTGAATTATGTCCGAACCGCAGAGCGCACACTACAAGCTGCAGTGAGCGGTCTGGCTGGCGAGACACGGCTTATGGCAACACGGTTCGTGGCCGGATATAACCAAATGGAAAATGACGCCTTTGTGGTTGCAAAGACACCGCCAATCGAGGGCATGGTCCGCAGTATGGCGAATCAGGATGTCGACCCTCTGGATCAATCAACCACGACATTATGGCGCACGCGACTGGAAACGATTTTTATCTCAATTATGCAATCGCGCCCGCACTATACGCAGATGCGCTATATTGGACTAAATGATAAGGGGCGCGAATTGGTGCGCGTCAATCGACAAGGCGAGGGCTTCGAACGAGTTGCCCCTGAAGGGTTGCAGCAAAAAGCAGATGAAGGGTATTTCAAAGACTCGCTCTCGCTAAAGCAGGGTGAAGTCTATTTCTCAGACGTCACCTACAACCGTGAACAAGGACAAATCGACAGCGAGTTGTTACCAACCGTGCGCACGGTGCTGCCTATATTTTATCAAAGTGAGTTGTTCGGGTTTATTGTCATCAATGCAGATTATCCAAAATTGCTGACGCAAATTTTCAACGAAATTAGCCCGGATAAAAACACATTCATTGTCAATCAGTCGGGTGACTATATGGAATACCAGCCTTTGAGTGGTGTTGGCGCATTCCAATTTCATGGAAACAAACAGCGCCCTCAGACATTTATAGAGGCTTCCATGAATAGTTCGCAAGACGAGCAGTATTTTATTGCGGATACCTATATTGACTATCTGGTGCGTTTGAGAGTTAGTAAATATAACCCCGATGTGTTCTTAGGGGTGGTGTTACGGGTGCCAAAAGATGACTTGCTTGCAGCTGCTTATGAGACACGCCGTGAGACGATGATGCTTGCCGCTCTGCTCATCATACTGTCCTTGATATTTGCAATTATTGCTGCGCGAAGACTCTCTGCTCCGCTCATGCAAATGACAGAGAATATCAGCAATATCGGGGCAGACCGTAAATTGGATCTGCCAGTTGATGTGCAAGATGAGGTGGGAGAGCTGGCCCGCTCATTTGAGGATGTCTTCACCCAAATCGGAAAATCAGAAGCGGAACGAGAGCGGCTGATTACTGCTTTAGAAGAATCAAATGCAGAATTAGAAGAATTTGCTTATCGCACCTCTCACGATCTGCGCTCACCGCTCGTATCCTCGATTGGCCTATTAGACACAGTGCATAAAGCCATCGAATCAGACAAGAAAGACGTGGCGATAAAAGGCATCGCCCATGTTGAGACATCCTTGAAGAAATTGGAAATACTGGTCAAAGACATTCTGGCGCTCACCAAAACAAAGAATATTCAAGAAGCACCACAATGGATGGATATTGAGGTCATGACGCATGATGCGATTAAAAATTTATCGCATATGGAAAATGCGGATCGCCTGAACTTTAAGACCAGTATCGAGGTGCGCAAAATTAAAGCTGCAGAAAGCAGGCTGATTTTGCTGATTGAGAATCTGATCTCAAACGCCATCAAATATCAGGACACAAAGAAAACAGAATCCTTTGTGCATGTCTCAACGCGCATGGATGATGGCATGGTCGCGTTGATAGTCGAAGATAACGGCATCGGTATTCCAAAAGATAAACAGAATGCTGTCTTTTCTATGTTCAAACGATTCCACCCCAAAACGGCGTTCGGCTCTGGGCTGGGCATGTATATGATGAAGAAAAGCGCCGAAATGATAGGTGGCTCGATCACTTATAAAGATGTCGGCCACGGCTCGCGATTCACGGTTCATATTCCCTATACAGCTGAGAGCTAAAACCCAACCTATTCTTTCTTCTAGTTCTATGTATAACCGTAGAAGTTGTATTGTTGGTGTAAATGTGTTAATAACTTGTTAACTATTTGGGGTGAGAGCAATGGCGACAATAATTGGGACAAACGGAAACGATCAGCTTTCCGGTTCTTCTTCAGTTGATAATATCTATGGAAATGAGGGGGATGACTCGGTGCGCGGTCATGGCGGCGCAGATGTTATCTTCGGTTGGCTTGGTAGTGATACGATTTTCGGTGATGACGGTAATGACTTCATTGGCGGTGATGATGGCGATGATTCTCTCATCGGCGGCGATGGTAATGATGGTATTTATGGCTGGGCAGGTGATGACACCATAATTGGTGGCAATGGCGACGACTTCATGATGGGCGAACAGGGGGTTGACTCAGTAGATGGTGGCGCCGGCAATGATCGCATCTTCGGCTGGACCGGCGACGACACGCTGGTTGGTGGCAGTGGTGACGATTTTATTGGCGGTGATTTTGACCAAGACAAAATTTACGGTAATGATGGCAATGACGATCTATTCGGTTGGTCTGGCAATGATTACATAGAAGGGGGCAATGGCGATGACTTGCTCGCTGGAGAAGAGGGGCAAGACACGCTGATTGGTGGTGCAGGGCATGACATTCTCTTTGGTGGTCGTGGTAATGACCGAATCTATCTGGACGAAGGTGCAGATTTCGCACTCGGCGGTGCAGGGAACGACATATTCGTGTTCACATCGTTGGACGGCATCAAACACATTGCTGACTTTACTGCAGGTCAAGACCGTATAGATGTACAGGCGCTCAATCTGACAGGGGTTGGTGATGGGTTAAGTCAAATACATGTGACTACCATTGGAAATGCTCCTGTTATCATGCTCAACGGTCAAGTAATTGCCTATCTGAATTCAAATATTGAAGTATTGCCGGATGCAGACGATTTTATTTTTAATGAAGAGCAGAATACAGGCGTGCTGTTTCAGGGGCTAACAACCTTCCCACGTGAAATGTGGGAAGTCATGGGAGTGAACCCAGCGCTTTATGCCGATTACTTTGAAGGCACAGAAGGAAATGACTCAATCTACGGCGGTTCTGGTGATGATACGTTAATTGGTAACGGTGGAAACGACATTATTTCGGGTAGCCGTGAAACGGCATGGATAGATGGCGGCGATGGCGATGATACGCTGCGTGGTGCGACAGAAGGTTCAACTATTTTCGGCGGTGACGGTGATGATACGATCATCATCGAAAATAGAAATATTGTTAGCGGTGGTGATGGTGCTGATATTTTTGTGCGCCATGATGTGAACAACTACAACCCTGAAATAGCCTATATTGAAGACTTCGAATTTGGCATCGATAAAATCGACCTCTCAACGGTCATATTCCATGAAGAAGATTATAGAGAAGTCGAAGTGTTGGGTTTCGGTAATGAGTATAATCAGATACAAATTGTTGATGGCGTTATCTCTGTATGGTGGACAGAAATTCTCGCCGTATCTAACTACACAGACGGCACATTTGCTGAGTCAGATTTTATATTTTATGGTGACCTTGGTAATCCAAACTCTAACTAATCACTCACCTTTTTCACGAAGATCGATTTCAGCCCCATCGACCCGATGCCGGGGATTTTGCAATCAATATCGTGATCACCCTCAACAATACGGATATTCTTCACCTTGGTGCCGACCTTGACGACCGACGACGAGCCTTTGACCTTCAAATCTTTAATCACCGTCACCGTGTCACCATCGCGTAGTTCTGCACCGTTGGCATCACGCACGATCTTCTCATCGCTACCCGATTCGTTTTGCGGCCATTCATGGGCGCATTCTGGGCATACATACAACGCACCATCTTCATACACATAGGGCGATTCACATTTAGGGCAGGGAGGTGTTTCAGTCATAGGTGCCTCGGATGAATAAAGCTAACAATTAGCGAACCGTCCCGGCAATTGGGTGGCTCACCTGCTTGCGCCGCATCCGCAGATACGGCCATTATCACGGCAAACGCCAAGGTGAAAATGTAATGTATGCCCCCCATAACCTCACCATCGCTAGCGGAGTTGTAAATGATATACAAGAAAAAACAGTATGTAAGGCTCTTGCGCGCGGCTAAAAAACGCTGTCGCCCTAGCATTGCCAACGATTTAATGCTTGCTATGTGCGCGTACATGCAGTACACACCGCGCCTGAGTTTTCGACTGCTCTTACATGTGCAGCTGCCAAGAAGCAGCAGGCTTTGACAGGATCAAGGCCCGAATGATCACCAAAAGGTGGATCCTAAGCGTTTGATAAAGAGTAAACCAGCGGCTGCTGAAAAAGTGGACTAGCTGGCGTGATCGCTCTTTAACAAATGGATACGCTAGGAGATTTCCATGACACATTTTGACGACTTCGGCTTGCCCGAAGCCCTTACGCATACGCTTAAACATATGCAGTTTGATACCCCAACCCCGATTCAGGCCAAAGCCATCCCGCATGCGCTGGCTGGAAAAGACGTGCTTGGCTCAGCCCAAACCGGAACGGGAAAAACCGCCGCATTCGGTATTCCGCTGATTGCACGATTGCTGTCTAACCCGCGCGGCTCTGCTTTGGTGATGACACCAACGCGTGAGTTGGCTGCTCAGGTCATGCAGCAATTGCAAGCCATGCTGGGTAGAAACTCTAAGATCAAAACCGCTCTGCTGATTGGCGGCGAGTCGATGCCAAAGCAAATCCACCAGCTTCGCAAATCACCGCGCGTTTATGTTGGTACGCCAGGTCGTATCAATGACCATTTAGAGCGCGGCACATTGAAGCTAAACGACACCACCTTTTTGGTGCTTGATGAAACCGACCGCATGTTAGACATGGGTTTTACCATCCAGATCGAACAGATCATGAAACACATGCCGCAAATGCGTCAGACCATGTTGTTCTCGGCCACGCTGCCAAAGAACATCGAGAAGGTGGCGGCAAAATATATGCAAAAACCTGTGCGCATCTCGGTCAGTAATACATCGGCCCCAGCCGCCAACATCAAACACGATGCGGTTCAGCTAGAAAACGCCGATAAATATGATCGTTTGTTAAGCGAGCTGAATGAGCGCGAAGGTTCGGTGATCTTATTCATGAAAACCAAACATGCGACCGATAAAATGGCGACCAAACTATCGAAGGCCGGCCATAGCGCTGACGCCATTCACGGTAATTTGCGTCAGAATAAACGCGACCGCGTGATCGCCAATTTCCGTCGTCAGAAATACCGTATTCTGGTCGCGACCGATGTCGCTGCGCGCGGACTAGACATTCCGCATATTGAGCATGTCATCAACTATGATTTGCCGCAATGCGCCGAAGATTACATCCACCGCATTGGCCGTACCGCCCGTGCCGGCGCAGAAGGTTCGGCGATCTGTTTTGTTGCGCCATCCGATACGGGTAAATGGCGAGCGATTCAACGCTTAATGGACCCGAACGCGGTCGGCGAACAAGACAATCACAGTGACGACGCCAAGCCGAAAGGCCGCAACCGCAAATTCTCTGGCAAGCCGCGTCGCAGAATACAACCGGGTAAGCCACGCTTTGCAAAACGCAACGAGCAAAGAGGCGAGCAAAGCAGTGAGCCACGACACGAGAAGCGGGATGACAAACGTGGCGAGAAGAAAAGCTTCGCTAAAAAAGGTGAGTTTAGAAACGAGAAACGAAGCGAGTCTAGAAGCGAGTCAAAAGGTGAGCGTCGAAATGAGCAAAGAGGCGAACGCCGAACCGAGCAGAAGGGCGAGCGTAAAGCGCGTCCAAACGCAAAGCCGCGTAATCCGAACAACCGCTCAGACAAACCATCTGAGGCTCGCAGAACCGATAAACCGCGTAAGCCAGGTAAGCCTAGCAAAGGCTTTAACCCACGCAGAGGCGCGGGCAAGCCAAGAGTGAAAAGTGCTGGCACCAAACCATTCAAAGGCAGAGGTAGAAAAGCGGCTTAGTGGTTAGGAGTGGATAGGCTCTTTATGAGAGCAATTGAAATTTAAGTTTGAAGTCACCCCTTAAATCTTTTTGCGCTCTGTAAATTGGGGTTTCAGGATACTTGGTGCTAACGATTTTACGAATTCTACTAACGTACCATTCAGATGTGTGCGCGCCTAAGAAGACAGC
Organism: Rickettsiales bacterium; assembly: GCA_022763105.1. Lineage (GTDB taxonomy): Bacteria > Pseudomonadota > Alphaproteobacteria > Rickettsiales > UBA3002 > JALEGK01. Next base: position 8,281 of record JALEGK010000011.1, on the reverse strand, counting down.
GTCTAAATCATCTTTTGTGAAAGGTAATAGAAGGCGTTGTTTGCCCTTATCAGCATCGCTGTAGCAGAGAAAACGTAACTCGTTTTCATAAGACCACATTTTGGATTTGCTATTTACAAAATTCACTACAGCTTGCTGTATAGTTGTTTCTTTACCTAAAACTTCATTAATTAGCTTATCAAGTGGGAATGGGTCGTTTGCTTGTTCTACATATGAGGGTTTTCTTATTTCTATTAAAAAGTCATCCAAAGATTTAGGAGTGAAGCAGCTATCTGGATTCATGCTCTGTTTAAATTTAAGTGCGACCCCTCGGTGATTGTCAGCATAATGAGGCCATAACAATAGATTGCCAGGAAGTTCCTCTCTTTCTGATAGGGATGTCGAAAAAACGAAGGTAGAATTTATCAAATTAGGAAAATATTCATCCAGATATTTTTGTATTTTAATTTTTTTATCACGCGCTAATTCCAAAGAGTAAAGCTGTAGCTTTTGTTCAAATTCATTCTTACTTAGAGTTTCTTTATATTTTCTAATCGAAACAAGGGCGTCAGCATAATCCTTATCGTTGGTGATTTCACGAGGGTTTCTTTTGTCATGAACATCGCTGCAAAGTGCTTCATATATTTTATTGCTAAACTCTTGAGGAGAGCGCTCTGGAATTGGCTTCAGCTTCATATCAAAAGGATCGTTGAATGAATACGGAGATGAATAAGAAACTCTGGTGTTTTCGAGAATTTGCTTTGCTCGTTTGGCCGAGCAATATTTTGTAAAATATAAACTCATCGTATTTATCCTGATTAAGCATAGCGGAGTGATTCGCGGTGTTTTAACACCGCTCACCCTTCGGGCATCGCTGTGCGATGTCCAACGCCCTCATCGGGTCGTTGTCGAAGGCAGTTCTCCCCGAAACATTCCCCCAAAACAAAACCCGCGCAAGGCGGGTTGTTTTGGTGGTGTGATAAGGCCACTTCTAACTCTCATCTCAGTATATTCCCTGATAAAGGGCAAAATACAGGGTAATTTAATAGTTTTACTGGGAATCCAGCAGTTTTTGGCCATTTCATTGCTTTGTAAAGTAGGCACACAGCGCGCTAGCACTCAAATTCCCTAAGCCGGGTAACAGGGAATTCCCATTTGACAGAAGTTACGCACGTTGTTGCGTTTCATCTTTTTGATCTTTTCTGGCAGCGAGTTCTTTTGCGCCTTTGGGCTCTTCATCACCTGATGCACCTTCTATCTTCACACCTGTGGCTTGCGCGTTTTTAATAACCATTTGACCATCAAGTGGAGCAGCCCGTTCTTCCTCAATGGCTGCTTTTCTCTTCGTAGGCGCACCAAATGTTCCCCGACCTTCGGAAGTCTGTTCAGTACGTAACTTTTCCAGCGCCTTCATGCCATCTATCACGCCTGCAGTTTGCCCGGAACGCATGATGGAATGCTCTAATGATGTGACTGTTTTTAACAATTGAGCTGCATCATCGGGATGCTGTTTTCCATCCAATGCATTGCCTTTGCGTGCCAAGATAGAGCCTGCCTGTAATATCTGTAAGGCAACGGAATCATTCATCTGTATGCCTTTTACTCGTAACCGCCCGATAAGTGTTTCATACATCTTATTTTCTTCTGCACTGTCAAATGAAGCGGTTGTAAGTGATGCTCGCTCCCGGTCCGTCAATGTCAATTCACCTTTTGTGATAAGTGCTTTTGCATCATCCAGGAAGGCTGATAATTTCTGTTCTGTGGCCTCACCGGAGAATGTCACCTTGCCTTCATCATCTACGCTAATGCCATCAAACAATGCTTTGTGGCGATCCCTGAACAAAGTCGCGATAGGTGGTACAGGCTTTCCTGATCCGTCCGCAGCCAGGCGATGAATATTATTGAGCATCGCATAAGCGTGTACCGGATAGGCGGTTTTCATTTTCGATGCGGCATGCAGACCAATTGCATTTTCTTTCAGCATCTGCTGTAGCGCCAGCGCATCTTTACCCATATGTTGCGTCAACGCAGAGCTTTCCAATGGATTATAGGGGCGGTTATATAAGAAGGGGTCAGCATCTTCGAGTAAACGCTGATAGGTTTCTGTGCGCAACAAAGAGAGGGCTTTTGCTTCCGCCTCCGGTGCTTTCATACCACCGTCTTGTAACGAACGGTTTAACTGTTGGTACAAGGCATAAGCTGCAGGATATTTGGTACCGTCAATATCAGGATTGCCATTCACTTTAAATACCTTGCCCGGCATATAACTATCTTTGGGAACCACCCCAACGCCTAAGACAGAAAAGCGATAAGCGGTAGGATCTTCTTGATAGGTCAAATTCGCGTCATCCATAAAAGCATTTAACTGCTTATACATCTGCGATCCTGTTAGCGCTTTACCCTCTTTATCCGTGAATAATATGGCGGCATTGTTGGCGAGGCTGGAACCTTGACTAAAACCATAAATACCTGCGCCTAATAATCCTGTCGCAACACCCCACGGCCCTAGGCGCGAATGTTGCAGCACTTTGGCGGCGGCCATACCAAACACGATGGCACCACCCGTTCCACCGAACCCATCCATGGCACGTTTCTGGTTGTTTTCCGACAGGCCCATCATCCCTTCATATAGGCCATAGCCTACGGCAAGGGGTAGCGATGCCTTCCCCGCGATTTGTGCTCCGGAAACTCGCATCAAAGACCACACATCTGCTGCGGCTGCACCCAAAGCGAGTCCGCCAACATTTGTCTCATGCAGCGCCTTCCCATAATCACCCGCTTGAATCGCTTTTTGTACTTTTCCAATACGGCCATTATACAAGTCCATCACCGCCATCGCGCCGCCAAACCGGGCGGCAATACGTCCACCACGATAATTTGCATCGGCGGCACTCCATGATCGACTGGCTTCCAATGGTTTAAAGTTTTGTGGTGCGTTAAGATCAGGGGGGTGAGGGTGCGTCAGTTCTACCGCCGGTTTATGCTCTGCCAATTGCTGTTCAAAACGCTGCCAAACCATATCACCCATACTATGACGCATTTGCCGCATAATGGCTGGATCAACATGTCCGGTTTTTAATACATCCATAAAGGCTGATTTGACTGCATCGGGCGGCAACGCTTTGGCGTAATCTCCCAGAGCAAGCACTCCACGCTCAACGGTTGCAAGGAATTGTTTGTCTGCGGCAGAGGCGGCGTATTTGTTAATCGCCTCAGTAAAGCTTTGACTCAAATTGGTCTCGTTTACGGTTAGTCCTAGCGAGCTGGCAGCAGCAGCTTTTGCCTGACTGATCCCTGCTTGTTTAAAGACATCTCCAACAACTGCACCCAATAGCTGCTTTTGATGCTGTGTCATGCTTTCCAACGACATGCCACCAAAGTCAAATAATCCGACGTTATTGCCTTTAATACGTTGTTGCCCTCCGTGACGATCATGATCGAAATGTTCCCCACGCATGAGCGTATATAATTCGGCAGTTAACAACGCTTTAGCGGCAGCTTGCTTATAGGCGGCACTCTCAGGCGTATCTGTTTTAAGATCATTAAAGTGTTCGCCAGGAATAATAGAAGTGTCTTTATGGTATTGACCATGTTCAATCCATGGTGCGGTGCTAAATGTAAAGGTACGGCCATCAGCCGTAATCTGCAATCCATCATAGGTTCTCTGGGCAATGGTGTTTTGCAGAGCTGCTTTTGCCATGTCAGTTTCAATGACAGATGAATGTTCTGCTTGCTCAACCATCTGTAAAAGAGGTTTGAACTGAGGGTTTCTGGCAACAAACTTCTGTGCTGCCTCGCGCAAAATGCCAAACTCTCTGGCTGCCTGCTCTTTCGCGTGAGGGCGCAATAATGTTCTGGCGCGGGTTTCTTCACCATCAGGTGTCATGGCAAAAGTGACACCGTAAGAACCACTTCCTTTAATTTCACCTACATGTGGTGGTTTTTTTTCTCCTTTCGGATATGTATAGACATCGGTACCATTAACTCTTTTTTGTTCTAAAGGTGGAATGAGATTGTATTTTTCCATCCATTCAAATAGCTGCCAACGATAGGGTGGGGCCGCCTGGGTTTTGGCGTCAGCCATGTCCTCTTTTAATTCTAGCAGATCAGGATCCGTCTTAGTATTTAGATAGCTATCAATAGCCTGTGCCATCTTCGGCCCTGCAGGCACCATAAAATCAAGCACTTGTCTCAAGGCGCGTCCAGGGCGATACTGTCCGGATTCAACATTGGATGTCATTTTGGCTGCCATAACGGCAGTCACCAACAGGCGCTGTTCGGCAGCTTTACTTCCTTTTGGAATATCGGGCAAACTATCAAAGTAGTCGCTTACCACCTGTCTTGCGAAATTATTTTGTTTCACCAGTTTTTCAGACACGCCGTGCAATGGAAATGTCGTATCGAGCGCAACTTGTTTGTTGTGCTCGAGAAGGTCGGGGCTATCAAATTCATGTGAGGGGAAAAATAATGGCTGCAAAAGTGCTGTACGAGCTGTCAGGGGGGCATGATAAATATTAGCATGCGCATCATGCAACTTAGAAAGCACCTCCCTTCGCATCCAAGGCGTATCTAGACCATCCGGGAAAGCATCCATAAATTTGTATGCTAACTCCTGTTGCCTACGATCCAGAGAATCCGCTCCATCATTCTTGTTTACCTCTTCCTGCAACGCGTTATAGAATTCAATGGCAGAATTTTCTGAGAATGGTTGCATTAAAAACTTTTTGGTTGCTTCGCGCGTTGCTTCGCTATGAGCCATGACATGCAATCCGGCTTCGCCAATAGATGATGTTAGCGGGGCGCGGAGAGCAGATTCAAAACCATTACCAAGCACCTTATCTCTTAAGATATAACTGCTTTCATGCTGTGCATGAATTTTATGGGCCAATTTATCGACTAATTCCAGATAAGTGCTTTTATTAAACCGCGCAATACTATTGGGGTCTTGATACTCAAAGATGTTTTTGACTTTCTGAGTATAATCACGGCTCCCATCATCTTTACCCATACGATGAGCCATCACATCAGTGACTAAATCGAGAACAACTGATCTAAGAACAGGGTTGTTTAAGTCGCCATCATATGGTGAAAATGTCGAGTGATGTGTTGTTTGTCCATCAACAGTTTCAGACCATCCATAATTATGTCTTATTGCAAGACGGCTAGAAATATCGTCAATTTCACTAACTAATGCGGTTCGTTCAGTTGATGATGCCTTATCCCATTGTTTCTTTAACCCTCTTAACTGTTCTGCTAATGCTCTCTCTATTTCTTTTTGTTGTGCTGCCGTAAGAAGATGATTAGCTGATAATACCAAATAATTATCAACCATTTCCCCTATTGGCACTGAGCTGCTTTTGTAATGATCGAAATACTTTGTAACCGACGCTTTTAGCGCGTCATTAAGTTGCCCATCAAATACATTGCCCATTACCCCGCTAGCCCCAGTGTTATCAGCAATTCTGGCTATTTCTTCAGGTGTGAGTGGACGATCAAAAGATTGGATAAAACCTAACGTAGCCTTTGCATATAAATCATATGGAACAACAGCATCTGTTGAATAAGCTATATGTTCATTAACTGCCCGGCTAAAACGTGTTATATCATCTAGAGATCGAATTGGAAGCCCGGGAACACCTCTTAAAATTATTGCGGGATCAACAAGCATTTTTTGCGCTATAGGGCGATCACTGCTTTTTACATCGTCACTGAGATATTTAATAACATCAAGATAGCGGATTTTATCAAATGCACTTATTTTTTCTGGATCAGCTGTGAGAATGTAACGAGCATAAGGGTGATCTGGAGATAGCCCAAATTTATAATCTGAGCCTTGTTCTTTTCTTGATTCATTCCAAACATTATATGGCTTAGCCTCTCCGGAGTTCTGTGGGCTTAAAAACTCCAGCAGCCTTTTTTCTGTGTTCGGGTTGCTCTTAGCCCGTTGAATAAATTCAGAAATAAAATTAGTGTTTAGAGAAGCTCCAGCAGGAATGTCTCTGGGGGTATCATATCCAGTATATTTTGCATAAGTTGTTAGTGGTGGCGTTAATACATCACGATATTTTTTTACAAAACCATCAAAGTCTTGCGTTACCTCGGACCAGTTAACTGACCTTAGCGCTTCAGCTTCTGCCTGATTATATAACTCAGCTCGTCTTTGTCGTTCTCGAAATACAGATTGTACTGTTCCGGTAGTATTTCTTTCAAATTGGAAGCCAGTAATACCCCCGCTACTATCTTGTACAATCTTAAGCATGGTATAGCGGTCTTTCCACGAAGTATCCGTAGAATGAGCCGTCGTAAGAGGAGCGAATTTCGGACGTGCACCAAGCAGGGATTCCACGCGCGGATCACTCCCAATACCAAATAAATGAAGGGTTTGGGCTATGTCTGTGGAACTTTTTTCTACCGCCCATTGTGCGTGATTGTCCCAGCTCGGACGCAATGGATTATCAGGCGAGCTTAACTCCACTGCATTGCGTTCAGGAAGATTGAAAGACGGAGGGTATATACCTCCATTATAAGCTGTAAGCAGCTCGTATTTCTTTGCATATCTAAGAACAGACTCTGCTGAAGATTGCGCCTCAGTTGCTGATGTTGCCTCTTTGAATGTTTGTAATGCCCTGTAATAATCAGCCAGACCAGCTGGCAAATACCCTCCGTCCATTCGTAAAATTGACTTATGCGCATCTTTTAACCCTTTAAACCAAACAGGTGCGGTTGCATTTGGCGGAGGTATTACAGCTGCATCCACGAACTGTCTAAGGGCAAATTGGCTTTCTGGCGGTATGGCTTGGGGCAAACCTGTATTCATAGCCCTTGTTAAATGTTTGAAGTTTTCTGTATCAGCGGCTCTCCATTTAGGAACCTCATTTTTCAAAATGTCACTTAAGATACCAAGCTTTCCTGATGTATCTGCTTGCGCATAGTTTCTTTCACTTAGCAATCGTTCTACGAAGCTTGGTTGATAATGCTGCTTTGCCTGGCTGTACCATTTGCTGTCAAACGGAGTATTCTCCAATGGTCGGCCGGTATGGGGGTCTATCTGATCACCATTTCCTGTTCTGGCAATAACCTTTTCTTTTCCTTGCAGCGTTTGTATGCGTAACTTGGTGTCAGGATGCTCACCATCAAACACTTCTTCCAAGATGTGAGCAAGATTTGGATTCTGCTCAACATAGGTTACAGAGTTTTCAAAGTATTTACTAAGCCCGTCACGGCGGTAACCAGCCTGATCAAGCATATCAACGGCAATGAGGTCAGCGCCAACTTCTTGTGCCTTACCGCTCGGTATATAACCAAACCGCTCATGCAGCTTGTGATGACCCAACTCGTGCGCGATTACTCCAGCTAGTTGATCCACATTCTGTGCTGTCATCAAGGTTTGCTTGGTGATGACCATAATAGGAGGGTTTGACTGAGGGTAGATATGGGCGCTCTTTGTCAGACTTGTGGAATAGTAGAACTGTATTGCGCCCTGAGTGTATTTCTCACCTAATAAGCGCCTGGAAATGCTTTCAAATAAGGCAACAGATTCCTGTGCGAGCGGTTGCTCGGGTGACACAATTTGGTATTGTTCACGCCACAGAGGTGTATCAATGTTCGGCAAGCTGTTAACCCTATCAAACTACTACAGTTAACATCTTAGCCGTGATTTCATAAGAAATGATTAATTTACAGCCAATTAACCCGATATTATGGTGTTATTATAACGTTTTCCTCTCCTCTGCCAACTTGATCAATTCCGCTAACGGTATATTCAAAGCTATTGCCAGTTTTTTGCATGCCGCGTTCAATCAGACTGATAGTGGTGCGATGCAAGCCAGATAATTCAGCGAGTTATTGATAGGAAAGCCCTTGCTCTTCGCGTTTTTCGCGAAGCAAATCCACCTCCTGACTGTCAAATGTAACGCCATCTATTGTTGCGGTCGTTATTTTACCCGAGGTAGTTACATTCATTAGTCTGTTCTCCCACTTACCGAGTATTATACATCTAGCCTGTTAAATATACCTTAATGGCGGGCAACAATGGAATTATCTTAAGTATTGTAGGTTGTATTCAGCGCCTGAAAAGAAGCTATGTTTTAATTGGCTTGATTGCTGCTACTAACTTACTTTGTTTTGTATTTCTCAATGCTGAATTTAGACACATTAAATTCAAATGTGTTTGCCCCTTGTTTATAAAAGTCGGCTTGTATTTTGATAGTCTGGGCTTTCAGCAGATTACCTGCGAAGCTTGAGTAGTTATTCAAAAATAAAACCGTGGAGTCGTTGTCGGTTGGTTCAGATGCGCTGTAAC
>JALEGK010000010.1 GCA_022763105.1 Rickettsiales bacterium | reverse complement strand
CGCTACTACATAATAAGTGTCATGCATTGGGATATCGATGGCAGAGTTTGCCAAAATCACGCCTGTGACACCACCAAGGGTGAAGAGGAAGATGAAGCCAATGGCAAATAGCATCGGGGTTTTGAACTCAATCGAGCCGCCCCACATAGTCGCAATCCAACTGAAGATTTTGATACCGGTTGGTACTGCAATGACCATGGTTGCGAACATGTAATAGGCTTCGACTTTAGGGTTTAGGCCAACGGTGAACATGTGGTGTGCCCATACGATGAAGCCTAAAATGCCGATACAGCACATTGCGCCCACCATGCCCAGATAGCCAAAGACTGGCTTGCGGGAGAAGGTAGAAACCACCTCTGAGATGATGCCGAATGCCGGCACAATCAGTACATATACTTCAGGGTGACCGAAGAACCAGAATAGGTGTTGGAACAAGACCGGATCACCACCACCTGCTGGGTTGAAGAAGTTGGTGCCTAAATTACGGTCGGTCAGTAGCATGGTGATGGCACCACCCAGCACTGGAAGCGCTAGAAGCAGCAAGAATGCCGTAATCAGAATTGCCCAAGCAAATAGCGGCATTTTAGCCAAGGTCATGCCCGGTGTGCGCATATTGAAGATGGTTACGATGAAGTTGATCGCACCAAGGATCGATGAAATACCTGCCAAGTGCAGTGAGAAGATCGCGAGATCAACCGCCATGCCTTGGTGGTTACCATCTATGACACTGAGCGGCGGATAGACCGTCCAGCCGGTGCCGACCCCCTTTGCCTCGCCAGCGCCCACAAAAGCGGATGCAACCAGCAGAATCATCGCAGGAACAAGCAGCCAGAAGCTGATATTGTTCATGCGTGGGAAAGCCATATCTGGCGCGCCAATCATCAGTGGTACGAACCAGTTACCAAAGCCACCAATCAGCGCTGGCATAATCAGGAAGAATACCATGAGGAATGCGTGCGCCGTTAAGAACACGTTATATAGCTGATAGTTGCCATTGAAATATTGATCGCCCGGCTCTTGTAGCTCTAGACGCAGACCAATAGAGAAGGCTGCACCCAGCAAGCCAGCGATAACGGCATAAATGATATAGAGTGTGCCGATATCTTTATGGTTGGTGGAACATAACCAGCGAGTGACAAAACTTGTTGGGGTGTCGTGATCGTGACTCATACTGCTCTCTCTTTGTATTCAATTCTCATTATTATTGGTTGGCGGCAACGGAATGACTGCCAAAATCATCTTTAGCAAAACGCTCTTTAGCGTCTGCTATCCATGCGTTGTATTCTTCTTGCGATACCACTTCGACCTGAATCGGCATGAAGCCATGCAGGCGTCCGCACAATTCAGAACATTGACCATAATATCTACCTTCTTTTTCTGCTCTGAACCATGTTTCGTTCAGGCGGCCCGGTACGGTGTCTTGCTTGACGCCAAAGGCTGGAACGGCCCAAGCATGCAGCACATCGCCACCTGTCATGAGCACGCGAACATTTGCATTAACCGGCACTACAATTGGGTTGTCTACCGCTAGCAGGCGCGGCTCGCCCGGCAGTAAATCTTCGTCTTTTTTCATGTAGCTATCGAATTGGATGCCATGCTCTGGATATTCGTAATTCCAGTACCATTGATAGCCAATGACTTTCAGGGTGACATCTGGTTCGGCTGGTTCACCATCTTCGGTACAGCCAATGCTGTGCATGCAATCAAAATGAATGCGGAAGGATGGTACCGCGATGACAACGAGAATAATGATAGGGATCACCGTCCAAAGCACTTCGATGGTAGCATTATGTGTGTTTTTGCTTGGGTTTGGATTTGCTTTGCGGCGGTAACGCACGCAGACATAGCCCAATAGCAGCATGACAAATACGGTAATAACGGTCATGAGAATGACAAGGAAGTCATGTAATTCATCTAGCTGACGCATAAGTGGCGTTACAGGCTCTTGAAAGCCCAGTTGCCAAGGCTCGGCCATGCTCACATAGCCTTCGGTTTCAGCTAAGGCATCATAAGAGCCAGTCATTAAAAGTAAGATGGATGCAAAAATGAATCGAATCATCACTGTTGGCGTCTTTCCCGTATAGTTTCGTATAGTCTGTGCGGTTGCACGGAAATTTGGTTGTAAATACTATTCGCGTTGCTACAACAGTTCAATGCGTTTTGCAATAATTACGGCCATTTTTAGCCGTAAGAGATGAATTTTTACCGCCGGAGTTTGTAATGAGTGTGGATGCAGCCAGTGATTTGTTTTTCAATCGTAGTGAGTTGGATCGAGAGCGCACGCACCGCTTAGTCAATGATGCGCTGTCTGGGCTGGATGATGGCGAGCTGTATCTAGAGTATAACCAGTCCGAAGCGCTAAGCTTTGATGATGGCCGCTTAAAACATTCGAGTTTTAATACCGCGCAAGGCTTTGGCCTGCGTGGCGTGCTTGGCGAATCGACCAGCTATGCGCATTCGTGTGAGCTAAGTGAAGCGGCGATTAAACGTGCGTCGGATACGGTGAAAGCGGTGAATCATGGGCAATCACCAGCCCAGAATCTGTCGAATGCGCCATTTGGCACCAATCAGTCGCTCTATATCCCGGACAACCCACTTCAGGCCGTTGAATTCAAAGAAAAAGTCACGCTGCTTGAGCAGATTGATGCTTATGTGCGCAGCAAAGACCCAAGGGTGGCACAGGTGACCGCATCGCTATCGGGGGTGTGGCAGGCAGTCCACATTATTCGTGTGGAAGGCGAGGCGACGTCTGACATCCGCCCATTGGTGCGTTTAAATGTGAATGTGGTGGTCGAGCAAGATGGTCGCATGGAGAGTGGCTCATCGGGTGCGGGTGGTCGTGTGCTTTATCATGATTATATGAATGAGTCGCAATGGAAAAAGCAGGCCGATGAGGCATTGCGTCAAGCACT
>JALEGK010000081.1 GCA_022763105.1 Rickettsiales bacterium | reverse complement strand
GTCTATCCGGCAAGCATAACAGGGAGGCTACCCACCCGATATATCAATACTTACCGAGTGGCTGAGCAATAAATGCTCAGGACATTTCGGCTTGGGGAGCCGAAACATGATTGCGTCCGTTACCAGGCGCAAACAAGTCTGCGGACTATATTAATTTTCGTTAATAAATCAAGTAAAAAATTTAATAATTTATTAAAAATTAAACTCGGAGAGTTTACGATTAATGAAACTCTTGAAAACTGAGACTCTGCGCGAGTTTTTCAGCTCTAACGGATAGACAAAATAGGCCTCTGTCATCGGCCCTTCGATGTCTGTTAACACCTTAGAAATGTGACGTGAGCGATACATCATGTAATCGGGCAAGGCGGCGATACCCATGCCGACCTTCACCGCACGGCGGATCGAGTTGATGCTATTGATGCGGATGCGTGGGGTGAGTTTGAGACGTTTTACCTCTGGTAAATCCATTAGCCAGTTCGCACCCGGGAAGGGTAAATGCACATTATTGGCATACCCGATGATGTGGTGCCTTTGCAGGTCATCGAGTGATTTTGGAATGCCGTGCTCGCGCAAATAATCATTGGATGCAAAGACCGAATTGCTAAGAGACATCAGCGGCTTTTGGATTAGGTCTGGGTGCTTGGATGGCAGCAATCGAATGGCGACATCGGCCTCGCGCATCGCCAAATCCAGCTCGCGGTCATCGATCAATAGCGTGATATCAATGTCCGGATACATCTGGCTGAATTCTTTGAGCGTTGGTGCCAGCCACATCGAGCCGATAGCAACCGGTGCGGTAATAGTGAAGGAGCCGCGGGGCTTGGTTGAGCTTTCAGCTAGTTGCGTTTCGGTCGCGTGTAGCTTGGTGACCATGTCGCTCACCGTGCGGAACAGAATTTCGCCCTGCTCTGTCAGCAATAATCCGCGTGCGTGGCGGTGAAATAATTTGGTTTGAAGCTTTTCTTCGAGCGCGCTGATTTGGCGGCTGACGGCAGATTGGCTGAGCGACAAAGACTCTCCGGCCTTGGTCAGGCTTTTGGCCTGCCCAACGGTATAGAAGATACGAAGTTTATCCCAATCCATACACAACCATTCTCATGTTGCATGGCAACATATCGCAGTTGTGCCGAAAAAGCTAATAAAAATAATATGCTGGCGAGAGCGGAGCTATGCAGCCTCTGCTTCTGACTCGTGTTCGGCCAAGAATTTCTCGGCTTCTAGCGCGGCCATACAGCCGGTTCCGGCAGCGGTAATGGCTTGGCGATAGATTTTATCCTGCACGTCGCCTGCCGCATACACGCCTGCGATCTTGGTGCTGGCTGTGCCTGCTTTGGTTTTCAGATAGCCCTCATCATCCATCTCTAAGCCAGAATCTTTGAAGATTTTGGTGTTAGGGTCATGGCCGATAGCGACAAAGGCGCCGTCTGCCTTCAGCTCTGATGTTTCGCCGGTTTTGGTGTTTTTAATGCGCACACCGGTTAGGTTTGGCGGGTTATCATCGCCAATGAATTCCTCGACGACCGAATCCCACTGCATATTGATTTTTGGGTTCTTGAATAAGCGCTCTTGCAGGATTTTCTCTGCACGCAACTCATCGCGGCGGTGAATAAGGGTCACTTTAGAGGCAAGATTCGCCAAGAAGATCGCTTCTTCTGCTGCGGTGTTACCGCCGCCAATGACCACGACCTCTTTGTCTTTGAAGAAGAAGCCATCGCAAGTCGCGCAGGCAGAGACACCGAAATTCTGGAATTTCTGCTCAGACTCTAGGCCTAGCCATTTGGCTGAAGCGCCGGTTGCGATAATGACCGTCTCGCCGATATAGGTATCGCCGGTATCGCCTTTAGCGACAAATGGGCGCTTAGACAGGTCAATCTCAGTAATGAGGTCGTTGACGATCTCCGTGCCGACATTTTTCGCCTGATCTTCCATTTGCTGCATCAGCCATGGGCCTTGAATGACATCGGCAAAGCCCGGATAGTTCTCAACATCGGTGGTGATGGTGAGCTGGCCGCCGGGCTGCATGCCGTGAACCATAACAGGAGACAGACCCGCACGTGCGGCGTAGATGGCTGCGGTGCAACCCGCAGAACCAGAACCAATAATGAGCACTTTGGTGTTAATCGTTTTTGGCTCGCGTGCCATATCTGTCTCCTGAATTTGTTCGTTAATTATAGGCCAGAGGCGTTGTCTTTGAGGTAAGACGCCACGCCTTCTGCGGTTGGTGTCATGCCCGGCTTGCCTTTGTTCCAGCCTGCAGGGCAGACTTCGCCATGCTCTTCGTGGAAGTTCAGCGCTTCTACCATGCGTAGGGCTTCATCAACGTTACGGCCAAGCGGTAGGTCGTTGACGATCTGGTGGCGAACCACACCGTTTTTATCGATCATGAAGGTGCCGCGATAGGCTACAGAATCATTCAGAAGCACATCGTAGTTACGGGCGATGGCTTTGTTCAGATCAGCCACCAATGGGAAGTCGATGGCACCGATGCCGCCATTTTCCACTGGCGTGTTACGCCATGCATGGTGGGTGAACTGAGAATCGACACTGATACCGATCACTTCTGCGCCCAGCTCTTTGAATGCTGCTACGCGATTGTTGAATGCCAAAATTTCTGATGGGCAAACGAACGTGAAATCAAGCGGATAGAAGAACAACACGCCTACTTTGCCAGCGATGTGCTCGCGCATGTTGAAATCTTCTTTGATGCTGCCATCAGGCATTACGGCTTGTGCAGAAAAATCGGGGGCGTCGTGCCCTACTAATACTCCCATGAGAGTCTCCTTATGTGCGAAGTTAATTTACAGACACCATTGTTATAGGGCGCTTGGAGCAAGTTTCAAGCGGTCTTCTCAGAAAGCTTTTGTTTTACAATCTCTACGACACGGCTCATTTCATCCAGCGGGGTTGGTTCGGCATTCTTCCAATCGCTATTGGCATTGAGCCTATAGGCGTGGTTGCCATCGAAGAGTTGTTGCTGGAAATGGCTGATTTTAGCGGAATCAAACTGGCGCGGGTTATATAAATACACCGGCTTACCTGTATAACAGGCCTCTGCCGCCATCGAGATAGAATCACCGGTGACGATGATGGCATCGGCAAGGCCGAGCAGACCGGGGTAGGGGTTTGGTTCGCCGCTAGCGAAATGGTAGTAATGGTGCGGAATGGTCAGCCTATCAGCACATAGGGACTGCACAAAGTTGGGCGTGCGTCGGCTGGATGAGATCAGCAGCGAGCCTTTTGGACCTGCAAGCAGCTCTGCTAGGTCAATGAGGGTTTGGTAATCCTGCTTTTCGAACTTACCATGTTTGCTTTTGCCGCCAATCATCAGGGCGATACGTGGCGATGCGTAATCGACATAGCGGTCTTCTAGCAAGCGCGCCTCTTGTTCGATTTGGGCATGGGTAATGGTATGTAGCGCGCCCTTGGTAGCAATCACACGTGGATCATCGGGCGGATTGTCATGCTCGGGTACAATCACCAGATCAAACGGGTCGATCTTGCCCGGCCACATGAGCTGTACAAGCGCCACTTCGGGTGCATGTTCTTTAATATATTCAACAATCGGCACGGTGCGCCTGCCTGCTGCTATCACCAGCTTAGGCCAGGGCGGGGCAATTTGTTTGCGCGACTGGGTGCGAATGCCTTTTAAGCTATGGCCGATAAAGAAATTAGGTAGCGACGCTAATGGACGATACTCAATCGGCTTCATGCTATAGAACATGCCTAAATGGTGAGCGAGGCCTTTGCTCTGGGCGTTATGGCCCGCGCGATCGTCCGTTAAGACCCAGACAGAAGGGTTCTGGGCAGACATGGCTTAAATGTAGCGAATCGCCACGACTTCGTAATAGCGCACGCCTTTGGGGGTTTTTACCTCGGCCGAATCGCCTTCTGATTTACCAATGAGGGCGCGGGCGATTGGAGCGGTCATCGAGATTTTACCGTTCTCGAGGTCCGCTTCGTACTCACCGACGATCTGATAGGTGACTTCGTCTTCGGTTTCCTCGTCGATTAAATCAATGGTTGCGCCAAATTTGATGGTATCACCCGACATAGAAGACGGATCAATGACATCTGCGCGGGAAACCACCGCCTCTAGCTCTAAAATACGGCCTTCGATGAAGCTTTGGCGTTCGCGTGCTGCATGATATTCGGCGTTTTCTTTCAAATCGCCATGTTCACGCGCTTCTGCGATTGCCTTAACCACATCTGGGCGTTCGACGGATTTCAGGTTCTTTAGCTCTTTTTCCAAATGCGTAAAGCCCGTCGCGGTGACTGGTATCTTATCCATTGACTTAATCCTGTTTATGAATTGGAGGCGTTAAAGTACGCTTGTAATGCACGAACTTCAAGTCCAACATCTGAGTCATGCATTGCTTTGAGCGATTGTGCAAGCGCTTTCGCACCCGGCATTGTCGTTGTGTAGGGGATTTTACCCAGTAATGCCGTGCGTCTGATCGAGTAACTATCGGCAATCGCAGCTGCGCCTTCGGTGGTGTTGATGAGCAGATCGATATCCTCATCTTTCATCTTATCGACCACGTGTGGTCGGCCCTCGCGCACCTTATTGATGATCTCAACAGGGACATTGTGCTCGCTCAGGTAAGAGGCAGTGCCGCGTGTGGCGACGATCTTGTAACCAATGGATACTAATTGTTTTACAATCGGTAGCACCACTTCTTTGTCTGTGTCTTTTACCGAGACAAATACTGAGCCGGATTTTGGCAATTTACTGCCAGCAGAAAGCTGTGCTTTCGCGTAAGCAAGTGAGAAATCACGGTCTAAGCCCATGGCTTCACCGGTAGATTTCATCTCTGGGCCTAGGATTACATCGACATCCGGGAAGCGCGCGAATGGGAATACTGCCTCTTTCACCGCGACATGGCCGATATCTGGGTGCATCTCGTCGTTGAGGTTGAAGTCTTTGAGCGTTTCACCCGCCATTAAGCGAGCAGCAATCTTGGCAATCGGCACGCCGGTGGTCTTGGCAACAAACGGCACGGTGCGGCTGGCGCGTGGGTTCACTTCAATAATGAAGATCTCGCCGTCTTTGACCGCAAATTGCACATTCATGAGGCCATTTACCTTGAGGGCTTTGGCTAGCTCGACGGTTTGTGCGCGGATTTCAGCGATAATTTCTGGCGCTAAAGAATAAGGCGGTAATGAGCATGCGGAATCACCGGAGTGAATGCCGGCTTCTTCAATATGCTCCATGATGCCCGCGACATAGACTTTGTTGCCGTCACATAATGCGTCGACATCCAGCTCGATGGCGTCTTTCAGATACCCATCGATTAAGATCGGGCCATCGCCAAAAAGCGAGATGATTTCGGATACGTAATTTTTGAGCGTGTCAGAATCATGGACGATTTGCATCGCGCGTCCGCCCAATACATAAGAAGGGCGCACGACCACCGGATAACCAATGATCTCTGCTTGCTGGATGACTTGCTCGGCCGAATGGCAGATATGGTTTGGTGGTTGTTTTAGATCGAGCGAGAAGAGCAAACGCTGGAATCGTTCGCGGTCTTCGGCCAAATCGATGGAGTCTGGTGAGGTTCCGATGATCGGAATACCAGATTCAGCGAGTATTTTGGCAAGTTTAAGCGGTGTTTGGCCACCAAATTGCACGATTGCACCCAAAACAAAGCCGTTTTCACGCTCTTTTCGGATGACTTCGATCACATCTTCTTCGGTTAGCGGCTCAAAATAGAGCCTATCGGATGTATCATAGTCCGTTGAGACCGTTTCCGGGTTACAATTGATCATAATCGTCTCGTAACCAGCTTCTTTGAGCGCATAGGCTGCATGCACACAGCAATAATCGAACTCAATACCCTGACCAATACGGTTTGGACCACCACCCAAAATGATGATCTTTTGCTTATCGGTTGGCACTGATTCGCATTCTGCTTGCGCGATGCCGTCGCCCTCATAGCAGCTATACATATATGGGGTGAGTGCCTCAAATTCGGCCGCGCAGGTATCAACGCGCTTATAAACCGGATGAATTTGCAAATTGTGACGCCAGGCAGTGACGGCATCTTCTTTTAAGCCCGTCAGTTCACTCAGGCGCTTATCGGCAAAGCCCATTTTCTTAATATGCAGCATGCCAACGGCGTCAGCGGGCAGGCCTTTGGCCTTAATATCGGCTTCGGCATCGACAATCTGTTTTAACTGCTCGATAAACCACGGATCGTAGGCGGTGATCTCGTGAATTTCTTGCACGCCCATGCCTGCACGTAGGGCTTGGCCGATCACGCGTAAGCGATCTGGGGTTGCTTTGCCCAAAGCGGTGCGAATGGCATCTAGGTTCTCAGAGCCTTCTTCATAGCCATCAATCTCAAGCTCGTTCAGTCCAGAGAGCCCGGTCTCAAGCGAGCGGAGCGCTTTTTGTAGGCTTTCGCAGAAATTGCGACCCATCGCCATTGATTCACCAACAGACTTCATCGAGGTGCTCAAATTATGCGTGGTGCCCGGGAATTTCTCGAAGGTAAAGCGAGGGATCTTGGTGACGACATAGTCAATCGTTGGTTCAAACGATGCTGGCGTTGCCTTGGTAACGTCGTTTAGGACCTCATCGAGCGTGTAGCCCACCGATAGTTTGGCAGCCACCTTAGCAATTGGGAATCCGGTTGCTTTTGAAGCCAATGCAGAAGAGCGCGAGACGCGCGGGTTCATTTCAATGACGACCATGCGGCCATTTTCTGGGTTTACCGCGAATTGTACGTTCGAGCCGCCGGTATCGACGCCGATTTCGCGCAAGACGGCGAGCGATGCGTCGCGCATGATCTGATATTCTTTATCGGTAAGGGTGAGAGCAGGCGCAACAGTGATACTATCGCCCGTATGCACGCCCATCGGGTCGACATTCTCGATTGAGCAGATGATGATGCAGTTATCATGGTGGTCGCGCACGACCTCCATCTCATATTCTTTCCAACCGAGCACCGATTCATCGATTAGCACTTCGTTGGTTGGCGAGGCATCGAGGCCAGAAGCGACAATCGCTTCGAATTCTTCGCGGTTATAAGCGATACCGCCGCCAGACCCGCCAAGGGTAAAGGATGGGCGGATAATAGCAGGCAAGCCCACTTCTTCGAGTGCCTTGCGCGCATCGTCCATATTATTGACGACGGCATTCTTTGGCACATCTAGGCCGATTTTCGCCATGGCTTTGTTAAATAAGTCGCGGTCTTCGGCCTTATTGATCGATTCGAGGTTTGCGCCAATCAACTCAACATTATGGCGATCTAGTACGCCGCTTTCTGCCAGTGCTTTCGCACAGTTCAGTGCGGTTTGGCCGCCCATGGTTGGCAGCAGCGCGTCCGGCTTTTCTTTCTCGATGATTTTTTCCACCAGCTCTGGTGTGATTGGCTCGATATAGGTTGCATCAGCAAGCTCCGGGTCGGTCATGATGGTGGCTGGGTTCGAATTCACCAAGATAATGCGGTAACCTTCGCCTTTTAGCGTTTTAACCGCTTGCGTGCCGGAATAATCGAACTCGCAGGCCTGTCCAATAACAATCGGGCCAGCACCGATGATGAGGATGGATGATATGTCTGTGCGTTTAGGCATGTTCCCTCATCAGATCGACAAATTTTTGGAATAGGTATAGCGAATCATGCGGGCCGGGTGAGCTTTCTGGGTGATATTGCACCGAGAATACCGGCTTATCTTCGACCTCTAGCCCCTCAATAGTGCCATCGAACAGCGAGAGGTGGGTGACATTCACTTTATCGGGCAGGCTACCATGCGAGACAACAAAGCCGTGATTCTGGCTGGTGATCTCGACGGTATTATCAACGACGCGCTTAACCGGATGGTTCGCGCCACGGTGACCCTGATGCATTTTCTCGGTTTTAGCGCCCAGCGCCAATGCCAGCAGTTGGTGGCCCAAGCAGATACCAAAGATAGGCAGATTCTCTGCAATTAAGGCTTTAAGCACTGGAATGGCATATTCGCCGGTGGCAGCCGGATCGCCCGGGCCATTCGATAAGAAGACGCCGTCGGGCTTGAGTGCTAAAATCTGATCGGCTGGCGTGGTTGACGGTACAATCGTGACCTTACAGCCATACGATGCGAGTGAGCGCAGAATATTGAGCTTTTCGCCGTAATCGATGGCGACCACATGGAAAGCAAGCTCTGCAACCTCGCCGTAGCCATCCTCTAGGCTCCAGCGCGTGCTCTTCCACTCGTAAGATTCTTGGCAGCTCACCTCTTTGGCAAGCTCCATACCCGCAAGTGAAGGTAGCGGCTTTAAGCGCTCGATCTCTTCGTTAATATCGACGTCCTTGCCTTCTTCCGGATATAAAATAGAGACATTCTGCGCGCCATTTTTGCGAATCAGGCGGGTAAGGCGGCGGGTATCAATGCCGCAAATGCCGGTTAGCTCTTTTTCTTTTAACCAAGATTCCAGATCGAATTGGTTACGGAAATTCGATGGCGAGGTGATTTTCTCTCTCACGATCAAGCCGCGCACAGCTGGTGTTAGTGACTCGCGGTCATCCGGGTTGGTGCCGACATTACCAATATGCGGGAAGGTGAAGGTGATAATCTGGCCAGCGTAAGATGGGTCGGTCAGCACTTCTTGGTAGCCGGTCATGCCAGTGTTAAAGCAGACTTCGCCCGTGGTCTCGCCGTGAGCGCCAATGCCATAGCCATAAAACACGCTTCCGTCTGCCAATACGAGTGCGGCAGTGTATGGGGTTGGAATTGCGTGTGTGTGCTGCATGATCCTCTATGCTGTAGCCAAATTGACCGGAACATAAGTAAAAGCTTCGTTTGCGTCAAGAAGCTTTGTGCGGGCATGAAAAAAGGCGGCTGAAAGCTCAGCCGCCCCTTCCAATCTACTCGCAATACTACATAGATTTTTCGGACTCTTCACACACTTTGCACTTCTTTTTGTGCTCGTGCTTGTGTTTATCGCATGATTTTTTGCATTTACATGCAGATTGTTCGCACCCGCAACGTGGGTCAGAATGACTGCAGGTCTTGCCGTGGATATGACCACAAGCAGTGACTAAAAACAAAAGAGCGATAGGTAAAATTGTTTTCATGATACTTCTCCTAAATCATGAGGTTAATAGTAAAAACAGTTACTAACCTAATGGCATTGGAGGCCGGATGGGTACGCCCATCGATAAGCGGCGGAAGGCTTCGGCAGAAAAAGCGAAGATAATTGGCTGCATGTCAGGCGCGGCGCTCACAGCCTCTGGCATGATCGCGGTTTGCATAAAGCAGTCCTGACAGAATTTCTCTGCGCAGCAATCTTTGGTGTCTTCCTGCGCTTTGACCATTTCTTCGTGGCATGGCTTTGGCTGCTCAGAATCAGATGCTTTGCAGCATGCAAGCGTTGGTGTGGCAGCGAAGGCGACCAGCGCGCTCAGTAAGCCCAAGCAGAAGAAACGTTTGATGTTTTGCATAGCAGCATAGTAGCAGAAAAGTGTGGGGAAGTGAAGACAGGTTGTGCGCCTGATGTGCTCGCTTCATAAGATTTAAAAGTTAGGAGGGATGTACTCGGCCTTCGGCCTGCGTGGCAAACGCTAAGTTCACTGCGTTCACTAAGCTTTTTGTCGAACCCTGACCCGTTGGGTGGGTTCTCTCAGCTTCTGACATTTAATCTATCAGTGCTTTAGCACTAAGAGATTAAATGGCGGTGTGGCTAGACCACTCAGCAATACTCTCACCACATTACATAGATAGCAATAGATGTTTTGTATTTTTCTAAGCGAGTAGAACATGGCAAAGGCGAATCTCTTCCCTGCTTTGGGCCAATTTGCAGGGAGTTTTTTCAAAATATCAGGGAAATGGCGTGTTAGGATAAAGTTTGGATAGTTGCCACCCACGAGTTTCTGCGGTTCACTCGGCAAATTCCCTAAAAACAATAACAGGGAATTAGCTGGGATAGGTCGTTTGCCTCTCAATATCGAATTCACTTAAAACTTCAAGGTATTCACTCCCTCATGCTCCAGCATCTTAAGTCGGTTCGTTAAAATGTAGCCTAAAGGATTATCTGAATAAACGAGGACAATAAGAAATACAGCAAGAAACGGGTCGATGGCATGGCCGGATCCTTTATATAATGTCCTTTATATAATGATGGTATAAAGCATAACTAAAATATAAAGGTATGAATCATGACGACACTTTCAGGAAAAATTGCCATTATTACAGGGGCAGGTTCGGGCATTGGGCGCACTGCGGCGACATTATTTGCGCGCGAAGGGGCGAAGCTTGTTGTTGGCGCACGGCGTGTAGAAAAGCTGAATGCGCTTGTCGATGACATTATATCTGAGGACGGAGAGGCCGTAGCCCTGGCCGGAGATGTAGCTTCTGAAGCTTATAACAAAGCTCTTGTTGATTTGGCGGTCTCTAAATTCGGCAAGCTGGATATTGCTTTTAACAATGCAGGGACATTGGGAACGCTTGTGCCCCTGCCAGAGTTATCGCGTGAGGATTGGGATGCCTCGATCAACATCAATTTAACCAGCGCCTATCTGGCCGCAAAATATCAAATTCCGGCAATGCTGGAAAACGGCGGCGGGTCGGTTATTTTCACCTCATCCGTTGCCGGAAATACAGTAGCCATACCAACGAAATCTGCCTATGCTGCTGCGAAGGCTGGGCTTACAGGATTGACCAAGACACTGGCCGTTGAATATGGGGCGCAAGGGGTCAGGTTTAATGCACTTCTCCCCGGTGCAACCGCCACGCCAATGCTTGACCAGATGGGGACAGACCCTGAATCCATCCAGTTCCTCGACAATATCCATGCGCTTAAACGTTGCGGGCAGCCAGAAGAAGTGGCACAGGCAGCAATGTATTTAGCCTCTGATGCAGCGAGCTTTGTCACAGGAACATCAATGCTGGTCGATGGCGGTGTATCCATTTGCAAAACATAATGTGGTGTGGCCATGACGACCCAAAAGCATATGGATTATGAGCGTATAGAAAAGGCGATTCACTATATTCGTGAGCATTTTAAGGCGCAGCCGTCTCTGGAAGAAATTGCATCAGCCGTGCATGTCAGCCCGTTTCATTTTCAGCGTATGTTCAGTGAATGGGCGGGGGTGAGCCCCAAGAAGTTCATGCAATATATCAGTCTGGATTACGCCAAAACATTATTGAAAGAACGTATGACACTGATGGATACGGCGCATGAAACCGGGCTTTCGGGGACAAGCCGATTGCATGATTTGTTTGTGAAGATCGAGGGCATGACCCCTGGTGAATTTAAAAATGGCGGTACGGATTTAACCATCAATTACTGCTTTGCCGAAAGCCCGTTTGGAAAACTGATTGTGGCCTCGACCCATAAAGGCGTGTGCCATATGTTTTTTGAAGAGGATGAAGATAAGGCATTGCATGATTTGCAGGCGCGCTTTCCCAATGCCTCTTTTCATCAAATCACGGATAAGTTTCAGCAAGACGCTTTGTTTATTTTTCAAAAGGATTGGAAGCAGCTGGAGCAGATTAAATTGCATCTGGCGGGAACACCCTTCCAGCTTAAGGTCTGGGAGAGCTTGTTGAAAATCCCTTTTGCGCGTGTAAGCACTTATGGTGATTTGGCAAGGGACATTGAACAGCCCTCCGCATCACGCGCTGTCGGCACAGCCATTGGCAAAAACCCTGTTGCCTTCCTTATCCCCTGTCACCGTGTCATTCAGGGTAGCGGTAAGATTGGCGGTTATATGTGGGGTTCAGATAAGAAAACCGCGATTATTGGCTGGGAAGCCGCGAAAGTTGGTGAACGTCATGACTGATATCATACACAGCATAGAGGCCATAAATTGGCAGAACGTAAGCGATGAGATGAACCAGACAGGTTATGCTGTTTTGCCTGAGTTTTTACACAGAGAGCAATGCCAACATCTGATCAATATGTTTGAGCATGAGCACGGCTATCGCAAAACGGTTGTAATGGAGCGGTACCGCTTTGGCCTTGGTGCATATAAATATTGGGATTATCCATTGCCGGATTTGGTGCAGGAATTGCGCGAACATCTCTATCCAAAACTTGCCCCGATTGCGAATTTATGGATGAAGCTGCTGCGGATGGATACGCACTTTCCCGCTACATATGCGCAGCTGCAGACACAATGCCATGAAGCGGGTCAGATGAAGCCCACCCCCCTGATTTTGCGCTATGGCGAGGGCGGGTATAATACGCTACACCAAGACTTATATGGCGAGGTTTATTTTCCGATACAGGCGGCCTGTTTCCTGAGCGAACCGGAAGAGGATTATGCGGGCGGTGAGTTTGTGCTGACCGAGCAAGTACCGCGCGCGCAATCCAAGGCGATTGTATTAAAACCCAGGCGCGGAGACATAATTATCTTCACCACGAAATTCAGACCGATCAAAGGCACACGCGGTTATTACCGTGCCAATATGCGCCACGGCGTGAGTGAAGTGCAAAGCGGTCATCGCCACACAATGGGCATTATTTTTCACGATGCGGTGAGTTAATGTTGATCCGGCATAGCAGCATTTCTGACTCGGAGCTGAGAGCGAAAATCCGCGATCATTCCATTCAATGTGGTGGCAATGTGAATTTAAAGATTTACGGCACTTTGGCCTGCAAATCCGGCAAGCGTATGAAACGCGGAAACCGTGTCTTTTTTGAAAATGAAACGGAGGCAATCGAACATGGTTACCGCCCTTGCGGCAATTGTATGAACGACCAATATAAAGAATGGATCTCTTTGAACAAATAGAGGATAAGCCGCGTAACCTGCTGCCTTATGATGGTGTAGTGCATTATCACGGCCATGTTTTATCAACGCTCGAAGCGGATCATTATTATGAGGCTTTGCTCAAGAATATTACGTGGGAGCATGACCGCGCCGTGATTCTCGGTAGGGAGATTATCACCAGAAGAAAAGTTGCGTGGTATGCACAGCAGCCTTTTGAATATGGCTATTCCAATGTGACGAAAACCGCCTTGCCGTGGACGAAAGAGCTTTTGGAATTAAAAACCGTTGTTGAGCGAGAAAGTGACGAGACCTATAACTCCTGCCTCTTAAATCTCTATCATGACGGCAGCGAAGGCATGGCCTGGCACAGTGATGGGGAGAAAGACCTCAAGAAAAACGGCGCGATTGGTTCTTTAAGTTTCGGGGCGGAACGCAAATTCGCTTTCAAACATAAAAAGACCAAGGAAACCATATCAAAAGTGCTGGAGCATGGGGGGCTTCTCGTCATGAAAGACACCACGCAAACGCACTGGCTCCACCGCTTGCCGCCGACCAAAACGGTGCAAACCCCGCGTATTAATTTGACATTCCGGATGATCGAAACGAAGCAGTCCTAATTTAGGGAGGTGATTTCCTTCGTTTTTGCCGTATGCGCGTACTCGACTACGCCACCTTCGTTGATTAATAGCTCCTGTAGCAGGGAAGAGGTGGTTGCGCCACCCGCCCTCATTCTTTATTAGCGCGCGGTAAAAACAACGGCATCGCCTGCGCCGGACATTTTGCCCCGGCTTGCAAGGCCTGTGCGCTCAGTGTGATACTGCACGTTAATCACAGCATCGGCTCCTTGCTTGGCGGCTTCTGCTCGCAATGCCTCATTTACATCTTCACGGGTGGGATCGGAAGAAAGAAGATTCACCGAACGCCCAAAAGCGGTGATTTTACCGATCACACGATGCGAGTGATCTGGAAGGGAAC
Organism: Rickettsiales bacterium; assembly: GCA_022763105.1. GTDB lineage: Bacteria > Pseudomonadota > Alphaproteobacteria > Rickettsiales > UBA3002 > JALEGK01. The sequence continues at coordinate 4,500 of JALEGK010000081.1, read as the reverse complement.
CTTCGCTGATAAGAATATCGCTCGCATTATGCGAACTGCGTTGCACTTTTGGCGTAGAATCGACATTCGTTTCGTTGAAATCTGAGTCTGTATAAACACAAGCAGACAGCGTGAGCAGTGCAGAAGTGCCAAAAGTTGCGATAAGCGATTTGTAATGTGTGACCATATATGAGATTCCTCTATAATCTTGCGTGGTGATATTTGGTGCATGTGCGTTTCTTAATATTCGCTGTTTTTTATTGGCGGTCAATAAACATTTGGTCGATATATAGAACATTTTTCAAGTGAGAGTTTTGAACCCAAGGTTGCGCAGAAAGTGATGGCACATCTCCTGCAGCGTTGCTTCATCGGCTCCACCTTTGGAGAAGGTGCCAAGCCCACTAATAAACGCGGAGAGCATATTTGCGGCGGTGTCGATATTGAGGGTGTGCGGCAGCTCTTGAAGCGCAATGCCTTGCGTGATGAGCTTGCGAATGATCTGCTGCTGCTCGCCCAGTAATTTCCGGATGGTTTCGCCGGCAAGGGAGCTGTTATTTGCCAGCTCCATATAGCAATTCACCGCCATGCAACCACGATATTTTTCATCGGATGCCAAGAGTGTGCAAATGTCATCCAGCATTTGAAAGAAGGCCGGTGACACTGCCTCGCCGGGCTGAACCTGTTTTAATATCGCGCTCGGTGAATGATTTTGATAGTGGGTCATCGCCTCGACAAATAATGCTTCTTTACTTTCAAAAGTATTATATAGACTGGCGCGAGTGAGACCGGTCGCATTGGCGATTTCATTAAAAGAAAGCTTGCCGTAGCCATGCTCCCAAAATAGTTGCATCACCTGTTCCAGTAATTCAGCCCGGTCAAAACTGAGAGGGCGGCCCCGTGTGGTCTGTTTTTCTTCTCCATTCATGCGCCTAACAGTAGCACATTCTTTTTATTTAGACAAGTGTGTATAAAATACTTGACCTGGTTATTATTATTCATTACTGTATAAAAATAACTTGACCTCATAATTCGTAACCAACTAAAGGAGAAACACCATGTACACACTTTATACCATCCCAGGAACCTGCTCGACCGGCATTGCTGTTTTGCTGGAAAAACTCGGCGTAAGCTATGAAACCATTAAGCGTGATGATGTGCCGAACTACACCGACATAGTGCCAACCAATCAGGTGCCTGCCATTAAGACAGAAGACGGGCGTGTGATTGCAGAAGGTGGCGCCATCGCACTGTATTTGCTGGAAAAACATGGTAAGGATTTACTGCCATCCAGTGTGGAGGAGCGCGCAGCATTTTATCAATGGTTCAATTTTGATTACGCCACGTTACATCCGGCTTATTCAAAACTGTTTACAATCGCTTTTAAGGTCGAGCTGGCGGACGATGTAAAAGCCGATCTGCTGCAACAACTGGCGGACAAGGTATCTGAAATCTGGACCGTACTGGATAAACACCTCGCCAATCGGACATTCATTGTGGGCGATACGCCAAGCCATGTCGATTATATGGCGGCCGTTTATTCGAGCTGGGGAAATTTCTTCCCAAACACCACCATCACATTGGGTGAGAATGTAAAGCGCTTGATTGCTAATGTGCAGGCATTACCGGAATTTCAGGCTGGTTACGCCAAGGATCAGGCTGAATTCAAAGCCGCTGCATAAGCTAACGCAAGACAGGAGATGATTGCTATGTGGAATGAAACCAAACTAACCGAACGGCTTGGCATTGAATATCCGATTATTCAGGGGCCGTTCGGCGGCGGGCTTTCTACTATAGATCTTCTTGCAACCGTCTCCAACGCGGGAGGGATGGGCTCTTACGGGGCGCATATCCTCCCGCCGGAAGGCATTATCACGCTCACACGCGATATCCGCCAGGCGACCGAGAAACCATTCGCGGTGAATCTGTGGGTGTCGGATCATGATGAAGGTGGGCTGGGCATGAGCGAGGCGCAATTCACCGAATATCTGGCATTGTTTAAGCCATTTTATGATGAGCTGGGCATTGCTTATCCGGCCTACTCTGAGAAATATACGGAGCGTTACGAAGAGCAGGTGGAAGCCATTATAGAGGCCGCACCACCGGTATTCAGTTTTGTATATGGCATTCCATCCGATGATATTCTGGAAGCGTGTCGCAGAAAAAACATCAAAACGCTAGGCGCGGCGACCACGCTGGATGAAGCCATCGCGCTGGATGATGCCGGCGTTGATATTATTCTGGCCACCGGGTTTGAGGCGGGCGGGCATCGCGTCTCATTTCTTAAGGAAGCGGAGGAGTCGCTGATGGGAACATTGGCGCTGGTGCCGCAAGTGGTTGATCGCGTCAAAGCGCCCGTGGTTGCTGCCGGAGGCATTTCCGATGCGCGCGGCGTGAAAGCAGCGCTCGCGCTCGGCGCAAGCGGTGTGCAGATGGGGACGGCATTTCTTGCCTGCGCGGAATCGGGCACCAGCGATATGCATCGCGATGCGATTTTAAGCGATGCGTCGAAACATACGGTGCTCAGCCGTGCTTTTACTGGCAGACTTGCGCGGTTCATTCCCAACCATCTAATCGAACAGGCCGCGCATATTGATGCCATGCCTTTGCCGTTTCCCATCCAAAGCTTTTTCACCAGCCCACTGAAGAAGGCAGCGAGTGAGCGCACCAACCGTGATTATGCCTCGATGTATGCCGGGCAGGGCGCACCAATATTGCAGCATCGCTCAGCCAAAACGCTGGTTGCATCGATTGTGGCTGATATGAAGCGCGCGGAATAACGCGTTATCTATAGATCAACGGGCGAGTGCAGCAGCGCGCATGATGATCACCCTTTCTGAGAAGTACGGTTTTGCCGAGCAGAAAATTGAAGTGATCCTGCCTTATATCCCAAGCCGCGCAGAATTGGCCGAACAGTGGAAACATGAGCTGGAAGAGGAGGAAAGTGACGATTAGCGCTTCTTTCTACTCGACTTCCTAGCCAATGGAAGCGGTAGTGCTGATGTAACCTAATTAAAGGAGGCATCATGCAGGCATTATCGAAACCAGAGCTGGAAGTTGAATGGAGCAAATACTTCAAAGGCAAATCACCGCCGCGTGCTAGTGTAGAGTTTCTGCGCGGGCATGTGGCGTGGAAACAGCAAGCCAAGCAACATGGCGGGCTAAAACGTACCACTAATACGCAGCTTCGGAATCTGGTGAAACAGCTACGCGCTGGCGTTGATTTAACGCCGGAGAAGGAATTGACGATCAAACAGGGTACGCGGCTTATCCGGCAGTATAAAGGCGAGAAGCATGAGGTAACGGTCACCGATTCAGGCTTCCGCTATCGTGAACAAGACTTCACCAGCCTTTCCACCATCGCACGGCATATCACCGGCACTAATTGGAATGGCCGCATCTTCTTCGGAGTGAAGAAGCGATGAATAAAAAATCCGTTCGATGCGCTATTTATACTCGTAAGTCTTCTGAAGAAGGGCTAGAGCAGGAATTCAATTCACTCGACGCACAACGCGAAGCCTGTGCCGCCTATATCACCAGCCAAAAGCATGAAGGCTGGGAACTGCTGCCACAGATGTATGATGATGGTGGATTCAGTGGTGGTAACATGAATCGCCCGGCACTCAAGGCACTGCTACAGGATATCGAACTGGGTAAGGTCGATGTGATTGTGGTCTATAAGGTGGATCGCCTTACGCGCTCATTGGCGGATTTTTCTAAGCTGGTCGATGTAATGGATAAGCGCAATGTATCCTTCGTTTCTATCACACAGCAATTTAACACGACCACGTCTATGGGACGACTCACGCTGAATGTGCTTCTCAGCTTCGCACAGTTTGAACGCGAGGTCACGGGTGAACGTATCAGAGACAAGATTGCACTTTCCAAGCAAAAAGGGAAATGGATGGGTGGTGTGCCGCCCCTAGGCTATGATTGTATAGAGCGTAAAATCGTGGCCAATGCGGAAGAAGCTAAGACCGTTCGCCTAATGTTTGAGCGCTATATCGAGTTAAAATCAGTACGTTTACTGAAAGCCGAGATGGACAGTTTAAACATTCTCACCAAGCGCCGCACTTTCTCTACTGGCAGGCAGACAGGTGGCTTACCGTATGCCGAGAAGAATCTCTATCACCTGCTGCAAAACCGGATTTACCTGGGCGAGATTGTGCATAAGGATAAAAGCTACCCCGGTGAGCATGAGGCGATTATTGATAAAGAAACCTTTGACCAAGTGCAGAAGGTCATCGCGCAGAACCGCATGAGAAAGCTAGGTTCTCACGGTGCGAAATATCCCTGCCTGTTAGCTGGATTGTTTTACGATGACCGCGGTAACATGATGACACCGAAATACAGCAACACCCGCAAACGCTTCTACCGCTACTACACGAGTCAGGCCATTATTAGCGGTTATCATCATAAGGCTGGAAGTCTGCCTAATATCCCCGCAGAAGAAGTAGAGCGATTAGTGGCAGTGGAAATCACGGCTTTCTTAAAAGACCGTACTCGTCTGCAACCTTATCTGAG
>JALEGK010000080.1 GCA_022763105.1 Rickettsiales bacterium | reverse complement strand
TGAGATCACCTATGCGGATGATAATGTCCGCGCCTTCACCAATGCAGAACAAACCGCCACGCAGGGTATCTTTGCGCAGCTTGAGGCCATCACCAATATTTCCTTTGTCGCAGCTGCAAGCGCAGAAGATGCACAGCTAGCCTTTTATGTCGGCGATTTGGAATTTGAAGGTGTTGCCGGTATCGCGGGTCTTCTTCCTGATGGGCAGCTGATTACCAAAGCGCATGTCGGTATGGATACCGAGTTTAGCGATCATGAAATTGTCGGCACCTATAGCTACTACGCGTTGCTACACGAGATGGGGCATGCTGTCGGGCTAAAGCATCCGGGTGAATATGGCCCAACCGATGAAGGACCATTCCTGCCAGCAGAAGATGATGTGAATCAAAACACAGTGATGTCGTATTTTGATAATGACGATGATGTGGACACCAACCCAACCACCTATCAGGAATTTGATATTGAAGCGCTGGAATATATTTACGGCCTTGAGGGTGACCCGCTGGTAGATGAAGACGACGACGATGATGATGACACCCCGCCGACTGATGACGATGATGATACGTTACCAGGTGATGATGAAGATGACACATTACCGGGTGATGACGACACGATCGATAGCGGTGAAGATACCACCGATGGCAGTGGTGGCGACGGCGCTGATGTGCTTGTCGGCAGTGATGATAATGGCGAAGAACTCTTTGGTGGCGGCGGTGCTGATCTGATTACCGGTGCTGCGGGTAGCGATACGCTTTATGGTGGTCGCGCGATTGCCGATGATGCCGATGGCAATGACACGATTGCTGGTGGTGATGGTGCCGATTTGATCTTTGGTAACACGGGTAATGACAGCTTGTATGGCGGCTTGTCATCGGGCGATAATTCGGGTGACGGCAATGACACCATCTATGCAGGTCGCGGCTTTGATATGGTCGATGGTGGCGAAGGCAATGATTATCTCGCTGGTGGTGGCGGCCTCGCCCACCCTGACGATGAATCCGATTCGCTCATTGGCGGCGATGGCTCCGACTTTATTATCGGCAATGGAGGCGACGACACGATTGAAGGTGGCGTCGGGTTTGAAACCATTTGGGCTGGCTTCGGAGATGACATCATCGATGGCGGTGCCGATAACGACTTTATCGCCGGACAGCAAGGCAACGATACGATCACCGGTGGTGACGGTATTGAGACTTTCTATTTCTATAGTGATAATGGTGCGGATGTGATCACCGATTTCGGTGGTGGCGATGTGGTGCGTTTTGAAGATACGATGAATGGTATCAATTTCACGTCAGCGACACAGATCTACACGATGCTGCAATTCAGCGGCACGACCGCAACGATTGATTTTGGTGATGGCAATAGCATCACCTTCCTTGATATCGAACGGTCGGACTTTAGCATCGCTAGTTTTGAAATCTTTTAAGATTACTCCCTGTCACGCAGGTTGCGCTTGAGCGTTTCTCAATTTATGTGCATACTTATATGTAAATAAATATTGAGGAAGCAATGTGCTTTGTCTGCGTTAATCAAGGTTATGCTACAGGGGAATCCCCTGGCCACATCGAATTAGAATCTCAAGCTTCCGGCAATTCCATTATGCTTGGCGCCGAGGCGGCTGTCATTAATCAGGCATTGAGCGATAATGGCGCGACTCTCATTTTAGGATATACATGGAGCGGTACGACTGGCGTTGCAGCAACCGTTACCTATTCGTTTGATCTGGATGCGGTTGATCCTGCCCTTGCATCCGCAGACGAGCTAACCGCTTTTGATACGGCAGAGCAAGCCGCCACGCTTGGTGTGTTTGCCAAACTATCTGCCATTACCAATCTCACCTTTGTGGAATCATCGAGCGCGTCACAGGCGAATATCTCATTCTATAAAGGCGATTTGCCGGGCAATGCGGTGGGCATTGCAGGTATCGCCATCTCCAGCAGCACACGTCTGGGTGATGTGGCGGTGGGTATTGATAATAATTTCAGCGACATCGAAACCATTGGTACCTTCGATTATGTCACACTGCTGCACGAGATCGGCCATGCGGTCGGCTTAAAACACCCCGGCAATTACGGTGGCGGCGAAGAGCCTCCATTCTTACCCGATGATCTGGATAATACCGGCAACACGGTCATGTCCTATAATGACGACGATGGTAGCATTCTTACCAATCCGACCAACTATCAGGAATTCGATATTGAAGCGCTGCAACATTTATATGGTGGCGGCAGTGATGATACGGGCGGCGGTGGCGATGACACTGGCGGCGGCGGAGACGATACTGGCGGTGGCGGCGATGATACTGGCGGCGGCGGCACAGGCAGCGGCGACAGCGACTTTGACGGAAACGATGATTTCCTAGACCCATTCTTCGATAATGAAACCGATGCGTCGGATGGCGATGACGTATTGATTGCCAATGGTGCGGGCGAAGAATTGTTTGGTAATGGCGGTAATGATTCGATCTTTGGTAATCTGAGCGACGATACGCTGTATGGTGGCCGCGCGATTGCTGATGATGCCGATGGTAATGACACCATTTCTGGTGGCGCTGGCGATGATCTGATCTTCGGCAATACCGGTAATGACGAAATTTACGGCGCCTATACCGGCTCGAATGCTGGCGATGGTAACGACACCGTCTATGCTGGTCGCGGAGAAGATACGATTGATGGCGATATTGGCGATGATTATCTCGCTGGTGGTGGCGGACTCGCCCACCCCGAAGATGAAGCCGACTCCATCGTTGGCGGTGACGGGTCAGACTTCTTAATCGGTAATGGCGGCGACGATACCATTGAAGGTGGAGCGGGAACCGAGACAATCTGGGCTGGGTTTGGCAATGATTCCGTCGATGGTGGCACAGGTGCCGACTTTATCTCTGGCCAACAGGGTAATGACACGATGACCGGTGGCGATGGCGTCGACACCTTCTATTTCTATGGTGGTGATGGCACTGACATTATTACTGATTTTGCCGCTGGCGACATTGTGCGCTTTGAAGACAACATCAATAGCACCGGTATCACGATTGCGACTCAGGCTTACACGTTACTGCAATTTAGCGGCACGACCGCCTTTATCGATTTTGGTGGCGGCAACAGCATCACCTTCCTCGACGTGGAACGCACCGACTTCAATGTCCTGACATTTGAAATCGTCTAAGCTGCCAACCATCGATTTACACCTAAATCATAAAGACCAACCTCAGACGTCTGATATTGCACTATATATTGCCTTTTGCGCCGCAAAAATATGCTCATAGCATGGTTAATAAATACCCCTATTTTATTAAGCTGTGTTTACCTTTTGTTAATCTTTTACTTGACCCACCCCCTCTGCAATGTCATAAATGTGTCATACATAAGTGCGAAAAATTGCGCTATGTTATGAAAAAATAATTTTGGAAGCGGCATCTAATTTCACTATTTTTCATGTGATTAAGCGGTTGACGCGGCCGGAATGTTAATGGTATTTTAACAAAATTCACGTAGACTGCGTGTAATGCCCAGTTTCAATAGGGCTGGCGGTATGTTGTGAATAATGTTAGGAACGGACGAGTTATTTAATGAAATTCTTTAGGCGTTGCGCCGAAGACCAATCAGGAAATACCCTTATCGAGTTTGCACTCGTGGCCCCAGTATTTTTCTTTCTTGTACTGGGAACGCTAGAGTTTGCCTTGATTTTGCACGTTTCTTCGCTCGTTGAACACGCAACTCATGAAGGCGCCCGCATTGCCATGACGGGTAATGTCTATGATTCCAGCGCTGGCTCGCGCGATGCCAATATCAAACAGCATATCCGCCGCAACCTAAGCAGCTGGCTGCAAGATAAAGACGTGTCTGCGGAAGATGAGCAGCTACGTATCACCTCTCTCGTATTCCCTGACTTTGGCTCTGTCGGCGTGGATGGCGAGGAAGTTGGCACGGATTCGTTTGGTGGGTCCAATCAGGTGGTAATGTATAGCGTGCTGTTCCAGTGGTATATTATTACGCCGTTTTTGGGCGAAATGTTCAAGACAGGCGAGACGGAAAATGGGGATAATGTCTTTGAGATGTCATCCACCGTTATTATTAAAAATGAGTGTTTTGCAGGAGATCCGGCATCGTGCTTCTAATGATTCGCGAGTTTCTGAATATTGGTGATCGCCTCAAGCGTGATGAGGGCGGCTTGGCCTTTATTGAATTTGGATTCTTACTGCCACTACTCATCATCATCTTCTACGCGATTGTTGAGCTGACCCGCTATGTTCTGATGAATCAGAAGCTGGATAATGCCAGCCACACCGTGACCGATGTGGTGAACCAGAGCTTGGTACCAAGCTGCGCTGCGATTCAGACATTGATCGATGCGGTGCCGGTGATGCTGCGCCCGTATTACAATTCAGACAACCCTGTCGATGTGGTGGTAACCTCTATCGGCGTGCCAGAAGGCTCACTGCAACCGGAAATAAACTGGCAGTACCCTGAAGGCTCTACGATCAGTATTTACCCAAGCGCGAAAGGCAGTCCGGTGTCGCTACCTGACTTAATGCTATTGTCTAGACAGCAGGTCTTAGCGGTTGAAGTTAAAATGGATTACAAACCGATCATGGATAATGGCTTTATCCGCGACACCTTAGGTATCGAAGATCGGGGCGTGTATAAGCGGATTTTGGCGCGACCACGTTATGGCGCGTTTAACTTTCCGCCCTGTTAAGAATAACGTTTAAAGGTTTGAATAATAAAATGAACTCGGCAAAGCAACATTCTCCACATACAGTACCAGCGGCTCTCGCTGCGCGTACGGAGCATCTTGCAATGTCTGGCGCAAACATCTCAGCGCGTACTCTGTGCGAGCTGAATGTAGCCGGTTGGTCACGTGATACAGATTTCGATCTGGGCATGGGGCCGGTCGGGAAGTCGGATGCTTCGGCAGAAAGCTTCGAACCATGCACCTACGTCATGCAAATGGCGCCGGTGCAATATTAATCGTCGGTATGTATAAATTGGAGGATAGATATGCGACAGCTTAGAAACCTTATTTCCCGCGTGACTCGTAACGAGGCTGGTGGGATGGCATTCATGGGTGCTGCGGCACTGATGATGCTAATTATCGCGGCCGGTAGCGTGATTGATATCTCGCGCTTCGTGAACGTGAAAAGCAAGTTCAAAAACGCCATCGACTCGGCACTTCTTTCTGCCGTAGCCGTTGCGCGTCAACAAGATGTCAATGAAGTAGCAACCCGCTTCTTCTATGCAAACTTCCCTGATGAGTATCTAAACAGCGTAGTGTTAGAGGAAATCGATGTGCAAGTAATGCCTGGTACTATGACCTGGCAGGCTCGTGCACGCGGTACCGTTAACACCATGTTCGGTGCTTTGATCGGATTCGATAACATTGAAATTACCCACGAAGCTCGCGTAGCATGGGACGTGAACAAGATCATGGAAGTGGTCTTCACGCTTGATGCTTCTGCTTCTATGTGTACCGATACGGTGCGTTCTGTAGAAGAAGACGATGCGTTCGTGCTGGAATATCGCCCAGATTACGCGTGTGACAAGCTGAATGCTATGAAACGCGCTGTAAACTACGTGATCGACAACGGCCTGACCCCAATTGAGGGTGTGAATGGTCCTGTGTTCCGTGCTGGTGTGATTCCATTTAACCACAAAGTTCGCCTGCCGAACCCACAGAATGCTCCAGAGCCTCTAGTACACTCTGAAGCGAATCTGGCAAAAGGTGATCCGAACTACTTTACGGATTTCACCGATGCAGAGCCTTTGGCAGAGATTATGCCTCTGACCAAGCTAGAGAACGAAGGTAACCGCGAAGATTTGCGTGATGCAATTCGTGCGATTGCCCAGTCTCCTCTAGGTAATGGCTGGACTCGCTCTAACGTTGCGGTTCTAACCTCAGCTCTGATGCTGGATCCTGCTTACCACAATGCATTTGGTGGTGCTCAGGCGATGGACTTTGATCCTGATACGACTGACAAGATCATTATCATGATGACTGATGGTGCTAACATGGGTTGCTGTTATGCAGCGCACCCAGAAGGCAACTTCGATAATCAGTATCTGTATCTTTACGAAGCAGACAATGCTCACCTGACAGGTTTGGACGCAGCGCCAAACATGCAGAACTGGGCTGGTGCTTACGGTATCCAACAGAAAGGTCTGTGTGATGCCATGAAAGATCAGCACATCGTGATTTACTCTGTTGTGTATGACGTTGATGATCGTGACCCAGGTGGTCAAGAGATCAAAGACGTATATCGCAACTGCGCTAGTAACGAACAGTTCTTCTTTGACGTACAAGATGAAGAAGATCTTGAGCTAGCGTATAAGACCATTTCTGATTCTCTGATGCGTCTGAGAATTGTGTACTAGGTCTTAAGTCATACCGATGATAGCGGGCGGGGGGCCCTATCCCTCCCCCGCCTGCCAACTTAATGACAACGTAAGAAACGGTTAATTAGGATTTAAAAAATGTTTAAAAGCTTCAAAGTATGTTTACTGGTAGCGATGATGGCAGTGCTCGGCGCCAATGTTGCTCCAACCTTCGCCGGTAATCCCGGTGGAAACCCACCAGGCGGCAACCCGCCTACTGAAGGCACCCCGCCAACTCCAGGTGGTCCGAAATGTGGTAACGATTGTGCGCCACAAGAATGGCCAAAATGCCCACGCGCATGTCTACCAGATCGCGCAGTTCCGTGGGATAGCCCTGAAGAAATGGAACCATGTCACTGCCCACCGCAGAATATGTGTCCAACCAATGCGGCGCTAAACCCAGAAGACGTGGCTGTAGTTGTGACCTATAAAGTAGGTAACAAACAAGGTGTCGAAATGATTGATGGTACGGATATTCCGGGTCTTGGTGATGCAATTCGCGTTACTCCAAACAACCCGCTTGATCCAGCCAAGCTTCAGGATCAGTTGTTTGACCTGGTCGCTCCTATTATGCAACAGCGTAAAGGCGTGAACATCAAGAACCTTACCGGCAATGACAAGGTTGACGTAGTGATGACCATCACTAACGAAGCAAACCTTGCTGCTTGGATCGACGACACATTGACGATTCCAGTTCAACTGGCAATCAATTGCTGTCAGGGTCTATGCCCAGCAGGTATGGTACCAAAAATTCACACGATCGAAATCGACGTGCCTATCACCACCGGTGAAGGTAACGGTAACGAGGCAGATTGTACCGATGCAGAAGCTGCAGTAGCAGCTGCTGAAGCGGCTCTTGCAGCAGCTCAAGGTGATCTTGACAATGCTGAAACGGCTGAAGATGCAGCATGTAATGCACCAACCGGTGGTCCAGGCGCTGCTTGTGACGCTGCTGGTGAAGCTGTAGACGATGCTCAGAAAGAGGTGACCGCTGCTATCCGTGATCTGGAAGCTGCAGAAACCACTGCATCTGTCGCGTGTGATATCCCAACCACCACCACTGAAAAGCGTGAAGTTGATGTCTTCACCTGTCATGCGGTCATTAAGCGCTCTCGTGAGGGTTGCTTGATCGAAGGCACGAAGATTACGCTTTCTGATGGTAACACCAAGCCAATCGAAGAACTGAAAGTTGGCGATGAGGTGAAAGGTAACCACGGTGCAGTGAAAGTGAAGGCTATGTCTCGCTTTACCCAGCAAGCCGAATATATGTACAGCATCAATGATGGTGAGCACTTCTTTACCGAAGAGCACCCAGTGCTGACAAAAGGCGGCTGGAAATCTGTTGCACCAGATGTAACCTCTACCAAAGACAGCGACACCAAGATTATTGGTAAGCTGGAAGTTGGCGATAAGCTGCTAACTAAATTTGGTGAGCTAACCATCAATAAGATTGAGAAGAAGAAGATTGATACAGGTACGCCTGCATACAACCTCTCAGTCGAAGGCGATGGTTCATTCATTGCGAATGGCATCATCATGAAAGGCTTTAACAAGATGCAAATGCACTACTAAAACCTTTCTAAACTAGACTAAAAAGGGCGTGGCTCCGATATGGACCACGCCCTTTTTCTTTTATTATTTGGACAATAAAAATATTTAATAAAAATGCGCTTTTTTGACAAAAAACGCCGATTTTCCGTCCTTTAGTTATAAAAAATTAACACTTTTGGCTTACTCTTAAAGGATGCTTTTAGCTAAAGGCATGCTTTTGAATTGAAGGGGAGCTAAACGATGAAACTACGACTACGAGTATTAGGGTTGATTCTGACCCTCGGTCTGATGACCGGTTCTGCCGTACTAGCCGGCACACCGAGCGGAGGCACGCCACCGATACCAGGCGGACCGAAATGTGGAAATAATTGTACACCGCAAGCTTGGCCAAACGCGCCTAAGGCTTGTTTACCATTACGTGCAGAGCGCTGGGAGCGCAAGCAGGACATGGAGCCATGTCACTGTCCACCGCAAGATTTTTGCCCAGAGCCTGTGCCGCTACAACCAACCGATGTAGACTTTATTGTCACCGGTGACGCTTGGGAAGCCAGCACACGAAATGGTCGTTGGACCAATTCTACCGTTGTTCGACGCACCAAAGTAATTCAGGGTGAAGATGTCCCCGGTCTGGGCGCTGCTCTTGCGAACAACGCGATTAACGATATGGACGAGCTGATGGCATTGCTTCAGCCGGTCATTAAGCAGGTCTTTAACATTCCAGGTCGCGATCAGTCGCAGATTGGTCATCACTCTTATAAGATTGAAGTGGCGATTACCAATATTGCGCTGTTCGAAGACTGGTTGAACGATACGCTGCAATTGCCTCTGGCATTGGCGATCACCTGTTGTGATAGCCCATGTCCTGCGGGTTTAGTACCAGAGATTGAAACCGTTACTGTACCGGTTGATATTCTGATCGAAGGTACTGGTTCGCCTGAGGCGTGTGAAGAAGCAGAAGACATCACCGCTGATCGTCAAGAAGCATTAGACGAAGCACGTGATGCATATGATGAAGCAGTTGAAGAGCGCGAAGAAGCTTGTAACCCACCAACGGGTGGTCCGGGCGATGATTGCGATGATGCCAATGCGGCAGAACTCGCAGCGTCTGAAGCTGTTGCTGAAGCGCAAGTAGATCTGGAGAATGCCGAATCTTCTGAAGAAGTGGCTTGTGATCTACCAGAAAACGTCACTCAGGATATTGATGTCGATATTCTGCAATGTAAGGGTGTTGGTGACACGCAAATCTACGTAAACCGTGAAGGTTGTATGATTGCAGGTACCGATATCACCATGGCAGATGGCTCTACCAAGCATATTGAAGCGCTTGAGCTGGGTGATAAAGTCATGAGTAAAACGGGTCCTGTGACAGTACAAGCACTGTCTAAGTTCACACAAAAGGTCGAAGCAATGTTCAGCATCAATGATGGCGAAGCATTCTTCACCGTGGAACACCCAATTCTGACCAAGCGTGGTTGGAAGTCTATGGATCCTGAGATTACCTCTACCGCTAAGAGCGACACCAAGCTAGTTGGTAAGCTTGAAGTGGGTGACCACATCATTACGCCAGATGGTCACATTGAGGTGAAATCAATCACCAAAGAAGAGGTTAAAGGTGGCATCTCTGCTTATAACCTCAAGGTAGATGGCGATGGTTCGTTTATCGCGAACGGCATCTACATGAAGAGCTTTACCCAAATGCAAATGCATTACTAAAAGCTCTAATGTTTAGTAACCCGAAAAGGGGGTGGGCTTCGGCCTGCCCCTTTTTTTATGTGCATTCTTAGGCTTAGTGACAAAATCTTAACCCTCTTATCGTACACTTCTTAGTAAAGGTTTATGAACCATCTATGCGAGCGGTTATGTCATCTCATATGGCAAAAGCAGAAGGAACACCAAGCTTCTCAGAGCGGAAGCGTTGGATTTTCCGCCAATGTGGGCACCGTACCCAGCCAGAGCCGAATCTAGATGATTGGCGTCGCATTAACACTCAACTCAATGACTGGTTTCAACTTGATCTGGATGCTGACACGCTTGAGACATTGACCTTAATGGATCATGCGCTCGCCGATGTGAAACGTTACTTCAATTTCGCGCATATCACGCAGGATCATGCCGATAGTACGGCTGCTCACAGCAAGCACACCATGAATCTGGTACAAGAGATGTTTGATCGCGCCTACCCTGATGGTTTTCCGCCAGAACATGCCGATCAATTAGAAGCCATGCGCAAGGATGCCATTATCGGTGCGTGGATTCACGATATGGGCGAGCTGGTGGTAGAGGGCACGACCATGGGCGACATGAATAAGCTTCCTGCGGCTGAGCAAGCCAAAGCGAAGCAATATAAAGATGAGGTGGAAGCCAAAGTCACCGAATTTGGCCTGCGCATGGCGGCTAAATGCGCCGCGGGTATTCATGGTGCGAAGCCCGAAGATTTCCGAGACATTATCCAGCAAATCCGAGTTGATACCGGCGTTACCCATGATGATGATCGTTTCACCGGTAAAATGTTTGGCGCATTCCCAGAGATTGCGCGATGGATTGACGGCCATGAGCAAGGCTTGCTGGAAGGCATGTCTGAGCATCACCCGATTGTGGATGAGGTGGAGCGTATCTATGACGCGGTTGAGAATAATGACAGTAAAGGGCTGGTGCGCCCTGTGGTGAAATGCTGCGAACGTCTTGAAGGCGTGCGCTATGTACAACGCAATGCCGGCTTTGATGGCCAAGGTGTGCCTCTGCGCTATGCCACCAGTTTTCAAACATTGGGCACGTGTAGACGTGCAGAGATGGGGTTGCCGGAGCTGATGGATATAGCGCAGCCTCATGAAAAGCATCTGGCGAAAGCGATTATTGATCGTGCCTATTCAACAGTTGTGCGCGGCTTTATCGGGCATCAGGATGAGAAGATTGTCCCCTACCCGCCCTTTATCGACACCACCGTGGATGCGGCTTCGGAAGTCGCTGGAGATGTCAGCACGATTCGTGATCGCATGCAGGCGATGCGTGTGGCGTCTGTGCATGCCAGCCGCGGCGCTAGTCATGATGAAATACGCTCAAAGCTTGCTGATCTAGGGCTAGAGGCACACACCCCTGCAGAGCCTAAGAAGGTTATCAACCGCATCGATGCGGCGAAACATTATCAGGCGGCGCGAGAAGCATTGTTTGACGAGCAGGCCGATTACAAACCGTCCGCTCCGATTATCGATCAGATGTCGAAAGGCGAGATTGATACGAACATCCGCGATCACTTAGATGCGGGCGCTGCAAAGATCAGCCGCCATGTGAAGGGCGAAGCCAATTCGCAATTAGTGCTTTAACTAATCCCACCGCGCAATTTGATGATGTTGGCGATGAGCGCTTGTGTCTCGTTCATTTCGCGAATGGAGGTCACCAGCGAGCTGAAGATATGGAACAATAGCGGGTTTAGTTCGTTTAAGTAGCTCTCAAACAATTCCTCACTGATGACGTGGGCATAGACATCCCCAACTGCCGTGGCCGTCGCGCTACGTGGCTGGCTATCGACCAACGCCATCTCGCCGAACACTTCTTTCTCTTTACGCTGCGCGAGCACGATACGCGCATCATCGGCCATGGTCGAGATTTCGACAATGCCGCTTTCAATGATATACAGCGCGCCGGGCGGATCACCTTCTTTGAAGATCACCTCGCCTGCGTGAAAATGTTTAGGGACTGACATTTCTTCCATGATACCCTCTCCTTATTCTCCTGAATCCGTGGCAGGCGCACCGCCGCGCCTTGGGTCTTCTAGACCTGCCTGCTTCATCTTTTTATAAACGGTGGCGCGGGTCACACCCAATGCGCCTGAAATATTCGTGATGTGCCAACGGAAAAAGCTGAGTGCTTTTTTCAGAATCTCTGCTTCTAAATCGCGCAATGATTTGAAATCGCCCTTTGCATCCAGCAGATCGAGCCGATATTCCGATGTGTTCTCTGCGACCTTTAATGCGCTGCCGCTAATGGTTGGTGCAACCGATTCTTTTTGCTGCTGCAATTGGCGCTGATGCAGCGCATTGCTGATCTGCATAAAATCTTCTACACGCAGCATGTTTTGTTCAGCCAGCACCACGGCGCGATAGACCGCATTCTCTAGCTGGCGGATATTGCCCGGCCAGTCATAGCTGAGCAGTAGCCCCACTGCCGCATCGCTAATGCGCTGAATGTCTTTGCCCTCTTGCGTGGCAAATTGTTTGACGAAATGCTCCGTGAGTGCGCGGATATCGCGCTCGCCACGATCACGTAGCGAAGGAAGATCGATGGGGAAGACATTGAGTCGATAGTATAAATCTTCGCGGAAGCGGTTTTCATCGACGGCTAAATCAAGATTCTGGTTCGTCGCCGAGATAATGCGCACATCGACTTTTCGTGCAAAGCCGCCCACGGGCTGAATCTCTTTTTCCTGCAAGGCGCGCAGCAGTTTGACCTGAATGTCCTGCTTCAGCTCGCCCAGCTCATCGAGAAATAGCGTGCCGCCATCTGCCTCGCCGAAGCGGCCAACCATGCTCTCGATAGCGCCGGTAAAGGCACCTTTCTCATGACCAAAGAGCGTGCTTTCCACCAGATTGTCCGGGATCGCGCCACAGTTCACCGCAACAAACGGGCCGTGGCTGCGCAAGGACGCCTCATGAATCGCGCGGGCGAAGCGTTCTTTACCGACACCGCTCTCCCCTTTCAGCAACACGGGAATATCAGACAGTGCCGCTTGGCGCGCATGGGTCATGACGCCTTTGATTAAATCAGACGCGCCGATCAGCGTTGCAAAGCCCAGCCTCTCATCGCCAACCTGTGGTGTTGCTTGTGTTTTTTGATCGAGGTCTACGCGCTTGAGCACGCCTTTGATTAAGTCTGCGATGCGTTGTGGTGAATCGGACTTACGGATGAAATCGACGGCACCACGCTTGAGCGCATCCCGCGCTTTCTCGGCATCGCGCACCCCTGCCCCGACAAGCACGGGCGTGTTAGGCACGCTGCGTTTCAGTTGCGCGACTACTTCCAGCCCGCTCATATCGGGCAGAGACATATCGCAAATGACCAGCGCGATATCGTCACGCTTTTCTAACTGCTCGAATAATTCGTAGGCGTATTTGACATTCACCACCCGATAATCCGGCATGCGCTGTCTGAGCGTTAACTCAATGACGCATTGTGAGGCGGGGTCGTGTTCCGCAACGAGTATGGTGGCTTTCATGGGCGTACCGTAGCAACTTCGTCGCAAGATAACATCCGTTTTTTTGCACAATCTGTATAATTATCGTACATTTTGACTCCACATACCCACCTGATACGCATTGATTCTTGCAGGATTTCCAGTTAATTTAGAAAGTAACAATAAAATGATCAGGGATTGGGCCTTATGAGACCTCGCATTCTCGCCGTTGATGACGATGATTTGAATCTAGCGATTGTTGAAGAAGTCATTGAAGATGCAGGCTATCAGCCACTTCTCGCCAGTAGCGGCAAGGAAGGGCTAGAGCTGCTTCGCGACACGGCTGGCATTAAGGTGATTCTGCTTGATTGGATGATGCCGGAGATGACCGGGATTGAAGTGTTGGGTAAAATCCGCGGTCACAGCCAGTTTGACGATATTAAGGTGATCATGCTTACCGCGCTCGATACACGCGAGCAGGTGGCTGAGGCCGTGAAAAGTGGCGCCAATGACTATATCGTTAAGCCATTTGAGCCGCACACACTCATCGAAAAAGTACGTCGAAACCTGCTGGCGAACGCCAAATAAGTCTAAACCGACCTTAATTAGCCCTTTCACACCAGATTATTACCTTATTTCCTAATTTTTGCTATTTTTAGGCAAAAAAAAGCGGGCATAGGCCCGCAAGATAAGGAAGGTGAGTTAATTTCGTGCGATTTGGCGCTATTTAGCTGCCAAACCAAGCATTCTTTACCACTAACGCGCTATTTCCAGCCCATTAGATCTTTAAGGCGCTGAAGCTCTGGCTCCATTTCGCCCGCCGGCTTACCCTGCGCCGACTCCGGCTGAAGAGCTTTCGACTCCTCTTCAGCCCCCATCCGCATTAACGACTCTGCGTCAAATGCAAACATGCGTTTTGATTTATTTTGATCCTTGTCGCTCATTTCATTCCATTCACTCAATTACACCTTAACTATAGGCAAAATATGGGCCAAAGACCGCCCAAATAACCCATTGTTTTATCTAAAATTTTCTAAGAAAGCCGGCAGCCCGACTGTATTTATAATTAACGTCTGATTACTAATTGAACGATTTCGTTGATTATCTAGACAAAACAGCCCCTTCCAGCGTGCCAGTTTCCATGTTGGCATAGGGAAAACCCAACTAAGGAAACTCCCATGCCACGCAAACCTTTTGATTTTGATAGTGACGATATCCGTCGCGAGATGGAAAAATTGTTAAAGCCGATTCTAGAAGAGCAGATCAAGCTGCTGAAGAAAGAGCTGGAATCTGCGATTGTTGACGGGCTTCAACAACAGTTAGGCAGTGTCTTTTCATCTAGCAATCGCCCAAGCAGCAGTGGCGGCAGCTTTAACTCTACCCGTCTTGCCAATAGCATCGCCTCGATTGTTGAGGATTACATTAACCCGGTGCGCACCAGTGTGACACAGCGTGAAAGCGGTTATTCAAAGCAAGTGAATGAAGCATTTAGAGAAAGCAGAAGCCAGGCACAGGCAAAGATTCAGCAAGAAGGCGCCAGAGGCAGCCGAAATCTGTAGAAAAAGGTACGGCTAGTTTAAGACTTCAAGTCCGCCACGAGGACCAACATGGGGGTACTGGATAGAATCCCAGGCCACATCATTTTGTGCCGAAACCGAGGCTGACTGGTTGCTACATGCCGCTGCGATAAGTAATAAACCTATCATGTATATGCTTTTTTTCATGCTTTGCGTTATAGTCAATGCTCAGGCGATGAGTATTGCAATTATTGCATACCAATCTTTCGTGAAATGCATAACGTGTTATTCTACAAGAATTTAGCGCTGGCCCTTGAGGCCACTACAGAGCAAAAACGGCAGAAACCCTACTTCCCCATACGGATGAGGCCAGTCGGCTCCGGTGCCACGGCATTGGAATATTTGATGCTGTCCCATGCCACCTGAGTACCATTTAAGGTATTCAGATTTGGGGAGCAGGCAGCAAGCCCAAGCAATGTTATCAATAGTAGCGTTCTCATGCGCGGCGTTATAATTGCGCGCGTGATGATTTAGAATTGCAAATTGCGCATATCAAAATTTCGAAAGTTGCATAGCAACATTTTTCGAAATTATGTTATATAATCAACAGAGTAATTGATGAAGACGCTTAGTAGCGAGCCGAACCGGATAGGGAAATTGGCTGAACAGATTGGGCTCCCTGCGTGTATCGCATGTTGTCCCAGTTGACGACAGTAGATTGTCTGCTGGACATCATCGAGCAGGCGCTGGTGAGTAGTAATGTGACTATCAATAAGTAGCGCATATGTGGATGCTACGACTCCATACCTAGTATTTGAATTGCAAATAATGCATAGCTAGCTTGCATGTGACGCATGATACCACAAAATCACTTATTAATCAAAAAGGTGGCAATCTCGTCCACAAGCTTCGCCTAACTGACATCTAGTTTTCACCATAACGTCACACACAGGAAGTGGATAATTCTGTAGATTGTTAGGTATGAGACAGCTACCCAATAATCATCTTTTAGATAACCAAAGCGAGTTTGACAGTGATATGCACAGCCAGATCTTTGACCCCAATGATTATATTGAACTTCTTGAAGACGGTTTTGCTCTTTGCAGCAACCCTATGGCAGATGGCGGACTAAACGCGATCACCGTCAACACCCTGCTTGCAGATGAGGCGCTGAAGAATTTTGAAAGCTCCATTAAGCGCATGGTATTGTCCAAACTCTTCTCACCTAAATTCGCCGAGGTGATTCTGACCGCGACCCAATTGGGTAGACAGCACTAGGATCACACATGGCTGGTGAATCTGATTATCCCCTCTTTGAAGAACCTAAGCGTATAGAAGTATTACTGAAACAACATGGTAATTACTCTTTGGGGTATGACGAGACGGTTGTAAGCACTGGCTCTGTCGTGAGCCTTGCCACAGGAGAGATCAAAGACCCGGAGAGCAGAACCCGAACAGGCATACTGAATATCTATCAAGACGCCGTAGAAATGGGCCAGATGCAAGTGATTGATCACGGTGGGCATGATTACATCACCTTTAAAACAGAACATGGCGCTGATTTTGGTACCATGCCAATGACACCAATGGCCGTACATGCACGCATTCAACATCAGGTAAAAGGCGGGCTGATGAGTTTAGAAGATGCCGGATTATTTTTTTCAGGCATGTGCTGCTATTTAACAGCCAAAGCCAACGCGGCTGCTCACACTTCGGCCTATCGAGCAGAGCTAATAAAACTCGGCATGGAACCCAAGATCGACACGTCAGATGATGCTATGGATGCGCATGCTTATAGCCAAATGGCGCAAGCCTGCCTACGCACTAAAATGTTTCCTGACAACCCTGGTGCGAATGAACATCTGCATGGTGAGGCCGCCGAACAGGCCACTTATGTTAATATGATTTTTGGCAACCCAGAAGATGATACGTTTGAGCGAAAAGGCATCGATACAGGCGGCATTTCTATATAAGTAATGATTTATTAAGCATTTAAAGGTATAACCTAACGTATGAATAGAGAAGATTTAGCGGAATATGGCATTCAGATTGAGGAGAAGGGAGACACCACCCATATCTTCAAAGATGGGCATTTAGTGGGTAGCTTCACCATCAATATGGACCAAAAAACCCTGCAATTTCAATTCCCTGACAATCAGGTTTTTAATTATTTTGCATATATTGCTAGCGATTTGGTGACAAATCGGGTAAAGTGGGTAAATGAAAATTTGCGCAATGACTCCATGAGCGCCGTCCAAGCAGGGGTCGCCTTTTTAGGTTTTGCGCGTTTTGAAGAGCTAATGAACTACCATTCAGTGGGAGTTCCAGCCCCCGGAACAGGGGACACGGCGGTACATTAAAAGAATAGAGTAACGAGAAGGTAAGCGAAGCTATGACTAAGTTCACTGAAAAATTAGAGCGAAGCACTGAGCAGGTTGATTTCAATAAAGCCGCTGAACTGTGCTTTAAGGCAGATGCTAAAGGTCTGAGTGGCCCACAATTGGCGCAGCAACTCAATGACAATATTATAGCCGCAGAGTATGGCTCGCGCGGCGTTTAAGAAAAACGTTCAAACAACCACATCAAAAGCCGGCGATTCGCCGGCTTTTTTATTGTCTAAACATTGTATTATTCTTTAGTGAGCGGTGACGCTGTGCTCGTCTGAGTCGCCATCTTTCTTGATGTTCTTCTCATCAACCTCAACCCAGTCTGTAATAGGGTCTAGATCGCCAGCAAGGGCATGGCTTAGCACCTCATCGACGGTCTCAACCGGGATGATCTCCAGCGCTTTCTTCACATTCGCTGGGATTTCTTCGAGATCTTTTTCGTTCTCATGAGGAATCAGCACGGTCTTAATGCCACCACGCAGTGCCGCTAGCAGCTTCTCTTTCAAGCCACCAATTGCCAGCACGCGGCCACGCAAGGTTACCTCGCCGGTCATGGCGATGTCTTTGCGCACCGGAATGCCGGTCAGCACCGACACCATGGTGGTACACATGGCGATACCCGCCGATGGGCCATCTTTTGGTGTCGCCCCTTCGGGCACGTGAATATGGACGTCTTTGTTTTTGAAATCGGTTGGCTTGATGCCGAAATCAAGCGCACGCGCACGCACGTAAGATGCGGCGGCCTCGACCGATTCCTTCATCACGTCGCCGAGTTTACCGGTGACCGAGAATTTCCCCTTACCCGGCATCGATACCGATTCGATCAGTAGTAGATCGCCGCCGGTCTCGGTGTATGCCAAGCCGGTGGTTACGCCCACCTGATCGTTGCTCTCAGCCATGCCGTAAGAATATTTGCGAACGCCTAGGAATTTGCCCAGATTGCGTGGCGTGATCGACATTTTAGCTTTCTTGCTCATCATGATCTGTTTGACAGACTTACGAATCATTTTGGCAATTTCGCGCTCTAGGTTACGCACGCCCGCCTCACGGGTGTAGTAGCGAATCGCATCACGTAGCGCCGCGTCAGAGACCGCGAACTCGCTCTTGCGGATGCCGTGATCTTTCATCTGTTTTGGAATCAGATGTTGCTTGGCGATGTTGACCTTCTCGTCCTCAGTGTAGCCCGATAGACGAATGATCTCCATACGGTCTAGCAATGGGCGCGGCATGTTATAGCTGTTTGAGGTCGCAATGAACATGACGTCTGATAAGTCGTAATCGACTTCCAGATAGTGATCGCCGAATTCCTTGTTTTGCTCTGGGTCTAACACTTCGAGCAAGGCAGATGCCGGATCGCCACGGAAGTCTTGGCCCATCTTGTCGATCTCATCGAGTAGCATCAACGGGTTGACGGTTTTTGCCTTTTTCATCGACTGAATAATCTTACCCGGCATAGAACCGATATAGGTGCGACGGTGACCACGGATTTCCGCCTCGTCACGCACGCCACCGAGTGAGAATTTCACATAGTTACGGCCGGTCGCCTTAGCAATCGATTTCGCCAGCGAGGTTTTACCAACACCCGGAGGGCCAACCAGACACAAAATCGGGCCTTTAATTTTCTTGGTGCGCGCCTGAATTGCCAGATATTCAAGGATACGTTCTTTGACTTTCTCTAAGCCATAATGGTCTTTGTTAAGCACTTTCTCAGCGGCTTTCAGATCGCGCTTCACTTTGCTGCGCTTTTTCCAGGGAATCGCCGTCATCCAATCGAGATAGTTGCGAATCACGCTCGCCTCTGCCGACATGCTAGACATGGTACGGAGTTTTTTCATTTCCGCCGCGCATTTTTCCTGCGCTTCCTTGCTCATCTTCGCTTCTTCGATGGATTCTTCAATCTCGGACAGCTCATCGCGACCATCGCCATCAATGTCGGTCAATTCTTTCTGAATCGCCTTCATTTGCTCGTTCAGATAATATTCGCGCTGGGTTTTCTCCATCTGGCGTTTCACGCGGCTGCGGATGCGCTTCTCGGTATTGAGCACGCCAATCTCCGATTCCATCAGCGCATACACATGCTCCAGACGTTCGGCAACATTGGTGATTTCCAGAATTTCTTGCTTACCCGGAATATCAATCGACATATGCGCGGCCACCGTATCAGCCAGCACGGACGGGCTGGTGATTTTGGTTACGGCGCCAAGGGTTTCTGGCTGAATCTTCTTATTCAGCTTTACATATTCTTCGAATTTGGCAATCACCGAGCGGAACATCGCCTCGGTCTCGGTCGCATCGGTCACCTCTTCTTCCAGTACCGATACATCGACATCGAAATACTCTTCATTCTCTTTGAAGCCGTCGATCTTGGCACGCTCGACGCCCTCTACCAACACCTTCACGGTGCCATCTGGCAGGCGGAGCAATTGCAGGACGGTGGCAATGGTACCAACCTCGTAAATATCGGATTCGTTCGGCTCGTCCTGAGAGCCATTCTTCTGGCTGGCGAGCAGGATTTTATTATCTGTTTTTACCACCGCCTCCAGCGCTTTGACCGACTTGTCGCGCCCAACAAAGAGCGGCACAACCATGCCCGGAAAAACGACGATATCGCGAAGGGGTAAAACAGGATAAGATTGAGAATCTGCCATGTGAGAAGCCTTGAGGAATGAGTGTTCTTATTAAGTGTAATATTGTCTAGGAATAGTTAGGGAAAGGCAAGGCAAATATCAAGGGCGTGGGTAGGATTAACCCGCTACTATGGCTGGTTGATCTTGAGCTGCTTCTTGCTTAACCACCTCATTTGCTTGAGCCACGGTTGTCGTCTTTGTTTTGTCTACAACTGGCTTGCCTGTCTCTACTTCTTGTGCGCCGGTCACTGTGCCCTCCGCAACTTGTTTCAGCTTGGTAACTTCAGCAAGCGCTTCAGGACTTAAGCCTTTCGCAGCCTCGGCTGCTTTTTCTTCAAAGGACCCTTTCTTGCCAACCATATTGATTTTTTCTGCGACCTCAATGGTCTTTAAGGCAGCCTCTTTATCTTTGCCCTTCAAGCCATTGGCGCCGCTATAGATATCCGCAAATTTGGCGTCATATTCTGCGCGCAATGCTTGGCGAGCATCTGGCGAGAGGTCGGTATTCCCAAGTTTCATCTTCAGTTCGTTCAGCTCTACCAGACGTGCTTCGAACCCTTTGAGCACCGCGCCTTGCAGATCTTCTGCGGTAATCGTGCTTGCGCGGGCTAAGCGCTGCCCTTCTGGTGACGCTTCAAACGCTTTGCGCTCCTCTGGGGTCATGCCTGCGGTTGCTTTTTCAATACCGCTTTGTGCTTCTAGCCCGTATTTCTCGGCCAGCCCTTGATAGCGTTCTTCTACCTTTAATTCTTTTAATGCGAATGCCACCTGCTCTTTATTTTCTGATAAGAACTGGTTGAGTTTACCCGGATGCCAGCGCGCATCTTCAGGAATTTCCACGCCTTGCTTTTCTAACTGCGCGATCAACTGGCCTGCAAAGCCCGCTTTAATTGGCATCACCTGCACCATGGTAGACACAGCAATCTGCTTGCTGCGCTCTGCCATGAGCACACCTTCGTTTCGGATATCTGGGCGATCTTTTGGCGCTTTCACTGCCGCATAATAGCCCTGCCCAGTGCGTGCACCGCTTTCAATCACGGTGGTTTCCGCCACTTCCACTTGCGCTTTGAACACCTCTTGCGCCTTGCTTTCCGGATCGGCGAGCACGGTCTCTAATTCTGCGCGAGCCTTATTGGTCGCGCCCATGGTTTCGGTGACACGCGTGCCCAAGCCGGCAAAGACATCATCGCCTTTCAAGCCAGGGTCGCTGTTAAAGAGATTCAATGATTCTTTGTATGCTTCGCGGTCATTATCCACCAATTGCTGATGCGCTTTCATCTGCTCTCTTACCGACGACTTGACTTGATCATCATAGTCTTTGGTTTCGGTGACGCGCTGATTGACATACTGCACTTGCACGACACTGATTGCCGTTGAAATAGCATTTGTCACATGCGTTAAATTGATCGGGCCTTGATTACCCAAATCGCCACGTAAAGATTCAAGCACAGCGATTTGATCTAGCGCGCGATTATTCATTTCTGGTGAACGGCTGCGGATGTAGCGAATGGCCGCATCGATTTCTAGATTCGCAATGATTTCATCACGTGATTGTTTATCGGTTTTTTCGGCAAAATCTCCGGGGGTATTTCGAAGGATGGCATTCTCAGGCTTATAGCCAGGCACAAGACCTGTATCGGGCCGACGTTGCCCGAAATCAGTACCTGCGAATCCTATTGGACTTACCAAGAAAATCTCCCTAATCACTTGCTCTTAGCTATCTTTTTCCACTCTCTATTATGGGGGAAAAAGGTGAATGCATTCTTAATAATAAATGGCATTCGATCTTTTTGTTACTGTTTCATTATACTTATATTTCAGTCTTATGACGAGCACTGACGCACATTTGACCCCCAAACTTCATAGAACCGTCACATTTGGCTAATTTGCTGAAAAATAGTGATTTAGGCAGAAAAAGACCCCGCCGGAGCGGGGCCATATAGAACGGATGTTAATTTCGTTAAATAACAGCAACTTAGAAGATAAAGTCCGCCGCTGTGAGTGGTGTGGTGCCCAAATCGAGCGTATCGATATGGATATCGGCCCGATTCGAGCCATCAATCACCTTCACGGTCCAGCCATCGAGTTCTGACTCGTAAAAGCTGACATTCGACATGCCGAGGCCCGAGCCAAACACCGTCAGATCGATCAGATCGGTGCCGTCAGTGAAGTCAAAGACGGTGACGCGGACATTATCACCACCGATCACGAGAATATCGTCATCATTATCCATGTGAATCTGGTCATTTCCCATGCCGGCAACATAGATGATATCATCACCTGCACCACCATAGACCGTGTCGGATTGATCATCTTCCGTGCCGGTATAGATGGTATCGTTACCACCACCGCCATAGATGGTGTCATGGCCGTCCATACCGCGCAGCTCTTCTGCGTGTTGACCACCGATGATCGAGTCATGCCCTTCACCACCGTAAACGGTGTTTTCGTCATTACCACCATCGAGCGTATCATGACCATCGCCACCATAGATGATGTCATCACCGCCCAATCCTTCAATCGAATCGGAATGGCCCATGCCGCGAATAATCTCGTCGGCGCCTGTACCCGTCAGTGTTTCGCAAGCAGCCGTTCCGGTAATGTAATCAAATGCGAGGTCGATATAGTAGGCGTCGGTCTGGTTGTTGGTATCTTCAGATACTAATGCATCGGTACTCAAGAAGGTCAGCTTGTTCCCATCCGGTGAGAAAGCCAATGAATAACCATTACCATCTATATAGCTCTCACTTGTATCGATTTCATATTGAACGAAATCGGTTGAACTGAGGTCACGCACATAGATGGCACCTTCTCCAGTTGAGCCGCTGTAATAGACATACGCCACTTTTGTGCCATCAGGCGATATAGTAAAATCCTGATCCAGAATTTTATTATAGTAATCGTTGGGCATCGATCCGGTTGCTTCATCAAACGTAACAGCAGAAATTTCGCCCGTAGATAAATTTTTCACAAAGATATCGGCGACACCATTGGTATCGTTAGAAACAAAATTTGATGCCTCTGATCTGAAAAACAATTTTGTTCCATCTGCTGAAAATTGCATAGATGTACTATGGCCATTACCCTTCGTGCCATCATCTTGAACTGATATGAGTTCAAAATCCTGTGTATCTACATCAAAGGAATAGATGTCATGGTTACCATTCACATCAACCGTGTCGTGTGCTTCCGTCGTATAGAAGTATATTTTCTCTTGGTCGGGACTAAGCTTAGCGTATTGCCCTAACCCACTTGTCGAATTCAGGCCAAACCCATAATAATATTCATGGCCTGTACCTGAGTCGGTGTATTGATTGATCAAGGTACGACTACCGGTATCAAGGTCCTGAATATATACTGGCTTACCCGTATTAATTCCAGAATGCGCATCCATATCATAGACCAATACATCACCGCTTTGAGACATCAACCAATTGCCTACTCGATCAACTGTTTTAGTGGTTGTAGCCACATCAATCGTATCGTTCGGAGTTAAATGAGTGATCGAATCATCTGAGAACTTCTTGTAGAAAAGATCACCCGCCCCATCATAAGTATCTGTATCTAGCTGCTCGTATGTATAGAAGACATAGCCTTCATTGCTAGGGCTTAAGAATGGCGAATGCTCATCAAGAAAATGGTTGGCGTTTTGAGCCCATACGTATGTCGTCAGATAGTCCCCAGATTCATCGGTGCTGATCGGGGTCACTGTGCCGGTTCCAATATCTTTCATATACCATGCAGAACCATTGTAACTCGAGCTGGGGTCCATTGGTAGCGGGCTACTTTCAAAGACAACCTTACTGCCATCAGTTGACCAGCCAAAAGTAGCACTGCTCACATATTCGCTATCATGTGTGCCGTCTTGGCTGAGATCAATACGTGAGACCGTCACGTCTATGGTTTCATAAGAATAAGTCATAACAATTCCTCCTTCGAATCGTGTGTGATGATTTGAAATGAGGGACGCGTTCATAGCGTCTGTTATGTTTTTTGGAATGCAAAAAGGGCTGGAATGTGCTGTACACACATTCAACCAAAAATCGTTCTATTTCATGATGCTTACCACACGATTCCAGCCTTGCATTGTCCCCTCCCTGTGCTGTAGCACATCACGCAACAGCGGTTTCAAAAAAACAATAAGCAACTGAAAGATCAAGAATTAAGATTTCTGGCCATTGGTTCAAAAATTTGCTATAAACGACCACCTTCGGTTGCAGAGCGCAACCGATCATTCAGCCGACAGATTAGAGAATTTTACGAAAGGTAAGCGCGGGCGCTTAGGCCTTTTTCGTGCCAGACTTTTTCGCCTTATCGTATGCGACGATTGCCTCGGCTTCGCCTTTGACGACTTCACCGCTAATGACCACCTCGGTAATTTCTTCATTACCCGGCACGTCATACATTAGCTCTAGCAGCAACTCTTCGAGAATCGCACGCAGACCACGCGCACCGGTCTTACGCTCGA
The DNA here is from genome assembly GCA_022763105.1 of Rickettsiales bacterium. Taxonomy (GTDB): domain Bacteria; phylum Pseudomonadota; class Alphaproteobacteria; order Rickettsiales; family UBA3002; genus JALEGK01. Next base: position 15,342 of record JALEGK010000080.1, on the reverse strand, counting down.
TCGCCTTCTCGGCAATCGCGGTGAGCGCATCGTCGGTGAAGGTCAGCTCGACCTCTTCCATCTCGAATAGTTTCTTATATTGCTTGATCAGCGCGTTCTTCGGCTCGGTCAGGATGCGAACCAGCGCCTCAACATCGAGGTCTTCGAGTTTCGCAATCACTGGCAAGCGGCCAATGAATTCTGGGATCAGGCCGAATTTGACCAGATCTTCTGGCTGTAGCGACTTTAATGTCTCGCCTACTTCTTTGACTTCTGTTGGGCGCACATCGGCACCGAAACCGATGGCAGAACCTTTACCGCGTGCAGAGATAATTTTCTCGACACCCGCAAATGCACCACCGCAGATGAACAGAATGTTCGCGGTATCAACTTGCAGGAATTCTTGCTGCGGATGTTTGCGACCACCTTGCGGCGGAACAGACGCTACCGTACCTTCCATAATTTTGAGCAATGCTTGCTGCACGCCCTCACCCGATACGTCGCGGGTGATGGAAGGGTTTTCGGATTTGCGTGAAATCTTATCGACCTCGTCAATATAGACGATACCGCGTTGCGCACGCTCGACATTATAATCCGCCGATTGAAGCAGACGCAGGATAATATTTTCGACATCTTCACCGACATAACCCGCTTCGGTCAGCGTGGTGGCATCGGCCATGGTGAATGGTACGTCGAGGATGCGGGCCAAGGTCTGAGCGAGGAGCGTTTTACCGCAACCGGTTGGACCGACCAGCAGGATGTTTGATTTGGCAAGCTCGACATCGCCGCCTTTTTCCATCATGGCGACGCGCTTATAGTGGTTGTGAACCGCTACGGCGAGCACCTTCTTCGCAGAGTCCTGTCCGATGACATAATCATCGAGGAATTGCGCAATCTCTTGTGGCGTTGCGACGCCCTCATCTTCAGCGGCAACGGTGCCCTTATCGGCGGTGCGGATAATATCGACGCACAACTCGACGCATTCGTCACAAATGAAAACGGTTGGGCCCGCAATGAGTTTACGGACTTCGTGTTCGCTCTTTCCGCAGAAGGAGCAATAGCGTGTATTTTTTGAATCTTTGGCTTTGGTCATGAGAACCTCTTGTTACCTCAATCAACACTCATATTAGCCGTCCTGTCAAGTGCGCGGGAAGCCCTTTTTAGTTATCCCCAAGCATGCCAGTGCCCTATGTTGCCTTTCTGCATGGCAGCTTATTTTAAACCACCAAATGCCGGTTCTTTTTCGGGCATTAACCTCAGTATAGTTTTTAGATCGTTAAGAAAGCGTTAAATGTGCGTGCTTCGATGCAGCAAAATTACAGATAATTTTCTGGCCCGCGCTCTAGCTGGTCTTCAAGGCGGCCCTGCCCCTCACCGTCGGTGACATCATGCGTTGGTTGTTGTTCATCGGTGCGCGTTTGCACGGCGACATCGACGCTGTGACTCATACCTAAATCTTGCATGATGCCATCCCATGCCTCGACCGGTGAACAATCAAGCGCCTCCTGACGCGCTTTGGTGAGTTCCAGCAATGCGGCTTCCAGCTCTGCGCGATCACCAGTGACGATATCTAACGGACGGATGCGGTTTTCAAATGCAAAACCACCGGGCATGCCGATGACGGTTTCGACATTCTCGCGCACCATGCGATCTAGCTCTGCGCGAAATGCGTTATTCGCTACCGCGTGATGGATATTTTCTGCCAAGCGTTCTGGGTCATCTAGTCTTTCATCTAATGCACGTGGCGCATCCAATGCATCGAAGCCACGGTTCATGCCCAAATCTTCCATGATACGATCCCAGCCTTCAATCGGGGTGCAGTCATGCTCTTCTTGCTGGGCTTGGGCAAACTCCAAAAGCGCCGCTTCTAATATTTCGCGATCACCATTGACGATATCAAGCGCCCGCATCTGGTTTTCAAATTCCAGCCCACCGCGCATGCGGAAGATGGCCTCTGGCTCTGCGCGCACAATACGGTCTAGCTCTGCACGAAACGCATCATTCGCCACCGCATGATGAATATTTTCTTCTAGATACTCAGGCTCGTTGAGGCGATCATTTAGCTCTCTGATTAGTTCATCATCGCTAACACCAAGTGCTTCTTCATGCGGATAATCTGTTTGCAGCCGCGTGGCACGTGCCTCACCCAGCATCGCACGCAGCTGCGTGCTATATTGTGGCGCTCGCTCTAACGCGAATCGTAATAAGGCCGCCGCCGCCGTGCCACGCAACTCTATGTAGCGAAACGGATCGTCGCCATACGTATAGTCAGCTTGAAGTGTAATGCCTTGAAGCGATGGTTCTGCTTCATCTGGATTGCCTGCATAGCGGTTGATGAGATGGCCAATATGATTCGCGACCCGCCGGCGCTCTGCCACATTACTATTGCCGCCATGCGCTTCGCATGCGAGTTGCAGCACCATACCATCTCGGTCATGCATTAAATTCCAAAATGCACGGCGCACGCCTGTATCTGCTATTGGTTCGCGACCCATTAGACCACTTCCTTTGCGTAAACAATCTCTTAGCGTGGCAGCTAAAGGTTAGGATTTCTTTAACGCTATGTCAGCGGGTTATTGTGCAGCCTTAAGATTATTCTGTGTTTCCACCTCTTTTGCGAACTGCACAAGCTGCGCACCATATTGCTGCAAGATTGGGCTTTCCACGCCCGATAAGGTCACATCTGTTTCCAAGCTCAGGCCAAGCTTGGTAGCAAATTTTGCTAATTCTTCATTGCTAATCTTATCGTTACCATCCAGATCGATAACTCGTTCATGCGGCTCTTTACGATAGTCCATGCGCGCGGCTCTGCGAATGGATGTATCCAACGCCTCTAGCTCGTATTTTTCAATTTTGCCATCGCCATTTGCATCCGCAAGTTTGATTGCCTCAGCATGACCCTTATTAAAGGCGCGTAAGAACATGATCTGAGCAATATCGCCTGCGCCAACTGAACGGCTTTGATCAATATCTAGATCATTCCAAAAGATTTTTGGATATTCTTTTAAATCGTACTGCACACCACCGGTTGCCTGAATCGCCAATTTGTAGGCCTTGACCTGTTCTTCAGTAAGAGCTGATTGCACCGACGCCATGAAACTTTCCAGAATGGTCACATTCTCATGTCCCGATGACCAAATCTCTCGTGACATTTGTACCGATGCCATTTTCACGGCTCCTATGCCATGCTCGTTATAAAGCGTGTCAAACCGTGCAAGCGCTGCTTTGACATCTTCACCATTAGCTTTCGCTTTCTCGATAAAATCATTCAGCGTATACAGCATGGCAGCACGATCTTCTGCGACAAAATGCATATTCACTCTGCCTTGGCTGCGATAGGCTTCTAACAATATGTCCAGTTCCTTTTGACGATCAAATTGGAAATTAGCCGGGTCTTTACCTTCTAGCTCCCAACGCCTGCGCTGATATTTTTCCATTCCTTTGTAAAAATGTATCACTCCGGTTTTGCCAATGAACAAACTCGCCGAATCGACCTTAGCGGCGGCTGCCTCAATTTGCGGTTGGAAGGATGGGATTAAATACGGGTATTGTTCTTTCATCAATGCCACGACCTGCTTCTCATCTCCGGTTAGCACTTTCAGGCGCGCATATTCTTCTGACACTACTTTGAGAATATCTTCTTCTCTGACGGCACCGTTTTGATAGGCTAGTTTTTTGGCAAATAAATTTGGAGCGGAGCGAAGCTGGTGAATAGCCAACTCAATCGCATTGGCGTTATCGCCAAACCGTTTCACATCGGCGGTAGATAGCTCGCTTGCGGTCTCATCACCGCAGAACCCATAGCAGTTTTCCAGTGCTGTCTTATCAGCAAAACCATGCTTAATTGCAAAGGCCTCGAAGGTTTGCTTGTAGGTTGTACGCAATGTCTCAATGTCGCGTTCTGCACGTTGCTTTTCTAATTCATCGGGCATAAGGCCCGTTTGCATGTAACTTTTCATGGCACGATCAAACAACCCATTCATTTGTTCTGCCTGTAGCGGCGCACCGCTTGCCTTAGCAGCTTCAACCTCACGCTCAACATAGGCTTGGACTTTCTCGGCCAATGCTTCTGTCGATGCTTTCACCTCTTTTGCGAATTCTGTTCTAGAGGCATGGAACAATGCCATAATGTCTTTGCCCCATGTTTCTTGCATCTTGGCGTAGATTGCCTCCTGGTCACCATTCATATCACGGTAACTTTGCATCCAGTCTTGCGTTACCAATGCATATAATTCTCTTCCACCATTGGAGCCGGTTGAATGTCTGAATTGCGCATAATTTCCCGCAAGGCGCACATGCTTTGGCAGAGCCATAAATGCATCTTGTCCTTTTGCACGCGCTTCTCGGACTTGCACTTGATAGATTTTTGTCATGGCATCCCACAACCCTATCTTGTGACCATCCTTTAATGTCACTTCCTTGAAGGAATCAGACCAATAGCGTGCCACACCGGGTGCGGCCGCATCATCAACGTAATGCCCGACCTCATGCCAGAACACATGGGAATCATAGGTGAGCTTTTGTCTGTCTTGCTTGTTCTTATGTGCATCTGGACCAGAGTAAAAAGCCAGACTGCTATAGACTGCAGGCTCTGTAATCACGTGCCCTAAAAACTGCATTGGGAGCGGATTGTAAAACCCCAGCACGCCAGTATCGCCAGCCCCGTGTTCACGCACGACAGTCGCGCGATCCGCAAAGACCAGCTTGGGCCGCTTCGTAGCGAAATACAGCACCCATTCGGGTGGCATGGCATTAATGTCCTTGGTAATTTTCTCGCGTATCTCTGCATTGACTGCAGGGGTGATATCTCCGGCGATCAGCACATTACCTGCGCCGGTCTCGCTTACGCCATTTACATAGTGGGAAATATTACGTTTGATGTCGTCTAAACTTAACGTTGCCATCGTCTTTGCTCACTCTTGTCTAACATGTATTTCGGCTACTCTTATGGCTTAGCCTTATCCAAGCATAGCAACGGCCTATTGGTCCGTGTGTGACGTTTTTGTGAAAATCACGGCGAACACTATGCACAGAGGATATTCGATTTGCGCACTTTACCCCTTGCACGCGGTTAAAAACTCTGCTTTGTAAGGCGTAGATTCAGGCGCATAAGCGCAAATAGTAAGGTTGATTTAAGGGTTTAGCATGAAAGCGACACTAAAAGAGCAAAACGGTTTATGCCACGAGTACAATGTGGTGGTTGAGGCAAGCGAAGTATCGAGCCAGCTGGAGTCAGAACTTCAGTCTATTGGCCAGCGCGCCAAGATTCCTGGATTTCGTCCGGGCAAAATTCCAATGAATGTGCTGAAGCAGCGCTATGGTAAAGACTCAATGGAGAAAGTGCTGTGGGACACCGTCAACAAGCACACCAAAGCTGTGATCGAAGAAAAGAATCTTCGCCCTGCGATGCAACCTGATATCGACATTAAAGATTATGATGAAGGCAAGGACCTGATTTTTGATCTGACCGTTCACGCGCTTCCAGAAGTGCCGGAGCTGGATTATGACAGCTATACCGTGACCGACTTTGTATTCGAAGTGCCAGAAAGCGAAATCCTACAAGGTATTGAGCGCTTGGCGGATCAGCAGAAACACACCCATGCGCATCCAGCCGACCATAAAGCTGAGCAAGGCGATGTAGTGAAGATTGATTTTGAAGGCAAGCGTGATGGCGTGCCGTTTGATGGCGGTAAAGGCGAAGGCTTCCAGCTTGAGCTTGGCTCTAACCAATTCATCCCGGGTTTTGAGGATCAGTTGATTGGTGCGAAAGCGGGCGACGAGGTGCAGGTGACTGTCACCTTCCCTGAGCAATATCACAGCCCAGATCTAGCCGGTGCAGAAGCAACCTTTGACTGTAAAGTCCATGAGGTGATGTATTACCACACCCCTGACGTGAATGATGAGCTGGCGAAGAATTTCGGCTTCGATAATCTTGATGCACTCAAAGATGCGGTGCGCGAGCAGATCTCGATGGATTACAAAACCGCCGCGCATAACAAAGCGAAGAAAGAGCTGTTTGATATGCTCGATGAGCGCTTGGATTTTGAAGTGCCAGCCAAAATGGTTGAGCTGGAATTCGAAAGCATCTGGGGTCAGCTTCAAGAAGCAAAAGCCAAAGGTGACCCATCGCTTGAAGGCAAGTCTGATGACGAGCTAAAAACCGAATATCAGCGCATTGCTGAACGCCGCGTGCGTTTGGGTGTGCTGCTTTCTGAGATTGCCCGTAAGAACAACATTCAAGTCTCACGCGATGAGCTGTCTCAGGCAGTGATGGCGCAGGCACGTATGTTCCCAGGCCAAGAGCAGAAGGTATTCGAGTTCTATCAACAGAATCCAAATCATGTGGAAGAGCTGAAAGGCCCAATCCTAGAAGATAAAGGCGTTGAGTTCATTCTGACCAAAGTGAAGCGCACCGAGAAGAAAGTCAGCATCGAAGAGCTGTTTGACGAAGAAGGTGCAGAGTCAGCTGAGGTAGAAGACAAGCCTAAGAAAAAAGCATCCACTAAGAAGAAGGGTGATAAGGCAGAAGATAAGCCTAAGAAAAAACCGGCAGCGAAAAAGAAAACCACTAAGAAAGATTAAGACGCATAGGGAGATTTTCCATGGAAACGATTCGCAACCACAACCAGATGATTGATAGCTATCATGAGCAAGCCGCTCTGGTGCCGACCGTCATTGAGAGCACCAACCGTGGTGAGCGCGCATACGATATTTATTCGCGCCTGCTTAAAGAACGCATCATCTTTGTGACCGGTCAGGTTGAAGATTACATGGCCTCGCTGATTGTGGCGCAGCTATTGTTCCTGGAATCGGAAGACCCTGAGAAAGACATCTTCATGTATATCAACTCGCCGGGTGGTGTCGTAACCGCTGGTTTGTCGATGTATGATACCATGCAGTATATTAAGCCAGACGTGAATACGCTGTGTATTGGCCAAGCATGCTCTATGGGCTCTTTGCTACTATGTGCAGGTGCTGAGAAGAAGCGTTTCTCGACTCCTTATTCTCGCATCATGATTCACCAGCCTTCTGGTGGCGCGCAAGGTCAGGCATCTGACATTGAGATTCAGGCAAAAGAGATTCTGGACCTGCGTAAAAAGCTGAACGGCATTTACGTCAAGCATACCGGCCAAAAGCTGGCTGCTGTTGAAAAAGCGATGGACCGCGATAATTTCATGGACCCGGAAGCGGCCAAGAAATTCGGCCTGATCGATGAGATTGTGGAAACACGCGCAGATGTGAAAAAAGGTAAATAACCCCCTATTCACTCCTATATATAAGTATAAGCGGTGCAGCTTTGGCTGCGCCGCTTTTTATTTGCATTTCTCCATCTTCATAAATCTTTAACATTCGCGTGCTAACCTTGCGCCTTATGAGAAGTGTAAATTTCATACAGGCCATTGATGCCGCCGAACTTCAAATGCCCGTGCAGTGGTCGTTTAAGGACCGCCGCGGCAATGGTGCGCATGTCGAAGTGTTCCTTCGTCGTGTGATCAATGGCAATGAAGTGCCGCTGGCTGATGAGTCAGATGGCGGCTATGCCACCCATTTAAAAGGCAAATTCTCGGATGCGCAGACCTTAATGGAGCGCTTCGATGACGCATCGCTTGTTAAAGGCGAATCTGAATGGATGAAAGAGATTACCGCCAAAATCTTATCGCAAATGGCAGTCACCATGCGTCATTCACGTCATTTGCTCGAGTTATTCTCGCGCAAAGGGAAGCTCGAGATTTATGGGCCAAACACCCTGCCCTTCCGCCCGCAATATATCAGCGGCAATTTTACGTTGAAATTACATGTCAGCGCTTTTAGCGCGGATGACATTGAAAACCTATTCACCCATTTGATCGCGCAACACCTGGACTATCCTTATGCGCCGGGTGAGCGTCGTTATTCTACCTCGCGCCTGTTTGACTTGTGCTTTTTGGCAGAAAAAACCATTGCACCCAAATCGCTGGCTGCCGAGATTGACAACAAGCTCACGGCACGCGGCATCTATCAACCGCATCGCCATAAAAAAGCCGATCTGGAACAGATCGATGCACTATGCGATGGCCTGTCCGCCTCAATTAACAGCTCGTATGATCGCGTGCTTCAGCGCGAGCGTTTTGCGAGTTTTGTTACCGCAATGGTGGGGCGTAGTCGTAGTGCCGAGAATGCCTCGATCCTGAAGCATTATATGCATCTGATCGGGATTGATCTGATCACACAATCGGATATGGATTTTAAAAACCATCCCGGCAAACATATCGATGAATTTGCCGCGCAAATGCATGTGCCACTCATGATGATTATCAAGCAAGGAGAGGCTCATGGCTGATCGAGACATTGATATGAGCGCTGACATGCTCGCACGTGACGCAGCCCAACCCGATTCGCTGGCTGAACTTAAAGACATGATTCATGGCGCAGCAAATGCGGGTAAACATACTCAACCGATTCTGGCTGAAAAAGTAGAAGCGAAATTGGGTGCAGCACTCAGAGACTTTGCCGCCGAGCTGGCTGATGCGCGCGGCGTAGAAGTTGATATCAAAATCCGTGGCGGCGAAGGCCGCGGCGCGTAACCTCATTTTATTATGGCATGGAAAGACGCATTGGGCCTTAGCAGCAAGCAAGGCAAAACCATCTGCGTGCTTGGCTATGACAGCCACATCCTCGAAAGCTTGTTTCTAAAAGCACTAGCTGAACGCGATGATGTGGCGCATTTATATTATATCCCCGTCGACCCTCAAAAAAACCGTGAGCTCTTTAGTGACGCGGCGAAACGAAATGAACATGCGATTCAATTTGCGCTAGATGCCAAGCGCGAGCATGCCGGCGGCAATCTTGATCGGGTCAATCATATGTATGGCTATGATTTGAAAGAGGCACTCACCCAAGACGCTTTGTCAGACGGCAATACCGAAGCAATTGATGCGTGTATTCACGACATCTTACATTCGAAAGCTAAGCCTGCCCGTATCTCCACCAAATCTATCGATATGATGATCGCCAAACGTTTCGGCGCCAACGATGCCATCAATCTCGAACCCTTATTACCACATAGTATCTACTGGCTGAATGACCCCAGAGCCAGCCAACGTTATGGCGTGAAGTCATACTTAGAGAAACTAAGCCACGACCTTCCCATGGTGGCTGAATGTAAAAACATCAACTCCCCCATTGGGGCGGTACGCATGATGGAATCGTTCGGCGATGATAGCATTGTCGTGAAGACGGCTCACTCTGTTGCCAGCAGTGGTGTCGGACGCATTATGCGCCAAGAAGATGGCAGCCATATAGTCGAAGCGCCAAAAGATTTTCGCTCCTCCAACTATACGGATGAGTGCCAAAAGTCGGAAGATGGTTTGCTGTTATTCCCACTGGAACAAATGCGCTTGCCTTGCGGCGGTGCGCTGGCCATGCGGACGTTGGATGCGAAAAAGGGTGATATACGCGCGGTGCTGATGAATGGTGAAATCATTGGCGGCTATAAGCGCATGCCTAAAGGCTGGCTATGTAGTGGCGAGTATAAAGACCACAGAGTTCCTGTCGATATGAAAGCCGAGTTGCTGCCAGAAGATTATGCCGCATTACAAGAAACCGCCGAGCATTTACGAGACGAGCGGGTCAATTGGGTGAGTGTTGATTTACTAGAAGACAAAAATGGGCACCGTAAAATTTCAGAATTCAACACCAGCTACACCATTGATTTCAGCAACCTAGAGGAGCATGCCGCACATGCGGATGTGATGGCACGTGACAAGCGCCCATCAGAATTGGCAGCAGATGCCGCGATGGGGGCGCTACAGGCGCATCAGGATAAAGAGATAGCGTTTGCACAGCGATATGGGCGCTCTAGTGCGAATCTACCTGCGCATTGATTACTTTTTGCCGCGCTTACGTTTTGGCTTCTTTTTGTTACTGGCACCTGTGATTTTGGTCACAATAAACAGCACAACCGGAATGACGATCAGAACACCTACGACGGTGATAATAGCATCAATCATGTAACTTCCCTTATATTGTTCTTACCTATCGTCTATTTTAGACTCGTAGAGTGTACCAAAATGCGGGGCGCCAAGCAATGTAAAGCGGCACGTATTAAAGCGGCGGGGAATCGGTTGCTTTACCTAAAATAAAATCGCTGTAAGTCTTCATTTGCCGCATCGTCGCGCGTTCAGTCATGATGTGGTTACATTCAAGATCACCATCTGCGCCGCTACCTATCATGCCTTCATGCACGCGGCCTTGCACTTTATTGACCAGCTCTGACACCATACCTTTGAGATAGGCTTTGTGCTCATATTCCATTTCCAGCACGGGGCGCGTTCCACATAGATGTGCATCCGTATCCCATGCCCCTTCCCATTGATGGGCAAAGCGATGCAATGTTTCCACTGCCCGACGATAGGGCATGCCCGCCTCTTCTATCAGCCAATCGATGGCCTCGTTAAAGCGCTGATGCGCTTCGGGGCTGACCCCGTCAATCTGAACACGATGCTGATAATGTGTGTTTTCAATTTTGCTCATACCGCCTATCCATAAGGATGAAGCATAAAATGTAACAGAACAGCGTTAACATAGTGTGAATTAAATGCTTTTTGTCATCCGCAGAGGACACATCTTACACTTGCCAAGCGCGCGATTACTCGCTAGAAGTGGCTTCACCCATGATGTGGGGCATTAGCTCAGCTGGTAGAGCGCTTCGCTGGCAGCGAAGAGGTCAGCGGTTCGACTCCGCTATGCTCCACCATAGCCGACTTGTCGGCACTTAAACCCCTTGAAAGCGCGAATGGAAGCGAGATAGCGGGTGTTTGAAAACCCTCTTTTCTGCGATATTCCAATGGGCGGGTAAATACCAGTTTTAGCACCAATCTTTTGTCCTCAATGTCCTCGGAATGCCAAAGTTTCTGCGGGTTTCCGATGAAATCGAACACTGTTTGAAAACTGTTTTCGAAATCTACTGGAGCTTCGCTCGTCATGGCCAATTCTGCCTCCAATGAGGCTTTCTCATGTTCCATCTTAGTAACCTTTGTTTCATAGGCTCGTATCAGTGATGCATTTTCGGCCTCTACAATCCGATCCAGGAATTGTTCTATTTTGCGATCCAAATCACGAAGCTCGTTACGAATGCTTGCATGGTGCTTCTGATAATTATCGTGATGCTGCTGCCAAATCTGCTTAACCGCATTTCGTGTCACATACATCAAATCAGGTGTTGGCGTTAGGTCTCGAAGCAAAACCTCAAACTCTTTCTCCAGTAAGTCACGCTTGATCGACTTCTTCGCATCGCTGCATTCTTTGTTGCGGCAGAGATAATACGGATACTTAGTGCCTCCAGCTCCTGCCGACCAACAAGCAGTCATAGGTTTGCCGCAACTTCCACATGCCACATAGCCTCGCAATGGGAAATCCATATGGATGTTTGGTTGATTTGGCACATTCGCTTTTTCGCGTAACCGCTCCTGAATTTTGTTATAGGCTTCAAAGCTAATCAGTGCCTCATGTTTTCCTGGCTGCAATGATATGCCCCATGGTTTGTATTCCATGTATCCAGTGTACAAAACCCGTTCTAGCATTTCAGTTATGCGGGTAATATGAATCTTGCCATATTTATCTCGTGGGAAGTCTGACTTACCTTCCAAAAAGCGGATGATGTCTGTTTGCGTTTCAAATCGCCCCGCAGCAAACCCCTCTAGTGCAGTTCTCACCAGAGTTGCCGCAGGCTCATCTGGAACGAGCACTTTACCGCCACCTTTACGTTCAAATTTATATCCGCAAGGGGCATTAAAAACCCAATATCCATTTTGCATACGAGCACGCATTCGGTTTTTTACCTGCTCGGCGTTTTTCTCACGCTGATGCGCGGCGACAGATGCCAAAAGGTGCTCCACCAAACGACTGTCCGAATCTTCGCCGAACTCAATGGCTGGAGATTCCAACTTTCCACCCGCATCGGCAATTGCAGTGCGTAATTTGATATGTGTTTCAAGATCGCGTGCCAGTCTGCTGATATCATCGATGATGACAATCACAGGCTCTTTTTTGCTATGCTTCTTAAGATAAGAGAGCATCTCACGCATTTTGGCTCGGTCGAGTAATTTACCACTAATGCCTTCATCGTAGAAAACCTCTTCTACGCTATACCCTTTATGTTTGGCATACTCACGGCAGCGCGTTTCCTGAGAGCCAAGCCCATCACCTTTTGTGACTTGCGCTTGGCTAGAAACTCGGCAATAAACTACTGATTTTGCATTAGTTTTCATGCCTCATACCATTGATCGTTTCCGCTTTATCATCAACTGGTTTCTGCAGAATATGAGGCTGTTTAAGCGTAGTAAATTTAGCATCAAGAATGATGTCAGCCATCAGAATGATGGTATTCACCAATTCGAGCTTTTGTTCCTCTGTGAGGTCAAAATTGTCAATGTGGGGACGATATGGCGCGAGAGGATCATTTACTGTCACCTCTGGCGATGATATGTCTAAGGATGTCGATTTTTGTTCATCCTGTCCATGGTTTTTTTGTTCGAACACTTTAACGCCCTCCCTGCTTGGCATTGAGGCGTGTGACAATCTTCAGCAGCGCGTACGTCCACATCTGCCATGCCTTAGTGCGACCACAGCCGAGCCGCCAACAAATGCGCTTCCAGATGACGCGCTCGGCTCGCAGCCAAACCAGTCGGCGCTCGTCTTCATCATCGAGCCACCAGATCCAATCGAGCACTTCCTCCATCCGAGAAATGGCATCTGCTGATGGCGGCCCCATTCGCATGGGCAGCTTTTCCTCCTGCAGCACTTCGGCGGCGGTGCGAATGACGGGCGGCATAGCATTGAAATATCCCTGCACCCCAACGCGTGGCAGGCGGTGCAATGTTTGGGCTGCTTCCTCAAAACGGTCAGCCACATCGGTGACGGTGTATTTCTTGCTCATGATTGCTTCTCCTTTGATGTCAGTTGCACACCGACCACGGAGCGGGAGCATGTGGTTTGCTCGTCCCAGCAATGATTCAGGTCAGTGAGGTAATGTTTTTCGATCCAGTCGCGCACGAATGGGCGTGGGCATTGCAGCTGGAGCATCGCGCCGTCTGGCGTATCCTCTGCAGCAGTGATAACGGTGTTGGAAAACCAACTGCGAATAGCGGGTTGTCCGTGATGATGTGCCATGCGTCGCAGCACATCGTCCCATGCGTCCTGAAACTCTGGCAGTTCGCAGCTTGGTGGTTTGGGTGGATGCTTCCCGCCTGAGAAGCCACCTTCTAAAATCTTGGCAACCCGATCCGATGACTGGATCGCCCAGGTCAGATCAATCGTCCAGTCTTTGCCTTCTATTTTGCCAAGACAAAATTCTGATCTGCCGATGATCTCGCAGAAATAACGCCATGCGCGGATATCTTCTGCAAATTCGTCGATGAAGCGGAGTGTCAGCAGCTCTTTGCGTTTGGCTGTCAGTATGGCCTTCTGGCCTTGTGTGATTTTGCTCTGAACCTCTTCGTTCCAGATGTCCAACATCTGCTCTAAAATTTGATTCTGAGGTTTTCCACCGATCTGTTGTTTTTCTCTCTCGGACTCTCTCTTTTCTTCTCTCGTTCTGTTTTCTTTATTTGTTTCTTTGTTTTTATCTGAATCTGTATTCTCTTCTGAGTCTGTATATGCTTCTGTATCTTTATCTGTATCTGGTACTTTTTTACTGTTTTTGCGCTGCGTCGCGTTGCGAGACGTTGCACCGCGTTGCATGGTGTTGCCGTCCGTTGCATCCGACTTTTTCTTGGCGCGACTCTTCTTGGAACGTTCGGTAGACGTGGTGTGCTGGCGCTTATCCCACGCTGTTAAATGCCCATCTTCATCCAGCATTTGCTTATCTCGCATTGCCGATAGAATGGCTTCGGCGACCTCAAGGTCTAAATCCAGCGCCACCGCAATTTCTTCAGGATCAATTACCGCAATGCCGCGTGGGTCATGCGTGGAGGCAGCATCAAGCAGGCATGCCCATACTGCCACCACTAAACCCATCGGCTGCCCAGCGCGTTTAGCAACAACGCGCAATTTGGTATCAAAGGGCATGCCGTGATACATCCGGTACCATTCCATTGACATCCGACGCTCCTAATCCAGCATTGAGGGTTGGTTTGCGTCAGCCTGTGCCACTTCACGGTCATGATCCTGCTGCTTCAGAGAAAGTGCCAGATCGATGCAGCCTTTGGTTAACTTGGCGCGATCGAGCTCACGGACAGCCTGCTTCTTGAGTCCAAGCAGTGTTTCCATGTCCATCTTCCGCATGGTCTCGATGGTGATGTGACAAATTTCGTCAAAGGTTGAGATTGGTTTGTTGTGTGAATCGTTCATGTTTGCCTCCTGTGTTCGAACTGTTCGAACGCAAGGCTGCATGACGATGGGTGGGGATGTCGTGGGGCTCCGGTGGTGGATAGAGGGGGATGAGCGCGAAAGCCGCACGCTACAAGGGGTGGATGTTTGTCAAGTATCTTAGGTGGGGATGCAGGTGGGGATGGACGTGGCAACCACGTCTAAAATTGGAGCAGAAATTTACTGATTTTGGATTTGGTGGAGTGCTCGTGGCAATTTCGTGGCTTTTCGTGGCAGAGGTGGCAACCACCTACGCCACGTTGACTTCAATACCCTCAAAAATCCTATAGTGACCGCGCTTGTTAGACTGGACCAGATCACGCCACGTGACTTGAGTTTTGAACACGTCGCGCATTCGCACTGCTTGTGATCCTGCATGATGCAGCAGTGTTTTGCCATGTATCCAGGGTGACTCCGTGGCATGCGCCAACGCCAGCTGCTCAATGATGTTGGATTGTATCGGCCCCAGCTGTAGTAGCTTACCCTTGAAATAATATTCCTGCTTGCGGCGATTGATGAACAAACCATTTGCGCCGATGGTAGAGCCGCTGGATGCATTGATGTCCAGCCGCCCCAGCATACTTGCTCTGCAAGGGATAATCGGGTGTTTGGAGATATGCAGTCCATTTTGCTTTTCAAAGCGGCTGCGCTCCTGTTTGCACACGACAATATCTTCTACGCTGATGATCGCATCTCGGCTTTGTGGCGTGATGGAAATTTCAAAACCATCACTTTCGAGATCGAGAAAATTGGTGAGTTTATATTTTCCGCAGCGGAACACCTTGCGGCAATCGCGAGGGCTTAATCCCACATAGCCCTCAAAGTGGTTATAATCGCAGGTGATGGAGCAGCGTTCTTTGCGTGGCTGATAGCGCATCACTTCGCGCAGATCTAACCAACAGCAGGTGGCCAACTCCCCGTGCTCTACAAAATATCTTATGTCATCCTTCTCAACACCCCATCGCCCAGCCAGACTGTAGAGTGAGAAATACTGTCTGTCCGGCAAGGGCACAGCTA
>JALEGK010000079.1 GCA_022763105.1 Rickettsiales bacterium | reverse complement strand
TAGCGGCTGAGCGCCGTATAGAAAGTGGTTATTTGCGGAACGATTAATTTACTTAAGGAGTTGTAATGATGGAAGAAGAACACTTACTTTTAATCAGTGGCTCTTTCACTCAACTTTTAGGTATTTTTGTCTTAAAAAGCGCGATTACAGATCGATCAGATTCGGTGCGTCTTTCGCAGGTTTTGTTAGCGTAAGTGGCAGGCCAGATGACGAGCCAAGCTTATCTGCCTCAGGCGTATAGCTGATAGAACTAGCCAGAGCATATTTATCTTTAATTTTATCTGCCAACTCACCCATCAGGCGTGGCACTTCAAGCACATTCTCAGCCTTCATGTTGGTAGCCGCATCTTTCAAACTTCCTGAAGCTATATCCGTTTGCAATGTTTCGAACATACTTTGTGCTACTTGTGCGAGCTGTCGATCATTTAATTTATCAACGCTGTATTGATCCAGAAATTTCTGAATGTCTTCGGGTAATTTGCCGGCATAGCCCCCTTTCAACAATTCTTTGATAGGGTTTACCAAAGTACGACCATCGGAAAGCTTAACATCGCCCTTGCCTGCTAAAAAGATATTGATCGATTGAAGTTTGTCAGCAATCGACCGAGCATAAACATCATCACCTAATGTTAAATTGTGCAGCTTATCTGCCAATGTTTTTGGGTCTGCCACAGGTGTCGTTAGCGCCAGTAATCTCGTTGATAAATCTAGTGCGTGCTGTTGAGTTTGAAGCGTGGATCTTGCTTTTTCTAAAGGCTGCATCACTTCGATGATATCCTTCAGAATCGCATCTTTATTGGCTAGCCCCTCGGTTTCAGAGACGAGCTGAAAAAACGCGCCAAATTCCATTTGCGCACCTTCTAGCAGCGACAATCGCTCTTCTGTGTTCATTTTCCCCCAGGTCTTTACCGCAGGGTCAAAACTAAAAAGGTCTTTGAACGCGTCAGCAGATGGGATGATGATTCCCTTCGCTTTCAATGCGTCTTGATGCCTTAAGGTCAATAATTTTCTGCTGGCATCTGCACCCATCATCATTGCGCCGGTGATATCAAATGACCTTGATAGATCATTTAGCCCAAAACCATTCTGATCATCTCCTCTTAACCAACCCGATTCAGGCATTCTGAATTGCTGAAACCTATCCGTTCTTCCGTCTTGAACTTTGATTGTATCTGTCATGATTGCACGCTCCTATCTGCTTATCGTTATAGCATTCTGGCATGACACCCAGATGACGGTTGTTTGACGTTTTTCTTACAATTTCAGCCTGCCCCACCTGCTTTCATATAAGCTTCACGCATGTTTCGTTTTTTTATCTATATATCAAAAGGTTATGCCGCCAGAATGGCACTCGACCCGTTAGCAACAGAGCGCGGGCGAGCAGAGCTGTACAAGCGGTGATGAGAGTCTGGGTAAATTTGCGCAAGCGGAGACAGAACGGCTGCAGTCAGAAAATTCGGCGTTGTTTCAACGCTAATTTTCCTTTCATTCTTTTCTTTTACCCCCGAATCCGCATAATGGCCCCATGGGTGCAGTATTTGGATGGATAGCTATTATTTTGGGCGGGTTCTCGTTGTTTACCGTTATTACAGCGCCGTTAGAGATGTTTAAGACCTATCGCGCCCAAGGCTGGGAACAGATTGTCGTCGAAATGGTGACCAACGATCAGGTCGCAGAAGTCGCATCAGGCGAGCCTGCGCTTAGCATTAAAGATACCCAAACCCAAACCATCACCGATCAGGTGCAGTTCCGTTATGGTGATCTGCCATCATCCCTCACCTTCTTTGGCATGTTTGATGTGAATCGCGTCTTTCCGCGTGCGCATGAATATAAGCCCGGCGATATTGTCTATGCGTATCGCAGTGGTAAGACTTATGTGATTGAGCAAAACACCATCTGGCAGAGCCTGATTATATGGCTACTGTCGTTTATTCTGCCGATTTTAATTGCGATGAAACTGCTTAAAAAAAAGAAATAGCTACGCCGCCTTTTCTAATTCAGTGGTGCAGAAACTAATTCCTTTAACTTTTTTTGCCTCATACATGGCGTGGTCTGCGGCGCGCATGATCGCCTCAAAGCTCTTGCCGTGATCGGGGCAGATAGCCACGCCACAGCTTAGCTCTACAAAGATTTTATTACCCGCAATGTTGATGGGCTTCTCGAATGCTTCGCGGATTTTACGCGTTACGGTCGCGATGATGTCATCGAGAAATTTCGCGCTGGCATCAAGATGAATCACAAATTCGTCGCCGCCATAGTGTGCAATCACATCGGTGGAGCGCAGCGCTACTTTTAAGCGGTTAGCGACCTGCACCAACAGCTCATCGCCGACATCATGGCCTAGCTCATCATTGACGGATTTGAACTTGTCTATGTCGATAAATAAAATCGCTTCTTTGCGTTCCCAGCGTTGCGCGCGCAGCAATTGGCGTTTGAGATATTCGACAAACATACGGCGATTACACAGGCCGGTTAGCTCGTCGCTATTGGCGAGTTTAAAGAGGTGGCGCTCATGGGCTTTACGCTCAATGGAGGATAGTAATGCCAAGCCTGAGCACACGGCCATTGCCGTACCCTTTAATGACATATTCTTGCGCGCCGAGCTTGATTGCTTCAAGCGCCATTTCTTTATTGTCGTGGCCGCTGAGAACAATGACCGGGCAATCACGGTTTTCTTCGATTACCGCGCGGACATTATCCATGCCCGAGATATCATCTAACTCAAGATCAAGCAGCACCGCGTCAAAGCCACCATCTTTGAATTTGGCAAGGCCATCTTGCAGACTGGTACAGGGCACAAACTCAAAGCGTTTGCTGCCTAGTTCTTGTCTGAGCAATTCTTGGAAAAGTTCGGCTTCCACCGCATCATTTTCGATGTGAAGTATCCGTAATGCTTCTGCCATCCTGCGCACCCCCTACTACTTGGCGCACACTCAGCGCACCGCCTGAAGCGAGAACCCCATCTTGGTTCCAAGCCCCTGTATTGATTCGATATTGATCGTACCATGATGGCGAGAAATGATCTTCTTAAAAATGGCAAGGCCCATGCCTTGTCCGGGGAATTCGTCTTTTTGCACGGCACGTTGTAGTACCCCAGTCACACGCGATAATTGCGCTTCAGGGATGCCAATGCCGTTATCAGAAACCACCATATTCCAGATGTGTCTATCGCGCGTGGCGGTGATGTCGATGACAGGCTGACCGCCTGCGGGCTGAAACTTTAGCGCGTTATCGAGTAGGTGAAAAAACACCAACCCGATTTGGTGCGCATTGCCCATCACCGTTGGCAGACGATTAACGCGAATGATGGCGTCAGATTCCAGCTCTTTCTTTTTGAGTAGGATGCGCGATTTATTCAGCACCTCTTCGCAATCCACCGGCACATGCTCGGAGCGGTCATGATGAATGCGCGAGTAATCGGTGAGTGCGCGCATTTGCTGCTGACACACTTGCGTGCCCTGCATGATATATTCAACATGCTGTTTGGTTTTATCATCGAGCTGCAAATTCTGATTGCACGAGATGATCGATGCAAAGCCCTGAATCTGGCGGAATGGTGTTTGGAAATCGTGGCTCATCGCTGAGACGAATTCGTCATATTCCAGCTTTAGCGTGCTTAGTTCGCCTTCCAATCGTTCAATCTGTGCAGCGCGTTGTGGCATGTTAGGCGACCTCCACCGAATAAAATTGATCAGGGTTTTTATTTGCTTGATGCATCACGTCAATAAAGGCTTCTAAATCGTATAGCCCTTGTTTTTTCACATAGCCATTCGCGCCCATTTGCTTCACGGCTTCGATGTCGCTTTCCATGTCAGATGAGGTGAACATAACCACTGGAATGGTTTTGGTTTCATCTTGTTGCTTTAGGGTTTCTAACGCTTCGCTGCCATTCATGCGTGGCATATTGATATCCATGATAATCAGATCTGGCGTTGGGTTTTGCGCGTCTTGCAAAAAGTTCAGCACCTGCTCTCCGTCATGGACGACATATAAGTGACAGGGGGTGCTACTCTCCTTGAAGCTTTCCGTGATCAAGATGATGTCCCCCTCACTATCATCTGCGAGTAAAATATGCATGTCTGGATTGTCGCCTAATATGAAATGATCGACCAGCGTATTTGATGTTTCCGTCATGTTTTTTCTTTCACTGTTTTCGTTTTGGGATGAAACATGCACCTGCCATTTACGCAGGGATTTTTAGGGTAAAGCGCGAGCCGGATCCGGTGTCTTCATATTCGATGGTGCCTTTGAGCACTTCGGCACTTTTCTTCAGCATATATAGCCCAAGCCCAGAGCCAAACGAGGTTTTGGGATGGAAGCGTTTAAACATGCCGAACATGTCGCCTTGCTTTTCTTTCGGAATGCCAAGGCCATTATCTTCTACTGTCAGCAGCAACCAGCGGCTCTCTGTTTTAGCGCTGATATGGATGAAGGAGTCTGGCTTTTCGGTGTCCTGATATTTGATCGCATTGCTGATGAGGTTTTCGATAATCGCCATGACACGACCTTTTTTGGCAAAGACCGGACGCTCGCATTTGACACTTGGCACAATGTTGAGTCGGTCGAAATGGTCCATATGGGTGAATTTGGAAATCGCTTCTTGCACCATCTCATACAGATCGAGTTCGCTCGCCTCTTCTTCTTCGTTTTTCGCTTGGGTCAGTGCGAGAATATCTTTCACCAACACTTCCAGCTTGGCGATGGACTTACTCGCCATCTGGATACTTTGCGTCGCTTTACTCGTCTTGCCCGATTCAATGCATTGCTCGGCTACTTTCAGTAGTCCGATAGATGAAACCAACGGCGAGCGCAAATCATGCGAGGTGCGATATGCGAATTCTTCGAGTTCCGCATTGGCTTGCAGCAATGCTTCTTCGGCTTGTTTACGGTCGGTAATATCGCGGATGATACCGCTGAATAATTTTCTGCCCGGCAGGTTGATTTCACTCACCGATAAATCGATTGGGAATTCACTGCCATCTTTACGCAAGCCCGTCACCTCGCGGCCCTTACCGATAATATTCTTTTTGCCCGTTTGACGATAGAACATTAGGTAGTCGTCATGTTGTGCCTTGTAGGGTTGCGGCATCATCATCGAGATATTCTTGCCCAGCGCTTCTTTCTGGCTGTGACCAAGAATTTTCTCACACGCATTATTGTAGCTTTGAATAATGCCATGATCATCTATGGTGATTAGCCCGTCATTCATGTTATCGACGATCGCCGATAGCATCGCCTGATTCTCCTGAATCGCCTCGGCTTGCTGCGTGATCTGCTCGGACATGTTTTTAAATTCGTTCGCCGCTTTTGCCATGTCGCCGACTTCATCGCGTCGTTTCATTGCCGGAATTTCAATGTCGGCCTCACCACCTGCCAAGCGCAAGAGTGTTTTGGTCATGGCTTTCACCGGGCGGGCAATACCCATTGCAACTGCCAGCGCACTGATGATTCCGATGGTGGCTGCTAAAATAGAAAGACTCAGATAATCTTCTCGCGACTTTGTAATCGAGTTTTCAATTTTCTGATTTAGGCGGTCGGATTGTTTTGCGACTAACTCATCTAACTCTTGGCTCAATGTGTCAATCTCAGCCGCCTTTCCGGCTAGCACCACATTGACCAGCTGCATATAGACACGATTGAGGTTGATGACCTGATTAAATGCCTGCTCGTATTCTTTGCGGATACCATCAAATTGTTGAATCTGCTCAGTGGTGAGCGGGTCTTTTACCGCCGCGATCAATGCCTGCTCATCCGCTTCCATCTGATTCATAATCTCAAGCGTTTTGTTAATCAGCGACGCATCTGGGCTGGCTTCAAAGATGCGGACATTCGTGGCAATATCTGCCATGGACTGCTCAAGCTTAGAGGTTAGATACGCTAAGCGGTATTGTTCTAGCGTTACAAAGGTGCTGGATAATGCCGCTAGCTTTTCTTTGCCCTGCTCTGCCAGTGGAGTGAGTTTGTTTTTCTTGATGTCTGCCAACTCACCACGTTTGCGCACCGCCTCTTCAAATGCGTCTTTATAATCTTCGTAATGCTCGATTAAGCGCTCAAAACGGTCACTGATATCGGCATTGCTGCTGGTATAGGGGCGCACAGCCTCAAGCTTTTGCTCTAATGTGTCTTGCAAGCGCTCAATCTTTTTGACAATCCCCTTATAGCCCACATAGGAATACACCAGCACGTTGCGCTGTAAGAGAAGCATATCTTTTTCGATATCTTTAAATGCCAGATTTTCTTCTGTGACATCTCCCAGCTTGTCCATATTGCCGGAGAAAATTTCAAAATTGCGGTAACTAATAAATGCAATCACCACTAGCAATAGCAGCACCGGCAGATACCCGATCAAGATTTGTTGCCTAATGGAAAAACGGCTGAGGAATTGGTTGGTTGGTTTTGGCATGTGGTTTACGACAGGATAAATTCGTGCCAGCGCGGCAGGCTGTATTCATAAGTGTCCATCACTGTATTCCATACCGCGACATTACTAAAGCGATTTTCGTATGAACCACCATTACGCATACCGCCTTCTGGCACCGCTATTTTACCTTGGGTGTTTTTGAGCGGCTCGCTCGCTGGCTTGCCCGCATACCAGTAATTCCATTCATTTTCGCTGAGCAGCTCTTTGGAGCGCTGCGGGTTAGAGATGTAATAGCCCTGACGCGCAATGAAGGCACCCGGCCAGCCAGATAGCCACCAATTCATGTATTTATAGGCCGCGTCTTTGACATGGCCTTCAGTTTTGGATGATAAGCACATCACGCCGTGCCATGCGCGATAGCCCTCTTTGGGTGCGGCGTAAACCACCGGAATATTGCGGCCATTGAGTGCGGAGACACCCGGCGAGAACATGCTGGCAATAACGGTGCGACCACTGGAGAAAAACTCGACCGATTCCGGCACCGAATTCCATAGCCCGCTAAAGTGCCCATTTTGCTTCAGCTCAATCATGATGGTGAAGAGCTGGTCGATTTCTTCGCGGGTCATATTGCCGATATCGTTAAAGCTCATCAGCCCTTTGGCTTGCGCGGCTAATGCCGCATCGAAGATGCCAATGGTTGGCGCATTGACCAATGCAACGCGGCCTTTATGGGCTTCGTCAAACAGCCAGCCCCAGCTTTCCGTTTCGTACGGTATGCCGCGTTCAATGGTGCGGGTGTCATATCCGAAGGAATCGGTATTGTGCACGTAAGGCAAAAAGCTGATTTTGCCGGTATCTGGTCCGCCCAACTTGCCATCTTCTTGCACGAAGAGCAGCTTGTGCGGCGCATCCCCTGCGCCGATTTTTGCGCCTTCGACAATGTGTCCGGTTTTGGTCAGATTATTGATTTCATCCCAATAGGTCAGCCGTTCGGTTTCAATGGGTTGAATCGCATTGGTGCGCCATAGCACATTCATGCTGTCTGACCATTGCTCGTATAAATCAAACGAGCTGGGATCGCTGGTTGCTTTTTGCAGCACTTCGGCGCTTCCGCCCGGCTCAAAGACAATATCAACATCCAGCTCTTCCTGAGCGCGCTTACGCAGCGCCTCTTGCAGTGTCACATGGGTACCGAGCACGCGTAGCGTCGGCCTTGTCTTGGCGTGAATGAATGGGGCGTGTAATAGCGTTGACGAGGTAATGGCAGTGGTCGTGGCCGTTTTAAGAAATGTACGGCGCGTAAGCGTCTGTAGCAGTTTCATGCGTTTCCTCCCTGAGCTAGTTGTTATACCCTATTTTGGGGTGCTTTCAAAACAGATTACGTTCATTTTATGTACGTTTAGCTGACATCGCTCGATTTGAGACTGAGACGCCTTTTTGGCGGATTTTTTATTTTATTTTGGTCGCCATTTGGAGTATGATGCGCCCTCTTTGAGTTAGCGCGATGCACATAGTGTCGCAAGAACAGGTGAGATACGCATCATGCATAAGGCAATTGAAGGGTCACCAACCTCTACAGACCAATTCCATATCCTTCTTGTCGATGATGACGAGATGGACCGGGAATATTACGCGAACCTGCTTAGCTCCGATGATCATTACTCTTATGATTATGAGACCGCCTCCTCTTTGAAAGAGGCGCAAGCAAAGCTGCGCGATGAAGTCCCGTATGATTGCGTACTGCTTGATTACTCATTGGGTGATGGCACGGGAGAAGATTTACTGCACGAATTGCGTGGCCGCCCAGATGCGCCAGCTATCGTTGTCTTTACCGGTCAAACCGATCAGGAAAAAGGGCTGAACCTGCTGCGCATGGGCGCGCATGATTACATCGATAAAGCCAAGGTGAATAAGGACATGCTCTCGCGTGCCATCCGCTTTGGTATCGAGCGTGCTCGCGGCAGCAAATTGATGCACGCTTTACAAGCCGAGCAAAAAGTCAGCGAACTACAAAGTGATTTTATTTCTATTATCACTCATGAATTCAAAAACCCAATTCATGTGATCAATAACTCGGTGCATTTTGTGCGCAAAAAAGCGTCCGATCATTTGGATGCGATTGATAAATACCTTACCAACATCGATAGCTCTACCGGGCGCATGGAGAATCTGCTTCAGCAGACCGCCGAATTCGCCAAGTTTGACCCGGCAGCACTTAAAGTAGAGCCGGAGCAATTCTGTTTGTATACGACCTTGCAGCAGATGATTGAGCAATATGAAGCCAGCTATCGCGATCGCGAGTTTTGCTTGGGCAGCAGCCTATCTATTATACCGGAAGTCTATACAGACAGACGCTATTGCGAGCAGATCGTTGATAATATTATTGGTAACGCGATCAAATATTCACCAGATGGCACCAGCGTAAACTTTTTGCTGACCGCCGATGAAACCCATCTGCATCTTCAGGTGCAAGATCATGGTCGTGGCATTCCGGAAAAAGACCTTGAGCAGATTGGCAAGAAATTCTTCCGTGCCAGCAATGTAGAAGGTGTTTCGGGTACAGGTTTAGGGCTGTATTTGGTCCAATCACTTATGCCAATTCTCAATGGCCGTTTCGAGATTAAATCGCGTGAGAATTTTGGCACCGTCATCACCCTTTCTTTCCCGACCGTTATTACACCTAACACATGAATGAGCCGCTCAACATAGCAGACGATGAGACGGCACAGAGTGGTTGCGAAAAAGAGCTGGAAGCGTTGCGCGAAGAATATGCCAATTATGCCTATATCGTTTCGCATGACCTAAAAGCACCGTTTCGCCAAATGGGAGGCTTCGCCGATTTGCTTCAGGCGCAGATGGGAGACCAGCTAGATGAGAAATCACAGAAATTTTTAGGCTATATTATTAGCAGTGCCGCACGCGGACAGTCTTTGATTGATGCGCTGTTAGAGTTTTCACGCGTGAACACACAAGCCAAATCGTTTGAGACAACCGATTGCAATCACTGCACCAGCAGTGCACTGGAAGAATTAGAGGAACTGATCGCATCGAGTGAGGCTGTGATCACCGTAGAAGCGCTTCCCACCATCCATGCCGATAGCAAGCAGATCGTGCAATTGATGTATCACCTCGTGAAGAACGCACTGAGCTATCAGCCAGAAGGGAATATTCCGCGCGTCACTGTTAGTGCTGAGCAGGTAGATGCGGGGCAATGGCAGTTCTGTGTTACAGATAATGGTATCGGTGTGAAAGAGCTTAACCATGAGCGTATCTTCGCCGTGCTGCGCCGTGGTGTGCCCGAAGACAAATATGCCGGTAACGGTATTGGCTTGGCGGTTGCTAAAAAGATTGTCGAGCGCCATAGCGGCGCGATCTGGTTTGATGAAAAGGTAGAGGCCGGAGCGCGTATCTACTTTACGCTGCCAGCAAGCAGCTAGGCTTGCATGATTCGGGTTGACTGCTGTCTGTCTTGATCTTGTGCGCGCACTGATTGTAGCTCCACATCGGTTGGCGGGCGATTATCATCTTTGACTGGCATGCGTTCAGAAGAAATCTCAGCAGCCTTCGCAAGTTGTATCAGACCTTTATCGCCGGCATCACCAACGACCATTCCCTCATGAGCACGTGGATCCTTGCCTTTATCAATCAGGTATTTATCGATATCGGCTTGTACCCCTTCTGGTACATAAAGCCCTAATATTTGCTGGCGACGCCAATAGGCCATGGTGGCAACTTGTTCGTAATCCAGCTTGATTGGCACCACACCTTCTCTTTTGTAATCAGCTCGGTTCGCTTTTGCTGCCGCTGGCGCTAAATCTGCGACACGGTCTTTGTACAAACCAAAACCACCTGAGGAATTACACAACACCAACACACCGTTATCGGTACGGTATACTTGCCCTAATTTTGCATTACTGCTGGGCATGATACCTCTGCCATCATTCTGGATCACTTGCCTTTCATCTACATTGTTAGCGGCAAATGTGTAATGCCATGCCTGATGATACATTTCGTTATAATGCTTAGAGGAGCCTGCAACCGGTGTATTCAACCAGCGTCCCGCATAATAGGTTCCCTTGCCGCTCACCTGCTTTAAGTTGCCATCTTCCGTGATGGTTGCGTCCGTATCTTTAATCATACGAAAATGCCCCTTCGACCAACGCCCTGCCGGCATTTGACTCAGCGCATACGCATCTTCCACGTTCAACCCAAATTCTTCTGCCACCAAGGCACTTGCCATCAAGCGGCGTGGGCTGTTCGGGTTCTTCAATTCACTGTGGCCTCCATCAAGCAGCTCTGCTTTTAAACTGGTTTCCATTGCCACACGTTGATCTTTCGGAATCGCGTTATAGGCCGTATGAATGGCGTCCCATGTCGCGACATCGAGTTTACCAGTGGTCTCTAGGTCCGGGTGCTTGTCTTGGAACAGACTCAGGGCGCCGCTTACAGCCCCACCAAAACGGCCATCCATTTTGCCAATCTTCTTTTCGTAATTCGGGGTGTCAGGGTCCTTTTTACCGTATTGGCTGAGCACCGTCAGCATCATCTGCGTTTTAAAGACATCCATCTGGAAAGAGCCAACATCGGCTGTGCTGTAGCCTGCTTCCTTATGCATTTTAGGCGGCACATATTCCTGCTTCACATCGACCACTGCAGCTTGCGCTGGGATTTTAGCGGCACCCATCAGTTTAAATGGATCCACGCCAAAGCCAGACACTGACTTTTCCTCTTTTGGCGCGGCGACTTTATCCGCCTGTGGTGGATTGGTAATATGCCCTTGCAAGGCAGCAATTTTCTCTGGGTCTAGCGCATCGAGGTCGGCAGGGAATTCTGGCATCGCCGGATGTTCTGCGCGTTTTGCTTCGTAGGCCGATTTGAATGCCTTAAACCCTCTCATCGTCGCATTACCGCGAATGCCATCAGCAGGCCCCACCTGATAATCGCCCGTAGCGTTTAGCGCCTCTTGCTGTGCAATGGTGCGCTTAATCTCGGCTGCTAGCAATTCGGCATAGGCCAGTTGCTTTTCGTGTGGATCATTCAGGTTTGGCAGCTTTTTTATAACCGGATGGGTTTCAGGATAGCCTTTGGCGGCATCTTTATATCTTTCAAGCGCACGTTGAAAACCAGGGCCCCAAATCTTATCGGGGCTGCCGTGATAGTAACTAGATAAACGCTCTTGAATATAACCAATGGCGTCGCTTTTGACGTATCGGCCTGCCATGGATTCCTCCCCAGGAATTCGTGATGTTCTTATGTGCTTCCTTATCTTGCGGGCGGTATTTTCGTTGTCTTGCCTGCTTTGGTCGTGGTGGGTTTTTTGTTTTGTTCCACCTTCATTCACCTGTCATTAGATTGTAACAGAAAGCTCATATTTGTATTGTGAAGCTTTTGTGACAATTCCTGTCATTTTCAACTTAAACCACTGTTATACATGCCCAATATTTTTGTTCGCTGGTGCAGCATTCGCGC
Organism: Rickettsiales bacterium; assembly: GCA_022763105.1. Lineage (GTDB taxonomy): Bacteria > Pseudomonadota > Alphaproteobacteria > Rickettsiales > UBA3002 > JALEGK01. The sequence goes on along the minus strand of JALEGK010000079.1, from coordinate 10,122 downwards.
AATCTTCACACTATATGCGCTTTGCTCGTGTTACATTTAGTCTGTGTCACATTAAAATGAGCACGGGATGGCAGGCAAAGACAAAAAAAAGCGCAATAAAGGCGACAAAGGCTTATCAAACAAACAGATAGCTGAGCTGATCGCTGAGTATTGTGATGGCGAAAATGGTGTGTATCCAGAGCCATCGCTTAAAGGACCGCCATGGCCAGATTTACGTCATCTATTTGACCTTTCAACAGAATCACCTAAAGGCAAGAAACAAACCCCACTATCCTTCTACACACAAGATCAAGCACAGGCTGAAAAACTTATAAAATCGGGAGCAACTGTCGGTAATCTGATTACCGAGACGATAGAAGGAAAAACCTATTATCGCTGCCGTATCAAAGAGAAATTGAACGATCACCTCATAGAACAAGGTGTACCCATTCATGAAGGTGCGCACGAGCCTCTTATTCTTAAACTAGGTATGGATGATGATGTTCGTGTGGCACTCGCACAAGGCTATGTGGATGATGACTCGGATGAGAAAAGTGATTTTGTGATCATCCGTACCGACGATATGCCGCTAGTACAATCCGAGTTAATCAAAGCCGGATTGATTGCACGTAAAGGCGGACGCGATAATCCACGCCATGGCTATCACGTGCAGAGTGCTTACGATGGTTTTGGTGGCGTTGGGATTGCGCAGATTCCACATGAAATTGCGCTCGCTATTGCCCATACACCAAGCAACCACGCTGTGCCGTTATCGCATTACATTACGGATGATGACCTCAAAGCCGAGATTGATGCAGGTGAGTATGATCTGATGGGACTCGCCGATATTGCAGCCACCTCGATCGGAACAGTTGAAAATTACGACGTTGAACAGGAATTAATCGAAGATGATGGTGCTGATTTAGAAGAGGCATTAGAAGATACTTCTCCATCAAATGAAGGACCCAAGCCGCTAGCAGAATATGCTGCGCAGATTGAAGATGCCATTACTCGCCATCGCCAATACCGTCAGATTGATGGCACACTGATCCGCCAACTTCATTTTGATAGTACCAAACGCGATGTGATAGAGGCCATCACCGACCCGTCTAAATGTCAGCCACCCGTTTCGCTGGCCTCTTCAGGTATAAAAGGTAATAGCGATTTTTACCGCGTTGATGATGACACATTGCGCCAACTTCAACCTTATTTAGGATCGCATGCTCAGGCCGAGCAGCCACCAAAGGCTTACGAATTCAAGACCAGTATTTTTGATCGCAAATATGATCATGCCAGCAAAAACTACATGCATATACGTCAGCTCTATATGGGCGCGGTACAGGGTGAGCCAGAGAATGCCTATATGTATATTGTTGCAGACCAACCCAAACGTGCGCAGACTTTCGTTGATAATATCGAAGTGAAAAATGACCGGATTGATCCACATTTTGTAACGGCTGAGAATCAACGCCCGAGTATTATTCGCATTAAGATTAGTGCTGATGCAGCGCGCGATATCAGCAATCAGGAGCTGCCAGCCCGCGTGAGTCGTAACATGTTACCAGGCGCTAAAAATAGTGAGTTTGTCGTTAATGGCCTAGACCATCAGACTGCCAATCTGGAAGTGCTTGATCGTAGCGTAACCGAGCAGATCGAGCCGCAAATTTATGCCCCCCCAAAAGATAAACCAAAAGATCAGCCTCGCGGCAGACGCAAAGAAAGAGCGAAAGCTGCCAAATCAGATAATACGGGCCAAGGTCCAACCCGCGGTCAAATTACCGCCGCTCGAAAAGCATTAGAAGACCCAATGCAACGCGCAATAGTGCAAAGCGAGTTTTTAGAATCGGTTGAAGACATGCTGCAATCGGTTCGTGACCGCGATGGCTATGCCGGCGTTGCTTTTGCAAATGTGATCAAGACCAGTAGAAAACAGATCGATACCCGCACGAAAAAAGAAAGAAGAGATGGGGCACGTAAGAAATTCAGAACCGACGTGACGACTGAGACCACCCCCACTCTATATGTGCAGCTATTTCGATCTCAGTATGAGGCATTGCAAGAAGATGAACGCTTCCGAGCGCTTGGCTGTGTGCGCCGTACTAACAAGCAAACCGGCACTAGCCCATTCTCGCCAGTAACACTGGCCATTACACTTGATGAAGAGATGCTAGAATCGGCACGTGCACGCTTCCCAGATGCGCATACCGTGATTGGTAAAAGCCATACGGTGCGCGGTGAATCCGATGCGACTATCCCATCGCAAATTGCTACTACAGTGGTGCAACGCTACTTCAAAGATGAAGCGGCACTAGAAACATCATCGACAGAAGATGAAGAAAGCAAAAAGCAACCACCGAAACCGCCTCAGGAACGCGCACTCGATGCAATCTGTGATAAAGAATTACTCTGGGCTAATGTACAAGTGCCTACGGCTGACGACATTACTGCCATGCAAGAACGCATTGCACATTTAGAAGGATTAGCGGCTGGTCTCGCTCAAGTGCATCAAGTAAGTTCTGCCATTGAAGCCGGTGCTCATGAAGCCGGTGCAGATGCAGGATACTTAAAAGGCGAAGGCGAAGGCGCGCTTCGTGCCGCTTCTGTTCGTGCGAAATCGGCGGCACGCGCCGTGGATGACATCAATCTTAATCTGCGTATTTACCGCGGCGAGATCCGCGTGCTACGCGACTGGATGGCCAAGTTAGAAGATGGCGCCACCAGTGCCCGCCATATGTTAATTCTTCGTGCGACGGATGAAACCGAAGAGATGGTCGATCTGCTTGAATCCGAAGGGCTGATGACCCGTGCACCTGTCATGCTAGAAAATGCCATGGGACCAGAGCGCAATATTCTTGCTCTCTTCCCTACCCCAAAACTTGAAGGCCTTATTCGCGAGCGTGTCATTGTGCGTGAGCAGCGCGCCATCGAATTAGAAAATATGCGCCGCCGCAATGAGCACAAAGATGAGCTCACGACGGATGAATGCGATACTCGTATTCGCACCGCTGTAGAACAGGCGATGCAGCCCCTCACACAAGACCCTACAGAAGAAATTCCCGCAGGTGAGATGCTGCCGATCATTAAGTCGCGCTTTGATGAGCCGGAAGAAGATGAGCAACTGCAACGCAATAAGCCGGGCTATGATGTCAATAAGGAGACGAGCACATTGGTTGGCATCACCGCGCGGGCACGCAATAAGCCGGTGGTGGTACGTGAACGCCAAACGCATGAGATGCTAAACCGCGTACCCACCCGCACAGCAATTGGTGAACAGGTAGCACTGGTCTTTAATATTTCCAACTCGCAAGACATGCAGCCGATTCGCCAAATCCATCAGCAGCTAGATCAGCGCGCGCTTCATATCCCGCAGCGTTACGGCGAGTTAGTCGAGGCAAAAGATTATCTGAGTGAACGACAGCAACGTCTACAGAGCTTAATTGAAACACGCGAAGCCTTTAGCGATATGGCCCAACGTTTTCAGGATCTCAATTTCCGTCTGAACCAGATGGTCAGTGGCGGGCTGGATGATGTTGAGTTCCATCGCGGGTCGGTGCAGAGCATGATGCGTGAAGAGTTAGAAGAAATCTATGACCAACTAAGCGGCCCGCTTAGCGAAAGGCTGGCAGAATTTGACATTGGAATCGGCTTTGAGCGCGACCGCCTGCCGCCTTCTATCCCGATTGAAGATGCGACGCCAGCCCAAGAGATACTCAATGATGTGGGACGCTATGCACCACTTTATTCCCGCTTGGAACGTCATCTGCGTCTTGCTGCTAATGAGATTGGCAGCCAGATTTCTGATATTGGTAAAGCACAAGTGAAATCGCTGGAGCGAGCGCTGGAAGGCCAGATGCTTGATGTCGAGCCATTTACCGCGACCAACGGTGTTGAGGAAGTGCCGACTTCTATGATTCTATCGAGCAAGAACGCGGCAGGCGAAGTGGAACAGCATGGTATTTCGCTTGAGGAATTAGAGACTCGCGTTGGTCAAATGAGAAACACTCACGGCGAAGATTCGCTGACTGTGAAGCTCTATGTGAAGCGCGAAATCTACGATGGAATGGAGCGTATGAAGGCGACACAACGTGATCCGGCGGTGCGTAGTTTCGTCCGCGACCGTGTCGATGACACCGAAACCCACGCGCTAGTCAATGGCAACGGCCAAAACAAGTAAGCTAACACACTCTCTTTTCTTGGCTTTTTAGCCCTCCTTATTTTTTTTGAAAAAAAGCGAATAAAAATTAATTTATTAACGCTTATTTAACTCTTTTTCCGTAAATTTGATACAAAGGGCATTAATAACGACCCTTGTAAAAATACAGCAAAAAAGCCGTTTAACAGAGCTTGACGCGCACATGACAAAGAGGAGGTGAGCTATGACTGTCAAAGTTCTTCATATTGAGGATAATTCCCACGATGCCATGCTTATGCAGGCATTATTAGCTAGTAATTCAGATTCAGGTGAGTACCAGGTGGTACATGTGAATGATATTCGCGAGGCTCTTCGCGGTGTACGTTCGGATGGCTACAATGCGGTGCTACTTGATCTTGATTTTAAGAAATCTAACGCATTAGATAATCTGCGTGCGATTCGTGGCGAGAACCCGAATATTCCGGTGATCGTTCTCAAAGGCATGGGCGGCGATGACATTGCCCTACGCGCCCTAGAGGAAGGCGCTCAGGAATGTCTGGATAAGTGCCACAGCGATGGCAAGGTGCTAGAATTTGCACTGAAATCATCAATGCGTCGCAAGAATACCGAGCAGACTCAATGCGCGAAATCAAACTATGATGACATGACCGGCCTGCCCAATGGCCGTCTGTTCCACGAGCATCTGCAACATGCAATGCAACGTGCAGACCGCTGGCAGCGTAAATTGGCGGTAATGTTCGTCGATGTATATGGCATTGAGAATATGGCTGATGAGCACGGCGAAGACGCCGCGCAGAAAGCCACGATGGAAGCGGCTTACCGCATGAGCACCACCCTGCGCAACACCGATATTTTGGCGCGCTATAGTGGCGATCAGTTCCTTGTATTGCTGGATGATCACAGCAAATATATGGAACGTGCGACCAAGCTGATCATCAATAAATTACAGAAGTCTCTAGATGAGAGCTACACGTATAAAGATCAGGAGCTGGAGCTTGCAGCATCGATCAGTGTCGCGATTTTCGAGAATGGCGAATGGCGTTACCAGCCTTCTTCGACCTCTCGCTTCATTGCTGCTGGCCGCCATGTGCATCCGGTGCTTGATCCAACCCTTTATACCCGCAGAATGTAGGAGGTGATGATGTTGAGTTCATACCTACTACTTTCTGTACTTGGCGTTCAGCTCATGATGATGCTGTGCGTGTTGTGGAACGAAAAAGAATATGTCGCGGAAGCATGGCGCGGCAAGTAGGGAGCGATTCCCTGCTTAATAGATAATCGAAATTATCCTAATAACTCGTTGTCAAACCACTGGCGTATCTCATCTGGGATACGCCATTTTCTTAGCCTAGTGTAATCGTTGAAAATTAAGCGCGCTTGAGCATCGCTTGTGCGACACGCTCGATCTGCTCGACTGCGTCTAAGCCCAGCGTATTCATGCTCGACTCTTTGCAGCTGATATATGCTTGGAATGCGGTGCGGATATCATTCATATCCAGCTCGGCCAGCGCCACGCTTGGCAGCCCTGCCGTATCCATCAGATCGTTCACCTCTGCCCAGAGCTTATCGATACGGACCGATAAATCTTTGGCGATGGTGTTACGGATGGAATTGATTTCGTCGCGATTCTCTCCGGTGAGTTTTTGCTTGAATTCCATTGGCTCATTGACCAATTGAATATGCATATCATTCAGCCATAAATAGCCGATGGCCCGACATTCCGCCGCAACTTCTACGAAGGCGTAGACTGGGCGTTTCAGGCATTGAGAATCCATTACTCTTGCGATGTCTAGTAAGTGCTGGCACGCATCAAGCGCGGTCAAGGTAGGTTGTTGTTCTTGGTTCACTATGAAGCCTCCAATACGTTCGTTAGCCTCACCATCCCGTACAAAGTTTTTAGATGTTTGGGTCTTTTCGCCCAATGCCCGCTTTTGCGAACTAAACCCACCATATCACGCAGGTGGTTAAAAATGTTTTAACAGCGCGCATTGCGCTCTTGTTTTTTGTGAGAGTTTTACCTAAGTTGCTGAATGATTTGAGCTATCAGGGAGTCACTCAATGATCATCCGTCGCCTCTACCCTCTTGTTTGTGCTGCATTATTACTGTCTGGCTGCTTTGATGACGAGCAGGCGATGTTCGAGGAATACAGCTCTGGCGTGCCGATGAGCCAAGAAGTGGCGCTGATGCATGACGCCGATATGGCGTTTGGCGGGGCGGCCCCTCAGGCTGCGCGCTCTATGAAGATGACGTCGCCGGGTGCGATGGCGATGGACCGCTCTCAGGTCAAAAATAAACGCATCGCAGAAACGCACCATATGGCGATTCACACGGCAGCAGACAAGCTGCAAGCACGCTTCCGTCGCGATTATCTGAAATGTATTGAGTTGGGCTGCGAGATTCTCACCTCACAAGTGAATCGTGGCAGCAACGGCCACCTGAATGCCCGCATTGCCCCTGAGAAGCTGGTCGATTACCTCGATTATTTGGGGTCTGGTGAAGGCGAAGTCGAAAGCCACCAAGTCAGCTCTGACGATAAGACCCTGCAATATATCGACACGGAAGAGCGCCTAAAGAATTTAGAAGCGCTGCGTGATCGTCTGCGCAAGCTGCTTGATAGCCCAAAGGCTGAGAAGGTGAATGAGATTTTGCAAATCGAGCGCGAGCTGACCCGCGTGCAGTCTCAGATTGACGCGCAAACCGCACAATTGCGTCACTTGAGCACGATCACCGGCAAAGCAACGGTCAATGTCAACTACACCGTGCCTTACCGCATGGCTGACATCAGCTATGACCGCTTCAAAAACAGCTTCCGCCAAGCATGGCAAGGCTTGCTGAACAATACCGCCAGTGTGGTGCGTTTTGTTGGCGAGACACTGCCGTGGATTCCGGTGATTATTGTCGGGTTCTGGTTATTTGCCCTTATCTTGCGCATGATCTTTCGTAAAGTGGGCAACCCTTTGAGCATCTTTATTCGTAACAAGCCTGCTGAGGCAGCACCTGTTTCTGCCCCTACCCCAACGCTTTCAAGCAAAGAGGATTTGCCAGAAGCATTCAAAGAAGCAAAGAAAGAAGAGCCTAAAAAGGAAGAGCCGAAGAAAACATCTGATTCGGATAAGCCTTACACCGAGCTGTAAGCTTAAACTTAATATTCAATCACTTCAATATGGTTAGCGCGCATGGATTAGCGCGCTCGCAAGCCTTTGCTCAAACCCCTGTAAAAACTCCGTAAAATTGCAGCAATGTTTAACCCGTCGTTAAGAGTTGTTTGGTAACTTGTTATTAACGGCAAGAACTCAACAATAATAAGGATTAGGGAAATGTGTTTCGTCTGCGTCAACCAGCCATATGAGCAAGAAAACAAGCCAGATCACATCGAAGTCAATGCGACCTTGGGCAGTGAGCCTTACGCGTCACTGAGCTATAGCGATGCGGCGGATTACACCTCTGCGGTTCTATCCGGCTACACTTGGGCGGATGGCGCAGGTCAGGCCGCAACGGTTACCTACACCTTTGATATTGCAGACATCGATATGTCGATTGTCTATGCCGATAATCTGCGCGGCTTTAACTCGGCAGAGCAAGCGGTCACGCTTGATCTGTTCGAACATATCGGCACGTTCACCAATTTGAGCTTTACCGAAGCGAGCGATCCGGGCGATGCGGAAATCACCTTCTATATTGGTGATATCTTTGCTGAGTATAATGCAGCAGGTATTGCGAATTTCTATTCTTTCGGCACGGACTTTTCACACGGCACCGCGGGTATTGATACGAGCTATTCTGACTTTGAAAATCCGGGAGGTTATGACTATCAGGTGCTCATGCACGAGCTGGGCCACGTGATTGGTCTGAAGCATACCGGGCAATATTCCTCTCACGATTCAGCTGATGTACTGCCCGAAGCACATGACACATGGGATAATTCTGTCATGTCTTATCATAACGGTGATGAAGGCTATCAGACGGAATATCAGGAAGTCGATATTGCAGGCCTTCAGGAACTATATGGCGTCGCATCGGGATTTGACTCATCGACCATTGATGGCAGCAATGATGGTGGCGGCGATACAAATGGCGACGCTGTCGATTCATTTGATGATGATGAGGCGTGGATGTATGGCGGCGTTGATACCGATGACACGGTGATCATTTTAGAAAGCTATTTTGGTGAGAGCTATGGTGGTTTGGGTTCTGACACCATTACCGGCAGCTCGAATGCCGACACGATTTATGGTGGCCGCGCCATTGCAGATGCTGATGATTCTGCCGATGAAATTCAAGGTCAGGAAGGCAGCGACCTGGTGTATGGTAACACAGGTAATGACACCATTTATGGCGGCTTCAAAGACCTAAGCGCCGAAGGTGGTAATGACACCATTTATGGCGGCCTCGGTGAAGACTCAATTTACGGTCAGGAAGGCAATGACTATCTGGCTGGCGGTGGTGGCGTAGCGCACCCGAATGATGATCCGGATTATATTGTCGCGGGCTCGGGTAACGACTCGGTCGTGGGTAATGGCGGTAATGACGTGATTTATCTGGGCACCGGCGACGACACCTGCTGGGGCGGCCTGGATAATGACGAAATTTTCGGTGAAGATGGCGATGATTACATTGTCGGCCAGAATGGTAATGATTCGATGGCGGGTGGCTCTGGTAGCGACACCTTCTTCTTCTATTCCGATAATGACACGGATTACATTTACGGCTTCTCGGTCGGCGAAGATATTATTCAACTGCAGGCCAATCTGAATGGCTCGGGCATCTCGTCTGGTCAGGATGCGCTGGATATGGTCAGCTTCGATGGCTCATCGGCGGTGTTGAATTTTGGTGGCGATGATATCATCACAATTTACACCAGTACGAACCTGACGGCTGACAGCTTCGATATTGTCTAGTTAAAACAACCCATTACCCCTTCATAAAAGCGTCACATCCTTGTGCTATGCTGGAGGCATAGAATAATGAAGTGAAATGACGCTATGGCAGTACGCAGACGAAGACGACCCGACTATATCTTAACCAAGCCTGATGATTTTGTGCCTCAGGAAGCGCGACCTAATTGGTCGGGGGAAGAGGATCGGTTTGAAGGCATAGATGACTCTACAGCACCATCAGACGTCTTTTACCGCACGGGCGGCGGTGGGTCGATTATGGTCCCTGAAGAAGAAGGCGTAAAACCTAAGATCGGGTTTCGTTCTGATCGCATACTGAAAGTGCAAACCGTAGACCCAGACAAACCCGTTAATCGATCTGATCCGCATATTCATGTGCTAGCCAATGGCCGCGCGGTGGATGACCGTAAGATTGGCACGAAATACTCGCATCGCGATGATTGGCAAAGCCGCGACCGCCGCAGCCTAAGTCATGGCCTTAAGTCGGGAACGCAGCAAATCGTTGATAAGCACACACGTGTGGAGCTTCTGGATGAGATGGATAGTGTGCGTCGCGACTTTATGGGCGCGCGCGGCAATAAAGAAATGACCCAGCGACTTGAATCAGAAATGAAAGAGTTGCGCGAAATTGCCGAAGCCGAAGCGCAGGTGCGCGATATCGTTTATCACCGCACAATGCATGCTGAACATGGCCGATCAGGAAGCCATAACGGTAAAGATGATGATCAGATTATTATGGGCATGAATTAATCCCCCTTTATCTCTAAACAAACCCGCCCCAGAATTAACCATTTATTCGCTTTTTCAATATAGTATGAAAAAAACAATACCATTGGGAGGGGAGCACAATGTGCTACATTTGCGCTTGTAATCAGGAAAATCAGAACCAACAGACGTTCGATCACTACGCACAGAATCCGGTTAGCTATAATACCGCTCTGCGAGCAGAGCAAACCACGCTGCTTGATCCGATGGCATCTGGTCCGCTGACCGACAATGCCGAAGCACTTGTCTGGGGCGTGAGCTGGAGTGGTGATTTTGGTTACGAAGCAACCGTTACCTACACCTTTAGCATTGCAGCACTGGATGATGAG
>JALEGK010000078.1 GCA_022763105.1 Rickettsiales bacterium | reverse complement strand
CTATACCACTGCAACGAAGACAAACCAATACAAAACAAGGAATTGTTATGCACGCCTATCGCACCCATTTTTGCGACGCTATTCGTGCCGAGCATGTCGGCCAAACGGTTAAACTTTCTGGCTGGGTACACCGTACCCGTGATCATGGTCAGTTGGTCTTTATTGATCTGCGCGATCATTATGGTGTGACGCAGTGTGTGGCCGAGTCTGACCATGAAGCATTCGAGAAGCTGACGCATTTGCGTAATGAGTCGGTGGTGACGATTGTTGGCGAAGTCATTAAGCGTGATGATGAGGCGATTAACGCTGAGCTGCCTACCGGTGATGTAGAGGTGAAGATTTCAGAGTTCCATTTAGAGTCTGAGGCTGATCAGCTGCCGATGCTGGTGAATAATGAGGAGGCAGATTTTCCAGAAGCAACGCGCTTGAAATATCGTTTCCTTGATATGCGCCGCGAGAATCTGCACAAGAACATCGTGATGCGCGCAAAGATTATCCAGCATTTGCGTTGGGCGATGATTCAGCAAGATTTCACCGAAGTGCAGACGCCAATTCTGACGGCTTCTTCTCCTGAGGGTGCGCGTGATTATCTGGTGCCTAGCCGTGTGCATCCAGGCAAATTCTATGCGCTGCCACAAGCGCCGCAAATGTTTAAGCAGCTGCTCATGTGTTCTGGCTTTGATAAATATTTCCAGATTGCGCCATGCTTCCGTGATGAAGATGCGCGTGCAGACCGTTCGCCGGGCGAGTTCTACCAGCTCGATATCGAGATGGCCTTTGCAACACAAGAAGATGTGTTTGCCGCTATTGAGCCGGTGATGGAAAGCACCTTCAAGGAGTTCTCTGACTGGGAGGTGACCTCTGCACCATTCCCACGCATTCCGTATGCTGAGTCGATGTTAAAGTATGGTAACGACAAGCCAGATCTGCGTAACCCAATCGAGATTGTCGATGCAACCGATGTATGGGCTGGTTCTGGCTTTGGTATCTTTAATAAGATTATTGAGGGCGGTGGCACGATCCGCGCGATTCCCGCACCGAAGACCCATGACAAACCACGTAGCTTCTTCGATAAAATGATTGGCTTCGCTCAAGAAAATGGCGCGAAGGGCTTGGCCTATATCATTTATGATGAGAATGGTGAGGGCAAAGGACCGATTGCGAAATTCTTGGATGCGGACAAGCATGCAGCACTGAAAGAGAAAGCAGGCTTGAGTAATGGCGATGCGATTTTCTTCTCATCAGGTTCAGAAGAAGAAGCCGCAACGATTGCGGGCGTGGTGCGTACCGAGATTGGTGAACAGCTTGATCTGATCGAGCAAGGCGTGTTCAAATTCTGCTGGATTGTTGATTTCCCATTCTTTGAATGGAATGAAGATGAGAAGCGCATTGATTTCTCTCACAACCCATTCTCGATGCCACAAGGTGGTCTAGAAGTGATTGAAGCCGCTGAGGGTGACAATGAGAAGTTGCTGGCGATTAAAGCGTACCAGTATGACATTGTGTGTAATGGCGTAGAGCTGTCTTCTGGTGCGATTCGTAACCACCGCCCAGACATTATGAAGAAGGCGTTTAATATTGCGGGTTATGATGAGTCGATTCTGGAAGAGAAATTTGGCGCGCTATGGCGTGCGTTCCACTTCGGTGCACCACCGCATGGTGGGATTGCGCCAGGAGTTGATCGTATGGTGATGTTGCTTGCGAATGAGCCGAACATTCGTGAGGTGATTGCCTTCCCAATGAATCAGCGTGCCGAAGATCTACTGATGGGTGCACCATCAACCGTAGACGAGAAACAACTCAAAGAGCTGAATATCCTGCTTTCACCAAAAGCGCGTCAGGCGCTTGAGGATGAGAAAAACGGTGATTCTGACATTGAGGCTGCCTAACTTTTCCAGCTATTGATTTTGGTCAATGTGAGGTTGGCGTCTCTTGCTAGTTTCAGTCTTAACTGAAACAGAAGGAGTATTGCCATGTTTGGAGAGCCACACGATTTACATCATGAGTTTCCTGAGTATGAGGAAAAGATTCATGAACTGAAGCAATCAGATAACCATTTCCGTAAGTTGTTTGATGATTATCATACGGTGAATAAGGAAGTGATCCGTATTGAGCAGGGTGTCGATAATACTTCGGATGAATATGCTGAGGATTGCAAAAAGAAACGCTTAAAACTCAAAGATGAGCTGTTTGGCATCCTAAAATCTGCATAAGGATTTGCGCATCTGGTGCATGCACCGTAGAAGTGTGTCATGCAGCAGATTTATTCGATACAGATTCTTCGTGCTATTGCCGCTTTATTGATTGCCGTTGGGCATCTCGATAATTATGCAGGCATCGATAACTACACCAAAGGCTTTAGCTGGGTGGGCATTGATCTATTCTTTGTCATTAGCGGCTTTGTCATTGCCTATACCATCCAGCCACACCTGCATACACCACGCTATGCATGGCGCTTTACGGTTAAGCGGTTGGTGCGTATTTACCCGACCTATTGGCTGATCTGCGCGATTGCGGCGGTTGTGGCGCTATGGACGGGCTATCGCGGCTCACTTGAGGTCGAGCATTATGTCAAAGCGCTGGTGCTTTTTCCGCAGCGTATTGCTGAGCAATTTATACCCGTCGCATGGTCTTTACATTTTGAGCTGCTTTTTTATGCGATTAGCGCGCTTATGCTGTTTTGTTTAGGGAAGCATTTCTGGAAAGGGGCGGTTGTGTGGCTGATAGCCCTTATCGTGGCGCAGTTCTTCTTCATCTATCAGCCTAGCCCCAGCTACAATTGGGCGATGTATTTCGGTAGCTTCTACCAATTTGAGTTTTTATGCGGGTTATTGGTCGGCTATTTGCTGCATCAGCCTGCATATATAACCAATGGGCGGACTCTGCTCGCAATTGCGCTAATGGGCGCATGTATAGCTATTGGTGGGCTTATTTGGGGTATTGTGTCGCTTGAGGCGAAGCAGAAATTTGGTCATTACACGATATTCATTGAGCGTTGTACGGTATTGGGCATTGGTTTTGGGTTATTGATGTTTGGACTGACTCAGGCAGAGCGAATAGGGAAAATCGCAAGTTTTCCGCGCATATGGCTGCGTTTGGGTGGGGCGTCGTATGTCCTGTATTTACTGCATGACATCCTCTATATCGTCTGTGGCAAGCTTTGGGAGCTTGTATTGGGAATGCGTCCTATTGAAGATCCGATGATTGCCTATGCGGTCTTTATGCCTATCACAATGGTTATTGTATTGATATCTAGTGTTAAATTAAGTGAATGCGTTGAGCAGCCGATGATCCGATTCCTTAAAATGAGGACACGCGGATGAATGTGCCTAGTAACCTGTTAAATATCCAAATGTTGAGGGCTGCCGCCGTGTTGATGGTGGTTGGCTTTCATCTGGAAGGGTATCTGCAGCGAATAGACCCGGATTATGTCAAATGGATGAGCCATTTTGGCTATAGCGGGGTCGATTTGTTCTTCGTCATCAGTGGATTTATCAATTACCATGTAACTCAAGGGCTTGGCGGCAAGTTGCGTTTTTCGCTATCGTTCATGCTCAAGCGCTGTATCCGTATCATTCCCAATTATTGGGTGGTTTTGATTCCCACAACTTACCTGGTTTACGAAATGGGGCTGAGACCGCTCGACATGTTGGATCCTGTGGCTTCCGTGGTGTTGTTTATTCCGCAACACCTCACAGATCACATTATGATTCCAGCCTGGACCCTTAATTATGAACTGTTTTTTTATCTCGCACTGGCCTGTCTGTTGATGGTGCCGAAATCAATCCTTCCGGTGCTATCGGGCTGGGCGATCATTGTCGCCATTGCACAATATTGGATGGATTACAGCAATATCGATTTTTTCTGGGCCTTTCTCTTCTCGCCATACTGGCTACAATTTGTGGCAGGCGTCTGGATAGGCCATTTACTGCACCGAACAGCCATGCCATTTGCTAATTTTGCCTTGTTTTTCAGCGTTATCATGTTCGTTTTTACGGTTTGGCTGGGCACATGGGTTTACGCAGAAGGGTTCGCCAACCCATTCCATAGAGATTTACGTGCATGGCTGTATCTGTTGGTGTATGCGCCTTTGGTCTATGCAATGGTGAGTATGGAAGTCAATGAGCGTTGGGTGTGTAAACAATGGCTGATGATTCGCATGGGGGATGCGTCATACTCGATTTATCTATGGATGACGGCTTACTTATTTAGCTTTTACCATCTGACGAAAGACTGGTTTGATGAATCGACGCTATCACTCACGCTTTTCAACACATCGCTATGTGTGAGTTTCATTGCGTTTGTATTGGTCTATTATGCAAAGATCGAGCGCCCGATGCTGCGCTGGCTGAATAGAAAGTTACACCCATGATTAGCGGACATTTACTAGCGAATATATCAAGCGTAACCGGCGCGATTCTTATATTGGGGGCTTATGGCCTGCTAAGCGCTGAAAAGCTGACTAGCACGGATATGCGCTATCATCTCATGAATCTGTTTGGCGCGATATTCATTATGATGTCGCTGTTACATTACTGGAATTTAGGCACTTTTGTCATTGAAGTGGCGTGGATAGGCGTCAGTTTATATGGGATTTATAAAGCGAGCAGGTCCAAATCACATTAACGGTGCGCTGCGGTCCATGTCTGGGCCGGGTCGGGTGTCTTTATCACCTAATTGCTGCTCTGCCGAACCAAAACCTTTCATAAAGTCGTCTATATAGTCTGCGTTTCCTTCAACGCCTGCTGACTTTGCGGCTTTTTTGGCTTGTTCCAATACTTCCTCATAAGAAAATCTTTCTGAGCCATTGGAATGTACATCACTAGTATGTTTCAAACCGTTACGATAACCTTCAAGGAATTCAGGGGATAATTCAGGCATTTCAACTGGTTTTGGAGGGTTAGTGAATAATTCAAATGCTCGCTCCATCACTCTTCGGGGGTCATAGCCAGCTTCAGGTGGGATGTCTTTTGGATCTGGCAAGCCGTATTTTCTATAATTGTCTAAGATACCTTCTTTAAACTCATCTTTTTTGTCTCCTGGCTCCATGCGCTTCCAGGCTTCTAAGTCTTCCTTTAATTTCCCTAAGCCACTCATTGCTCCGCGAAAATCGTCCATTGTTGGCTTGTCATCGCCTAGCAATCTTCCTAATTGTACTTGTTTTGCTTCATGTTCTGTCATGCGATCCTCTTAGACTAATCAGTGTTTAGGTAAGATAGTATAGGGGAAAATGATGAAGCTTTAATTAAGCTCGTGATACTAGATGGTACCTCGGGTCGGACTCGAACCGACACTCCGTGAAGAACCGGATTTTGAATCCGGCGCGTCTACCAATTCCGCCACCGAGGCATGGTGTGAGAAGAAGCCGCATCATAAGCATGAAACGTCTGTGGTCAATCCCCTAATGCATGGGCTTGCGATTTTGTCTGAGCATGCCATATTCAGTCCATGACATTTATCATGCAATTACGATTGTTACTGCTTATCGGGGGGATTGTCCCCTTGGCCGCAGCGCTTATTTCTCAATATGTTTTTGGCATGCATCCGTGCGAGATGTGCCTGTATCAGCGCGTGCCATACGCGTTGGTAGCAGCACTTAGCCTTTATGCATGGTTGAAGCCTGAGCAGCAAAAGCTGATCCGAATATTACTGATCTGTATTATTCTATGGGTAATAGAAGGCGGTTTGGCTGCTTATCATGTGGGTATAGAAGAAGGTTGGTGGGAGAGTGCAACGGGCTGCACGGCCGCTGATAGTAAGGGGCAATCGCTAGATGCGTTGCGCCAAGCGATCATGAATAGCCCGGTGGTGTCTTGCAGCGATGTGGCATTTCGCTTCATTGGCCTATCCATGGCAGCGTGGAATGTGATTGCTAGCGTGGGGTTGGTTGTGGCAGGTATGGCTTTGCGAAAGAGGAAGTCATCATGAGTAAAGCAAAGATAGAAGAAGCGATCCGCGTGAATCACGCTGGAGAATATGGTGCTCAGCAGATTTATAAAGGGCAACTGGCGGTGTTGGGAAATGATGAGTGCGCACCCATGCTGAAGCATATGGCGGAGCAAGAGCAGGCGCATTTGCAGACATTTGAGAGCTATATGAAAGAGCGCAAGGTGCGCCCGACCGCGCTATTGCCTTTTTGGCATGTGGCAGGTTATGCGCTTGGCGCTGGCACGGCGCTGATGGGTAAGAAGGCGGCGATGGCATGCACGGTCGCTGTAGAGACGGTGATTGCCGAGCATTATCAGGAGCAAATTGATGAGCTTTCAGATGATGAGTCTGAGCTGAAAGAGACGATTACCACCTTCCGCGAGGAAGAGTTGGAGCATCATGATATTGGCATTGAGCATGAAGCTGAGTCGGCCCCATTTTATGAGCTTTTAAGCAGCGCAATCAAGGCTGGTTGCCGTGTTGCGATAGAAGTTGCCAAGAAGGTATAGTGCAGAGCAACATGCTAAATCATTGACTTGCAACACAATATGGGCTAAACACTCTAACCCATGAATGCAGCATCTACATATGACAAGGCGAATATCGAGCCACCGTTGGATGATGTGCTAGACGATCCAATCGTCAAAGCGCTCATGAATAAGGACGGTGTTGAGGTAACCGATTTGCGCCCAATGCTTGAGCAGATTGCTCGCGAAAGTGCTGCCCGTTCCGATTCAGACTAATCTATTGCTGCTCGTTACGAGCAACTTTGGTGGTCTCTTTCGATAGGGCTGCCACGCGACCATTGATGCGGTTTACTTCTTTCTTGAAGTTCGCAAGCTCGGTACCTTTCAAGATACGCCCTGTTTTAAAGCGCTCTTTGCGCGGGTTCACCTGAGAGCCATATTTATGGACTTCATAATGCAGGTGCGGGCCGGTTGATCTGCCGGTAGAGCCGACATAGCCGATCACTTGTCCTTGCTTCACGCGTGCGCCATTCTTGATGCCGCGAGCAAAGCCTTTCATATGTGCATAGGCTGTCGTGTATTTGCTGTTATGGCGGATGCTGACATAGTTACCATAGCCACCTTTACGGCCACGATACTTAACCACACCATCACCAGCAGCATAAATCGGGGTGCCGGTTGGCGCCGCGAAGTCTACGCCTTTATGCATTTTGGTGTACCCTAGGATTGGGTGGCGGCGTTTGCCATAGCCAGAAGAGATACGCGCACCGTTAACAGGCGTTTTAAGAAGCGCCTTAATCACGCTCTCGCCGTTTATGTCATAAAAGCCGACATGGCCTTTCTTGTCTTCAAAACGGTAGATTTTCTTCTCATCGTTACGCAACTTTAGCATGGCGTAATAAACTTTACCGTAGCCAGCCTCATCGCCGTCTTCTGTCATCATGCGCTCGAACAATACTTCCATTTTATCGCCTTGGCGAATCTCGCGCTGAAGGTCGACATCATAGCTGTACGCGTTCATTAGCTGTGCAAGCACACCGTTGGGTACATCGTTCTCATATCCGGTTTGGAACAGGCTGCTATCGATGATGCCACCCGCATAGGTGAGGTGCGGCTTTTGCTCTTTCACTTGATTTTCAACGAAAAAAGCACCGCCGGGAAGGCGTTCGAGTTGCACAGACTCTAGTTTGCTTAAGCGAATAGATAGTGTGTCGACGGTTGCTTTGCCGGTCGCTTCGGCATGTGCGTTCAGCGTGACCGCGATTTTCTGACCAATGCGCATCTGGCGTGGGTCATAGGTTTTCTTTAGCGCGCCAATCACATCAACGGCTTCATCATAATCCACTTCTTCACGCACGAGCATGTTTAACAGCGTGTCGCCTTTTTCAACGCGCATGGTGACATCGCGAGGGAAAGCTGGCTTGGCTGGCTCTGCGGGTACCGCTACGGTTTCATCAAGCGGCTTTTGATCTTCTTCGGTGAAGGTCAGCGGATCTAAATCAGCAACCTGCTTGGTATCTTGCTGCTCAGTGATGAGGTCCTGATATTTAGGGAAGACGACATTACTCACGAACAGGTTCATAAGGAATGACATCCCCAAACCAAAAAGTGAGCCGATCACAAACCAGCTAAAACGAACGCCGTTTACACGTTTGGCATTTCCGGGTGTGCGGTTTGATTGTTTGTAAGCGTAACCCCGTCTTGCGGAGCGTGGATGGGCAAGTGACGCAGTCAATTTTATTTCCTTTATTGTTTAATCCGCGCTACGCGCGGACGCGTTCCCTCAAACACTTGCCAAGTCTATATATTGAGGTTTTGATGCTCTCTTTCACAAGAGCTTGTATGCATACTGCGTGAAGGCCATTGCTATTTCAAGTAAAAAAACACGATTTTTTCTTATATTAGCGCATTTTCTTCTGACGAATGTGTGGAAAACTCTGCCTTAGAGGCATATACGGCATGTTAAAAGCATCTGCGTGATGGGGCTTTTTATTCTATTTGTCAGGTCTTTATGTGAGTGCAAATAAAAAAATGAAAACGGTGACATTTTTGGCTTGACGGGTAGGGGGTGCATCTCTATGTTGCGACCTCCGCAGCTCAGGGGTACTTGTGGACGAATGTCCCTATAACACTGATCTGCGAGGCGTAAATACAGATAGCAACCTATCGTGTCGATACGCTTCATAATAATATCGACGCGGAAAAAGAAGGAAGTGGTTCATGCCAACCATTAACCAGTTAGTTCGTTATGGCCGTAAGCCGCAAACGAAACGGAATAAGGTCCCTGCAATGCAGGCTTGTCCACAGAAACGCGGTGTTTGTACCCGTGTTTACACGACAACCCCTAAAAAGCCGAACTCAGCACTACGTAAAGTAGCTCGCGTGCGTTTGACCAATGGCTTCGAGGTGACCGCTTACATTCCTGGTGAAGGGCATAATCTTCAAGAACACTCAGTGGTGATGATTCGTGGCGGTCGTGTAAAGGATTTGCCTGGTGTTCGTTATCACATTATTCGCGGTACGCTCGATACCCAAGGCGTACAAGATCGTAAACAAAACCGTTCTAAGTACGGCGCGAAGCGTCCGAAGTAAGGAGTTCTAGTCAATGTCTCGTCGTCATTCCGCCGAAAAACGCGTAATTAACCCAGATCCAAAGCATAATGATCTGGTGATTTCTAAGTTCATGAACGTGCTTATGCTGGACGGTAAGAAGTCTGCATCTGAGCGTATTGTATATGGTGCATTTGACATCATTCAGGACAAGCTAAAGCAAGACCCTGTAGACGTATTCCACGAAGCGTTGGATAACGTGAAGCCTGCGATTGAGGTTCGTTCTCGTCGTGTGGGTGGTGCTACCTATCAGGTGCCAACTGAGGTTCGCGAAGACCGCCGTATGGCGCTTGCGATTCGTTGGTTGATTGCTTCTGCTCGCAAGCGCTCTGAGCGCACCATGCGTGAGCGCGTGGCGTCTGAGCTGATGGATGCGCAACAGCAACGTGGTGCTGCTGTTAAGAAGCGTGAAGACACGCATAAGATGGCTGAAGCGAACAAAGCATTCAGTCACTTCCGCTGGTAAACTGGGATTTTTAGGATAAAGGATTAGACAAAGATGGCTCGTCAGACCCCAATCGAACGTTATCGTAATATCGGTATTATGGCGCATATTGACGCCGGTAAAACTACTACGACTGAGCGTATTCTATACTACACTGGTAAGTCTCACAAAATTGGTGAGGTGCACGAAGGTGCGGCTACCATGGACTGGATGGAGCAAGAGCAAGAGCGTGGTATTACCATTACCTCTGCGGCTACCACCGCATTCTGGCCGGGTCGTGACGGTAACCAATACCGTATTAACATTATTGATACTCCGGGCCACGTTGACTTTACCATTGAGGTAGAGCGTTCACTACGTGTGCTTGATGGTGCGGTTGCAGTGTTTGACTCTGTAGCAGGTGTTGAACCTCAGTCTGAGACGGTATGGCGCCAAGCTGATAAATATGGCGTGCCTCGTATGTGTTTCGTCAACAAGATGGACCGTGTGGGTGCGGATTTCTATCGTTGCGTAGACATGATCGTTGATCGCCTAGGTGCTGAGCCGCTGGTATGCCAGCTGCCAATCGGTGCTGAAGAAGAATTCAAAGGTGTGATTGACCTTGTGAAAATGAAGGCACTGATCTGGCGTGATGAGTCTTTGGGCGCTGAGTGGGATGAAGTAGATATTCCTGCTGATCTGGCTGACAAAGCACAAGAATATAATGAGAAGCTGATCGAGCTTGCGGTTGAGCAAGATGATGATCTGCTAGAAAAGTACCTGAGCGGCGAAATGCCAAACGAAGATCAGCTGCGTAGCTGTATTCGTAAGGGTACCACGAATTTGAGCTTCGTACCTGTTCTTTGCGGTACGGCATTTAAGAACAAAGGTGTTCAGCCTCTGCTAGATGCAGTTGTTGACTTCATGCCTGCACCAATCGACGTACCTGCTATTAAAGGTGTTGATGCAGCAGATGAAGAAAAAGAAATCACGCGTAAGTCAGATGATCAAGAGCCGCTATCGGCGCTGGCATTTAAAATCATGACCGACCCATTTGTTGGTTCTCTGACCTTTACCCGCGTATATTCTGGTGTGCTAGAAGCTGGTTCTTATGTTCACAACACCGTGAAAGATAAGAAAGAGCGCGTGGGTCGTATGTTGCTTATGCATGCGAACTCTCGTGAAGATGTAAAAGAAGCGCGTGCAGGTGACATCGTTGCTATCGCGGGGCTGAAGGATACCACCACCGGTGATACCCTTTGCGATCCAAACAGCAAGGTAATCCTTGAGCGTATGGAATTCCCAGAGCCTGTGATTGAGATCGCAGTTGAGCCTAAGACCAAAGGTGACCAAGAGAAAATGTCTGTGGCGTTGGGTCGTTTGGCTGCGGAAGATCCATCTCTACGTCTGACCTCTGATGAAGAGACCGGTCAGACCATTCTGAAGGGTATGGGTGAATTACACCTTGAGATCATCATTGATCGTCTGAAGCGTGAATTCAAAGTAGAAGCAAATATTGGTGCGCCTCAGGTAGCTTACCG